>DFBF01000096.1:3603-6254 GCA_002367285.1 Rhodobacteraceae bacterium UBA3087 | reverse complement strand
AGCGGGTGTTTCGGATGCCCCGCCTTGGTCAGACCCAGATGAAACAACGGCCGACCGGTGGCCCGCATCAGGGCCGTGACCTCTGCGCCACGGTCGCGATGTTCCCCATGCGCGCCCCAGCCACAGATGATCTGATCCGCCCAGGGACAGCTTTCGACCAGCAAGGCGTCGTTCGCCGGGCCCACAGGATCCGTGGCCGCCCGCATCTTTTTGGGATCGGTGTCGCGCCAGGCAAAGATGTTCATGACCCGAAACGCTCCGAACCCCAAGGTGCGCGCGCGGCGTTCACAGCGTTCGACGGTCGGGTCGTTCTGCACCTCGGTCGCCGTCGAGGGGTTCAACATGACAAACAACGCCTTGCGCCCTGCCGGGCTCCAGACCCGGGTCAACGCATAGCGATAGGCCTCGCAGTCGGAATAGACAGCGGTGGACAGTGCGTCGCCCTTTTGAAACTCACGCGTGATCATGCCGGGTTTGTGGCCGCCCCGTCGCCGCTTGGCAAGGGGACGGGTTGCGGTTCTTGTCCGAAAGGTCAAAACTGAGCCGTCACGAAAGGACACACCATGCTGTTTTCCGAGATCATTCGCCGCAAACGCGACGGGGACACCCTGAGCGCCGAGGAGATCAACGCCATGGTCGCGGGCATCGCCAGCAATACGGCCAGCGAAGGCCAGGTTGCCGCCTTTGCCATGGCCGTGCTGTGGCGCGGGATGAACCGCGGTGAAGCCGCCGCGCTGACGCTGGCCATGCGTGACAGCGGCGATGTGTTCGACTGGTCCGACCTGCCCGGCCCGGCCGTTGATAAGCATTCAACCGGCGGTGTCGGCGACAATGTCAGCCTGATGCTGGCCCCCATCGTGGCGGCCTGTGGTGGTTATGTGCCGATGATTTCCGGGCGCGGTCTGGGCCATACCGGTGGCACATTGGACAAGATGGACAGCATCCCCGGCTATGTCAGCCAGCCCGACAATACCCTGTTTCGCAAGGTCGTACGAGAGGTCGGCTGCGCCATCATCGGCCAGACAGGCAATCTGGCCCCTGCCGACAAACGGTTTTACGGCATCCGCGACGTGACGGCGACGGTGGAAAGCGTGCCCCTGATTACCGCGTCCATTCTGTCCAAGAAACTGGCCGCCGGGCTGGGGTCGCTGGTCATGGACGTGAAATGCGGCAACGGCGCGTTCATGGACAGTTTCGATCGCGCGCAGGAATTGGCGGCGTCAATCACCGGGGTCGCCCGCGCCGCTGGCCTGCCCTGCCACGCGCTGATCACCGACATGAACCAACCGCTGGCCCGTGCGGCGGGCAACGCGTTGGAGGTGGTAAACGCCGTCGAGTTCCTGAGTGGCGCACGACGTGACGCGCGTCTGGAACAGGTCACTTTGGCGCTGTGTGGCGAAATGCTGGTCACCGCCGGGCTGCAACCGGACCGCGCCGCCGGTGTCGCCGCCGCCCGCAGGGCCTTGGACAGCGGTAAAGCCGCCGAGGTGTTCGGCCGTATGGTCACAGCGCTGGGCGGCCCTGTTGATTTCATCGAAAACCCCGCCGCGCACCTGGTCCAGGCCAGGTTCACCCGCCCCGTTCTGGCCCCGGTGTCGGGCCACATCCGCACCATCGCCACACGCGATATCGGTCTGGCTGTGGTCGAGCTGGGCGGCGGACGCCGCCGTGCCGACGATATCGTGAACCCAGCTGTTGGCCTGACCGAACTGGTCGATCTGGGGGTGCAGGTCGCTAAGGGTGATCCCTTGTGCGTGATCCACGCTGATGACGCCACGCAGGCCGACGCCGCCGAGGCGCAGGTGCTGGCCGCCTATGAGATTGGGGCCGCCCCGGAGGTGCCCGTCCCGGTGTTACGGATCATCGATTGAGGCGAAAACTTTTCTAGAAAAGTTTTGCGTGGCTGAATTTTCTAGAAAATTCTGTGTACGCTACTGATTGAACACCCGGCTGGGGTGCAATTCGCCGGATTTGTACCGACCCACGGCCACCGCTTTGCCTTCGAATGACGCCCAGGCCTCGTCGCCATATTCGATGTCAGATGCGATCACCATGCCGGGGTTGCCGTGGCGCAGGCGGGTGGCGCCGTCGGCGGTGCATTTCAGTTCCGGCAGATCGACCAGACCCTGTTCCAGTGGGTATAGGTGCTGATCCAGCTCGCCGGTTTTAGCCAGTTCCTGCACCAGCTCCATGCTCACGCCGTCTTCGGCATCAAACGGCCCCGACCAGATCCGGCGCAGGTCGCGCACGTGGCCGTGACAGCCCAATGCCTCGCCCAGATCGCGGGCGATGGCGCGCACGTAACCGCCTTTGCCGCAAGTCAGTTCCAGCGTTACGTGGTCCGCGTCATCGCGCGCGACCATGGTCAATTCTTCGACCCACAAGGGGCGGGCTGCGATTTCGAAATCTTCGTCGTCGCGGGCCAATTTGTATGCGCGTTCACCGTCGATTTTCACGGCTGAAAATTTGGGCGGCACCTGCATGATGTCACCAGTAAAGGCGGGCAGCGCGGCTCTGATGTCGTCATCCGACGGGCGCAGATCGCTTTCTACGGTCACTTCGCCTTCGCGGTCATCGGTGTTGGTGGCCTGGCCCAGGCGCACGGTGAAGCGGTATGCTTTCAGCGCGTCGGTGATATAGGGCACGGTCTT
>DFBF01000096.1:1044-3593 GCA_002367285.1 Rhodobacteraceae bacterium UBA3087 | reverse complement strand
AACGCCGGTTGCTTCGGGGTCCAGCGTGCCCGCATGGCCCGCCTTTTTCGCGTCCATCGCCCAGCGCACCTTGTTCACCACGGCGTTTGAGGAAATTCCTGCCGGTTTGTCCACGACCAGCCAGCCGTGAATATCGCGCCCTTTGCGTTTGCGTGCCATGTTCGTCCACCTTGTTACAAGGGGCGCGGCCTAGCTGGGTCGCGCGGGTCAGTCAACCACCCTGTTCAACCACTCCGAACATCGGCCCCAAAGAAAACCCACTGTCAGACCGGTTCAGGTCCGGCGCATGGAGGCGTGAAATCGACCCATCCAGGAACAAAGCGTTGGGCAGGCCAAGGTGGTCACGAAACACGCGCGCGAACTGGTGGAAGGTGACCGAGCTGTTCGAGATCACGAACACCGCGTGGCTTCCGTCGGGCGCGCTGCCCACCCCGTTGCGAATGCGGCGCGAGGTGCTGTCAGGCAGGAACCTGGGGTGCAGCGCGCCGTCGATCACCAGCATGGGGCCGGATTGGGTTGCATGGTCACAGGTGGGTTTGGAGGTCGCATACGCCGCGCTCTCCCAGACCCGAAACCGGTCATTGATGCAGAAAATTCCGTTCGGCAGCAGTCCAAAGTTGCCAAATCCACCGCCATCGCTGGGCGCGGCGATTTGCTGGCCATCTTCGATATACAGGCCGACCGGACGGCGGTCATTGTGGTACATTCCTGCGTTGGTGGCAAAGCTGAGCGTTTGATCTTCCAGACTGCCCGCCAGCGCATTGAAGCCGCCAAGAACGGTGCCCCCCGCGTCGCGTAGAAACAGGCGCAAATCCTCATCCGCCTGTATTTCGCAGGCGGTAAAGGATGTGGCTTCGAAGGTGATGTTCTGGCATGTGACGGCTTGGGCCGTAGTCGCACTCAGCAACAGGAACGCGGCGAGGTTAACCGCCGCGCGGATCAAGCGTTGTCGCTTTCGTCGCCGCCCTCGTCCGCCGTATCCGCGGGCTTGTCCACGTCGCGTTTCACTGCGTCCTGGGTCAACAGCCGGTGGGTTTCATCCATCCGGTCAAACGTCTCATCCGCCAGGAACCGCAGTTCTGGCGTGTGCTTCAGCTTGGCGACCTTGCCCAGGATGCGACGCAGCTCATAGGCATTGCGCGCAAGGGCTTTGATCGCCTCTGCCTTGCCTTTGCCCCCCAGCGGCAGCACGAAGATCGTCGCGACGCGCATATCAGAGGTGATACGCGCTTCGCTGACGGTAATCGACATGCGGTTCAGCTCGGGATCATGGATTTCGCCCCGCATCAACACCTCGGACAAGGTGCGGCGGATCAGTTCGCCCACCCGCAGTTGTCGCTGCGTCGGGCCTGCATTCTCATTGAAACGGTTCTTTGCCATGGGGGGCATGTATGCCTGATGGGCCTTTGGTGCAACAGGCTTTGCGTTGCGTGGCTGCGCGAGGTAGGGAAGAGCAACACGTTAAAGGAGACAGTCATGGGCGAATTGCCGGGGATCGTGGTCATGGGGGCGTCGGGCCGCATGGGGCAGATGTTGATCAAGACCATTGCGGACAATCCGGCCTGCAACCTGGTCGCGGCTCTGGAACGCCCAGGCCATGATTGGGTTGGGCGCGATGTGGGCGACTGCATGGGCGGGGCCGCGCTGGGCGTGACCGTGACGGATGACGCGCTGGAGGCCATGTCCAAGGCGCAAGCGGTGATCGATTTCACAGCCCCCGCCGCAACCATCGCCATGGCTGAACTGGCCGCGCAGGCCCGCGCGGTGCATGTGATTGGTACGACGGGGCTGTCTGATGACGATCTGGCGTATCTCAAAGTTGCCGCGCGTCACGCCACCATCGTGCGGGCGGGCAATATGTCGCTGGGTGTGAACCTGTTGACGCAGCTGACGAAAAAGGTCGCCGCCGCGCTGGACGCGGATTTCGACATCGAAGTGATCGAGGCACATCATCGCCACAAGGTCGACGCGCCGTCCGGCACTGCCTTGATGCTGGGCGAAGCCGCCGCCGAGGGCCGGGGCGTCAAGCTGGCGGATGTGTCCGACCGGGGCCGCGACGGCATCACCGGGGCGCGCAAGCGTGGCGACATCGGCTTTTCCGCCATTCGTGGTGGCGACATCGTCGGCGAACATGACGTGTTGTTCGCGGCCGATGGCGAACGCATCACTCTGCGCCATGTTGCGACCGATCGCACCGTGTTTGCCCGTGGCGCGGTAAAGGCCGCGCTGTGGGGCCAGGGGCGCAAGCCGGGCGAATACGACATGTTGGATGTTCTGGGGCTGTAGGTCGCTCAGCTCAGCTCGCTTTGCGGCACCAGACGGTCAAACGGGTCGTCATGCATTTCTGGCGGCTGTTCGGATGGCTCTTCGAAATCGGGCAGATACAGGCCTTGGGTCCAGCGTTCCGGCAAACGATCCACCACCGCGCCCAGCAGCGTGCTGAGTTTGGCGGCACGGCTGCGCAGAACTTCGGCCCGGTCTGGGTCGCGGGTTTTCAGGCGGGTGAACCACGCCGCAATCATCTGTGCCACACGGTCGGGACCGATTGA
>DFBF01000096.1:303-927 GCA_002367285.1 Rhodobacteraceae bacterium UBA3087 | reverse complement strand
CTGTGCAGATGTTGTGAAGTCGCCGCAAAGGCGGACTTGATCAGCGTCTTTATTTTGAACACAAGCGGGGAAGATGCGCGCGCAGGTTTGGCCTGTGTCACGGGTTTTTGTCGCACCGATTTCGGCGTCTGCGCAACAGGCCGTTGGCCCTGTTCCCCGATCAAATCGCGGATCGCTGCGAGATCGGGATCTATGTCTGTCTGGTTGTCCATCTGTCACCTTGGCCTTCACCACCGGTGCCCCCAAGGATCAATCCTATATGGGGGAAATGGCCAGAATGTGGCAGATTTTCAGAAATCGACCGCGATGCCTTTGCGTTCATAATCGCCAAACCGCACCGGTTCAGGGCCATCACGCCCGCCATATTCCTTGGGCAGGGTCTTGCCTTCGGCCTCGGCCTTTTTACGGCGCTCATTGGCCTCGGCCAGGGCGCGAATGGCGGCTGGGGGCAGATCGGCGGACAGATCAAGATTTTCGTCGGACATATTGCGTTCCTTGAGGCGGCGTTGGCTTTGATATAGGGCGGGGCACAGCAAAAGGCAAAGGACGGCAGATGGTATCGGACGCGGCAAAACCTCGCAAAGTGGCGGTGGACCTGATGGGCGACGTGATTGAACACCAGCG
>DFBF01000096.1:0-263 GCA_002367285.1 Rhodobacteraceae bacterium UBA3087 | reverse complement strand
CGGCTGGTCACCACGACCTTTCGCGGCATGGATCGCGCCGACCGCCTGTTGGGGCCGCATCTGCAAAAACGTCCGCCTGAACGGGTGTTGAATATCCTGCGCCTGGGCGTGGTCGAAATCTGCCTGGGCGGGGCCAGCCATGGGGTTGTGAACTCGTGCGTTGAAATCGCCAAGGCCAACAGCGCAACCGTGCGCATGTCGGGGCTGGTGAACGCCGTTTTGCGCAAGATCGACCCGGCGAAATGGGACGCGCTTCCGGTGCC
>DFBF01000155.1 GCA_002367285.1 Rhodobacteraceae bacterium UBA3087 | reverse complement strand
TGCGCCGAAAAGATGGAAAAACAACTGCGCCGTTACAAGCGCCGGTTGAAAGACCATCACAAAGACCGCGTCGATCCGGTTGCAGTTTTCGGCGGCTCCTCGTATATCCTCGCCGCAGAGGAAGGCCACGAGGAGTCGGACGACGCCACGCTCACGCCGATGATCATCGCCGAAATGGAGACGCGCATTCCGTCGCTATCCGTTGGCGAAGCGGTCATGCAGATGGAGCTGGCGCACGCACCGGTCCTGGTTTTCCGCAATGAGAAAACTGAGGGCGTGAATGTCGTGTACCGTCGTGAAGACGGAAACATTGGCTGGATCGACCCCAAGGGCGCCTAAGCGCCCACAGGCCCCGGGCCGCATGAAAGTGTTGGATAGATGGAACTTTCGGACATTCTCCGGCCCGAGGCCGTAAAGGTCGTCGGCAACGTGACCTCCAAGAAACGCCTGTTTCAGGACCTTGGGGAACTTGTGTCGACCAGTGACGGCGTATGCGCCAGCACGGCGTTCACCGCCTTGCAGGAACGTGAAAACCTGGGGCCCACAGGCGTGGGGCACGGGGTTGCCCTGCCGCATGCGCGGATTTCCGGTATCTCCGAGGTAATCGGCGCATTCATTCGGATCGAACGCCCGTTCGATTTCGACGCCGTCGACCGTCAGCCCGTGGATCTTGTCTTTGCCCTCTTCGCACCCGAAGGATCTGGCGTGGAGCATCTGAAAGCGCTGGCTCTGGTGTCGCGCACCATGCGCGACTCGGCCATCTGTGCGAAATTGCGGGCCAATTCGGACCCGGTGACGCTGCATGCCCTTCTGACCGAAGCGCAAAGCACCAAGGCGGCCTGATTTCGCTTCGGTAAGCCAAGACGTGGGGTTTTGGGGCAACCTTCCGGCAGCAGTGTCAGGCCCAGGGTCTGAAGCCGAACATCATATAATCGCGTTGGTAAACTCCACGCACGGCCGCTTCGATTTCCTTGTCATAGATCTTGCCCAATGCAAAAGGCTGATCTTCGCTTGCGTCCGGCAAGGCCGGCATATCCAGCCCCAATTCGTCGACCAAGCTGGCCAAGCCCTCCAGCAACCGATCCTCGCGAATAATACGATCCGGAAGCATGAACTGGCCAAAGCCCTGCACAACGGCAGATTGCGTTGCCCAGGACGCATCAACCCGAATGCCACTTTGCCCCGTCTGGTTCTTTTTCACAAAGTCGATAAAGCCCAGAAATGCCGCATGATGTGCGCGCCGGTCATAGTCGTCGCCTGGCATGCCTTCGGGCAGAGGCACATCATAATTGTCCCGCAAGGCCTGGCGGATTTCCCAGAATGTTTCGGGGCTGTCTTGCAGGAAATGGGTGCAGAACGCCGCATGCAGGCGCGCCACAGGGTGGCGTAGAACCGTAAAGCTCCGATGCCCCTTGTGCTGCCGCTTCCACTGCCGCAATGTTTTTTGCGTGAAACCATCCGTCACCTCGCCCAGCCCCGACATCCAGTCGCGCACCCGCGCCACTGGCCCACCTTTGATCGGCAAAAACAGCACCGGCGCATCGCCTGCTGTCACATATGTTGGCACGGCAGGCGTGCGTTGCGGTTCAAAGTTCGGTACGCGCCCTAGGTCAAACAGATCCACCTTGGCGACGGTTTCCACCAGCACATCATAGTTCTTTACCTTGTCGACCAAAGGCTCAGGGTTCTGTTTTTTGAACTTGCCGGCAAATTCAGTGATCTCGTGATCCTCGCCCAGAAATTTGGCCAACCCATTCAAAACACCCAGATCCTGGCTTTCTTCATAGTCGATATAAAACGCCGTCTGGCCGGTCCGCTGAAGCCGGTCTTTCACCTTTAGCTGGAAATCCTTGAAGCGGTAAAACAGCTTTTCGAACTCCTCCGGCACGAAACGCGCCTTCTTCTTGACCACATCTTTTACGTCGTTCAACTGCCACTGATCCGTTTCCCAGGCGATCTTACGGCTGACATAGGCCTCCACGTGGTTGCGGGTCAGAACCACCTTGGCGCAACGCGGATCATCCATCGCGGCCTCAAAAACACGCGGATCGTGATCGGAAAAGAACCGAAACCCCGGCATGCCCGGTGCGTGTTCGATCATCCGACGCACCAGCAACATGGGATCAGCATCGCGCATCTTGACCGTGACGCCGAACAGTTCCTTCATCTTGGGTGTGACCATGAAATAGGGATTGAACGCCTCGCCATAGCACTTGAGCCCCGGAAACTCATCCAGGTTCGATTCAAGGAAATTTGACCCCGTGCGCATTTCCGCGAAGATGATGAAATAGTCGTATTTGCGGGCCATGGATCACTTTACCAGATAGGGTTTGCGCGGCTTGCGCGGATTATTAACGGGGTCACTACCGGCTGGGAAATCGCCCATCAGATGCGGCTGCATGCCCTGGTTTTTGAGGTTTTGCAGGAATTGGCCGAACCCATCCAGGCTGACCATTTTGGGTGCCTCGGCCAAGCGGTTCGGGCTACGCGCACCGATTTCGTCGATGATGGTTTGCAGCGGCTCCATCGGGTTATCGACGAATTCGGCCATGGTCCAGATCCGCACCCGCGCCTTGGAGTAAAAGCTGCGCAAAACCTCCAGGTGCACGGCTTCTATCTTTTGCAGACGTGCGGCTTCACGGCGAATATCCGAGAAGTTCTTGTTCGAATGAAACAAAGGCACCGCCCAAGCGCCCGAGATCACGCTGATCTGTGCGTTGGGATCCTTGGCAAAGAACCAGTTCAGATCTTGCGTGTCGCGCGGACCGAATTGAAAGCACTGTCGTTCACCGCGTGTATTCCAGATCAGGCTGGTCAGAAACGCGCGTGGGTTATAGTCGCGGACATCCGGGCTGTCGGTCAGCGCGCCGGAAAACACGGGTTGGCCATTGGCGAAATTCACCCGTTCCGGCGCGAAAAGGTGGCCGTGCACACGGGCGCCAACCATGCGGTTCAGCCATTGATCGAAATCCTCAAACAGCTCGCTGAATCCTTCGAACACCGAATACTGCGCGCAGGTCTGGCCGTTTTCCCAACCTTCGTTCGGGAACCGGCTTTGCATATACAGGCCGGGCCGTCCCTTGGTGCGCCGTTCAACCGCCTTGGAAAAAATGCGGTCGATCTTGCCGGGGTTGGGTTCGGCCCCTGTCATCAGCTTGGCCGCATTTGATAGAAAACCATCATACAGCTTGTTGGCGTGGGGCCAGATTTTCCGCGCAACGAAACAGTCCGACCGGCGCAAAAGTTGAAGGTGGTCGTCATAGAAAATGTGCGGCTTTCCCTGAAAGTCGAATTTCGACAGGGTCAGTGAGCGGCTTTCGATATTGGTGGAATAGAGCCGAACCAAGGTCTGATAATAGCTCTCGTCAGGAATCCAGACCTTTTTGAAATACCGATCATAGGCCTCGCGCTCTGGGTCTTCCAAGATCGCGCTTAGCGTTTGGCGGGTCAGGCACCACCATTGGCTGCCCAGATGAGGCACAATGCCGGGTGGCACCCTGCGTTTGAATTTCAGGCGCCGCTGCGTGCGAACATAAGCGTCAAACAGGCGGCGATTGCGCTTCCACGAAAACGGGAACCGCAGCGTGAAGCGTTCCGCATCCAGCCCGCCAACCGTCCAGGGCACGTCTTCGGTGGTGACGCTTTCGATGAAGTTCGTCATCGGGCGGTCGCCAAGGTATTCCACCATCTCTTCGACCGGGCGCAGGGGAAGGCAGCTGCCCGACGCCAGAAAAACATGACACACCTCGGTAAAGCTTTTCAGCATCATTTCAGATGCGGTTTGGCTGGCCGCAACAAGGGACCAGGTGCCCCATTCACATTTGTGGCGGCCACAGAATTTCACGTTGTCCAGGTCTGACAGGTTGCTCGCGAAACTCGAATAGGCGCCCCGCTTTACACGTTTGTCCACATGGATCACCACGGGGCAATCATGTGTGGCCCAATGGCGGGCGACCTGTTCGGCACGGTCGAATGCCTCGTGGACCAGCATGACGATCCCGACAGTCATGCCCAGTTCCCTTTGGACATCAGCCCCAGGATTTCCAACTGACGCCAGTTTATGTATTTCTCGCTCCACTTGCACCAAAGATCCGGGTCGTCCTTCAGGTGCTGGTGATAGGCACGGTATTCATGGCTACCGGCGTAATGCTGTCTGCGCTCCAGCTCCTCGGCGGCCTTGGCGCTGAACGTGTCCAGGAACTTGGCGTGCAACAGGCAACCCGAGGCCTTTTCCCCGCCCCATTCATCATAAACCAGGTTCAGCCCCCGCGGCAGAACCATGTGGGTCGAACTGACATAGGCATAGCTGCGGTCCCATTTCACCAGAGGGACCTTGTTCAGCGCTGGCGCACGTTCGGGGTTGTCATAAAAGAACGCACGAGTGCGCGGGCCACCCTGTATCCACAGGTTGCCAAACTTCGAATTCTTCTCGACCATGTAATTGCCGCTGTCAAACCAGCTGGCGATTTCAAAAGGGTCCTGCCCTTCGCGATAGGGCTGTGCGTCCATCGGGCCCTTGGGGTACATGTCCAACAACATTGCCCCAAAGGATTTGATGCTGCTGGCGTCCAGCCAATCAGTCAAGGCGCGCAAAGGGCGCGTGTCGCAGAACGGATAGACCAGGAATTCGTCCGGATCGACCACCAGGCACCAATGGCCATGCGCGTATTTGAGTTGCAGCCAGTTCAGCCAATCCACCCCGAACCGCGCGCGCTTATAGCTGGCGTCGGCAGTCCATAGGGACACGTCAGGCTGATCGGCCAGGTATTCACGGCTGCCGTCATCGGAATTGTTGTCGACAATCACGAAATGGTTCACGCCCATATCGCGATAGTATTTCAGGAAAAACGGCAGGCGGATGCGTTCATTTCTGAGCGTGGAAAAGACCAGGATATCCTTGGGCTTGATCGCTGCTGTGCGGTTCGCAATCTCTGCCAATTCGCGACGCTTTCGGAACGCACGAATGCGCCACCGCTTGCGTTGCAGCCTCAGCCGATATGACCTCCAAGCACCCAATTGTTTCCCTTTGTGCAATCGACACCCGTATGGTCCCCTTTCCGGCTATCACGTTACCTTTAAAACAAGGTTGAAATGATCGGCCCAGGTGGGAAGTGTGACGGGAGTATGTGCCTTTTGCTCTGCCTCGCGTGTGAATGCCAAACTGTTTATGATTTTCGCCCAAGAATACATATCCAATACATCCGCGTAAATGGCATTGTTTCCAAGTGCTTCACAATAAACTGGCAGAGCATTCGCAACCACATCCGTGCCCAGCGCCAATGCCTCGGCCGGTGGCAGACCAAAACCTTCGGCAAAACTGGGGAACAAAAGCGCGCGCGCGCCCTGGACCAGGGCCGCGGTTTCGCCATCATCCAGGCCGTTCAACTCGTGAATATGTGCGGGTTTCGTATCCAGCTGGGCAAATACCGCTTCGTTGTTCCAACCGCGCGCACCGATGATGACCAGTTCGGGGACCTGATCCATTGTCTCCGCCAGCAGCTGCCAAACAGTCAGCAACAGCGCATGGTTCTTGCGCGGCTCGATCGTGCCAAGGGTCACAAAATAGGGAGCGTTCAGGCGAATTGGCACAGTGGTCGGCGTGGGAACATCGACCCCCAACAAGGCCACGACCCCGTCGGGCACCCGCCCCCAATCGGTGAAATACCGTTCGGCATCTTTGCGGCTTTGCTGACTGTTATAGATGACAAGGTCCGCA
>DFBF01000108.1:3509-8002 GCA_002367285.1 Rhodobacteraceae bacterium UBA3087 | reverse complement strand
AAATTGGCGGGTGACATCAGATCGACGATCTGCTGGCTGAAATACTCCAACCGGTTCTTGTCCTGATCCTCAAGCCCCTCCAAGTCCTTCACGGCGCCCATCGTGGCCTCGGATTGGAACATATATTGTTGCTTGAGGAAGTTGTAATAGGGGTTGCTCTCCCACAACGGATTGGCAAAGCGGCGGTCCTTGGGCGTCGGATCTTCGGGCGCCTTTTCTGCGGCGACCAGCGCGTGCTGTGCTTCGACTGCATGTTTCAACGTCTTGCCCCAATAAGAGATCTGATGCTCCAGCATCTTGCCCGGGTTCGACAGCATCTCGGACATGTAAGCCGCAGCCGCTTTCATGTACAATTCCTGGCTGGGCGCCTGAAGGCTTTGACGTACCGGATTGCGGTTCGACATGGCAGCGACCAGACGGGAGGACAGTTCTTCGATCCGGGCCAAGTTGGCCTGCAACTTGTCCGTGTTTGCGCCGCCGTCCGGACCCATGTCTTTTTGATCAGTTGTCATATTCCGCTTTCCGCTCTAGTCTTGCTGCAAGTGCAGCATCGTGTGAGAGTGCCTGTTTACAAGGCATAGCGGAGCCGCAGGCGAAAAAGCAAAGGGTAAATTGAATGCGTTACATGGCCACCTACGACCTGATGGAGACCATTCGCAACACGAATCAATGGTTGGGCGCGACCGCGTCCGCCATGGGGTCTTACCCTGCGACCGCGTTGTTCCCTGGCCCGATGTTTCAGATGATGGCAGCCTGGGGTGAGGTGACCGAACGGTCGTTCCACCGCATGACCTGCAAGCCCGATTGGGCCATCGACAGCATCCCCGGCGTTGACGGGCGCGACCATGTTGTCACGGTCCACAAACTGGTCGAACGCCCGTTTGGTGATCTGATCCATTTCCACGTCAATGACCGCGAACCGATGGAACGTCGCGTGCTGCTGGTTGCGCCCATGTCGGGCCACTATGCGACCCTGCTGCGGTCGACCGTCAAAAGCCTGCTGCCGGACTGTGATGTCTACATCACCGATTGGCACAACGCGCGCGATATTCCGGTCAGCAAAGGCAAATTCGACGTCGAGGATTACACCCTGTATCTGGTTGAATTCATGCGCCATCTGGGCCCTGACATCAACGTCATCGCCGTCTGTCAGCCCGCGCCGCTGACCCTGGCCGCCACCGCCTATCTGGCGGAAATCGATCCTGAGGCGCAGCCCCAGACCCTGACTCTGATCGGTGGGCCGATCAACCCGGACGCCGCCGCAACGGACGTCACCGATTTCGGCGCCCGTGTCACCATGGGCCAGTTGGAAGAGGCCGCGATCCAGCGGGTTGGCTTCAAATATGACGGCACTGGCCGCATGGTCTATCCGGGCCTGTTGCAACTGGCCGGGTTCATGTCGATGAACGCGGAAAACCACAGCAAGGCCTTTACCGACCAAATGCTGCGGGCCGCCAAGGGTGAAACCTCGGATCACGACAAGCACAACAAATTCTATGACGAATATCTGGCTGTGATGGACATGACGGCGGAATTCTATCTGTCGACCGTCGAACGCATCTTCAAGAACCTCGAAATCGCGAACAACGACTTTGTCGTGGATGGGCACAAGGTCGATATCGGCAAGATCACCGATGTGGCCGTAAAAACGGTCGAAGGGTCAAACGACGACATCTCGGCGCCTGGCCAATGCGTCGCGGCGTTGGACCTGTGCACAGGCCTGTCGGATGACAAGAAAGCCAACCATCTGGAACCCGGCGCGGGCCATTATGGCATCTTCGCGGGCAAATCCTGGCGGCGCAACATTCGCCCGCTGGTGTTGGACTTCATCGACGCAAACGCCGGGCGCCATGCGCAGCAGACAGCCAAGAAACGCAAGGTCAAGCTGAAGGCGGTCTGACCGCCCCAGCCCGCAAGTTACCGAAGCATCAAGGGCTGCGCCATCCATCGGCGCAGCGCATCCGTCACCCGCGCGGGGGTTTCCAGCGTGGGCAGATGGCCGGCCTCTTCGATCACCTCAAGCGCGGCATAGGGGGCCAGTTCGGCCATGAATTCGTGCCGCTTCACGGGCGTCATCCGGTCATGGGCGCCGCACAGGATCAACGCAGGCACCTTCATCTGACGCAGTACCTTTTGCGCATCAGGGCGCCGTTGCAGCGCACGCGATTGACGAATGAATACGCCGGGGCCGAAATCATAGGCCATGTCGATCACCAGTTGCAGGATGCGGTTGCGTTCGGGCCCTGGTGCGAAATTGTCAGCCGGAAGCGCGGCGGCAATGGCTTCGTCCAGACGACCCGCATTGGCCTTGACGATCTGCGGCTCGCGCCAGGCCGCCTGTTCGGGCGTTTCCGCCAGCGGTGTGGTGGACATCAGCGCAATGCGCGTCACCCGTTCTGGCGCGCGGCGCAGCACTTCCATGGCGACGATCCCGCCCATCGACAACCCAGCCAGCGCAAACCGGTCGGGGGCTGCGGCCAGAACCTCGCTGGCCATTTCGCGGATGGTTCCGGCTTGCGCGATATGGGCGACCTGGACCGTCATTTCACGGGACAAGTCATTGATCTGGGGCGCGAAAAGGCGCGCATCACACATCATGCCGGGGATCAGGACCAGCGGTTCGCTCATGGCTGCCTCATTGTTTGGTTTGCGGGCAACCTGCCCGGCTTGGCGCGCCCGCGCAAGTCCGAAGTCCCGTCACAGGCCGCGCATCCACGCGATGATCCGCTCAGCGGTCGGCGTGGTGCGGCCCGGGCTTATGATATCGCCCGCGATCACGTGGTTGAACGGATCCATGCCCGCCTGAGGCGTAACAGGGTCAATCGCCACCGGCCCGCCCCAGTGCGCCGCAAGATCTTCGACCGCGGCCCCGTCGATCACCTGATCTTCGGGGGAATACAGGATCAACGCAGGTGTGGTCAGACCGCTGTAATCCGCCCCGCGCGCTGTTTTCACCATGGCCGCCATCGGCAACAGGGCGACAGACGGATAGCTTTCGGTCCAGAACTGCGCCTGCTCGGCGCTTTGGGTTACAAAACTGCGCGTGTCGCCAACCAACAGATGCAGCCAGTCGCGCGCCTTGGGCCAGGTCAGCAACAAGGAGGCCCGGTTCTTGATGCGGAAATTCGGGGAGATCATCGCGATCCCCGCCACACGCGCCGACATTTCACCATCCAACAGCGCCAATGTGGCCAGGGTTGCACCGGTCGACGTCCCCAGGATGACGACGTTGTCGCCCAAGGCGCGACCGACCTCCAGGGCCTCGGCCATGTCGATCATCCAGTCGTTGACATTAGGGCCCGCCAAGGCGTCGGCCGTGCGCCCATGCCCGGCCAAACGGGTGTAAAACAGGTTTGCACCCATTTCTGCCGCCACCAGATCCGGCACCGGGCGGATTTCTTCAGAGGTGGCTGAAAACCCGTGCACATAGACAATGGACAGCGGCGTTTTCGCGCCTGTGGCTGCGGCCCAGACAATGCGTTTTTCAACGCCCGGCACGATGTCGTCAAACACCCCTTCGCGGGTTGCCAGCCATGTCTCCAAATCGTCGCCCAGCCGGATTGGCAATGGGACCGACAGCGCGACCGGCTCACCTGGCACAAAGGCGAAAAACGCCGCCCCCAGCGCGACCAGAAGGATCAGAAACCGGCCCAAGGCCTTGCCAAACAGACGCATCAGATGCGTTCCAGCACTTTGAGCAGGCTCTTTTCGATCAACCGCAGACAGGCGTCATCGGAAAAGCGGTGATCGGCGTTTTTCACAAGCGTCAGGCGCATGTCCGGCCCCTGGGCGTGCTCCAGCAGCTTTACCGCCTGCGAGGTCGGGACCGCCGTGTCCTCGGTGCCCTGCAACAGGCGCACGGGGAAATCCAACACCAGCGGCGTGCGCAACACCAACCGGTCGCGCCCGTCTTCGATCAGCCGCTTGGTGATGATATAATCCTCGTCATATTCCGAAGGAATGTTCACGTAACCCTCGCGCTCTAACGTGGCGCGTTGGGCGTCGGAAAATCCCGCCCAGTACCCGTCTTCGGTGAAATCGGGTGCCGCCGCGATGGTCACCAACCCCGCCATGCGGTCAGGGCGTTCGCGCGCCAGCAACAGCGACTGCCAGCCACCCATCGAACTGCCCACGGCGACGATCGGCCCTTCGATCACCCTGTCGACCAGCGCCAGCGTATCTTCGTGCCAATCCCCGATGCAACCATCGGTGAATTCACCTGAGCTGAGCCCATGGCCCGAATAGTCGAACCGCACAAATGCCCGGCCCTGCGCCTTTGCCCAGGCCTCGAGCGCGATAGCCTTGGTGCCTTCCATGTCGGATTTCAGGCCAGACAGGAACAATACCGTCGGCCCCTGCCCGTCCGTCTTGTGATAGGCAATGCGCCGCCCCTGTGCGGTATCCAGATAACTTGCGGTCATGTGTCTCTCCATCAGTTGGGGCCAGCTTACCCGGTGACCATTTCGCCGCAATCCCCCGAAAGCGGGAATGTG
>DFBF01000108.1:0-3380 GCA_002367285.1 Rhodobacteraceae bacterium UBA3087 | reverse complement strand
GCTGGCGTGACGCCTGCGCAGGTCGCTGCCGATATCTCGAACTCGCTGGCCAAAAAGGCCATTTCGGCGACCGTGAACGGTCAGCATTGGGACATGCAATGGCCCATCACCGAAGACGCCGCCATTGCCATTCACACCATGAAAGACGAAGATCAGGCTTTGGAGCTGATCCGTCATGACTGCGCCCATATCATGGCGCGCGCCGTGCAAGAGATCTGGCCGGACGTCAAAGTCACCATCGGCCCGGTGATCCAGCACGGCTTCTATTACGATTTCGATCGCGAAGAGCCGTTCACCCCCGAAGACCTGGGCGCCATTGAGGCGAAGATGAAGGAAATCATCAACCGCCGCGATCCCGTCACCACGGAAATCTGGGAGCGGCAGCGCGCGGTCGAGTTCTATGAAGCCAACAACGAGCCTTACAAGGTCGAGCTGATCGAAGCCATTCCGGGCAACGAACCGCTGCGCATGTATTGGCATGGCCATTGGCAGGATCTGTGCCGTGGCCCGCACTTGCAACACACGGGCCAAGTGCCCGCCGACGCGTTCAAGCTGATGAGCGTGGCTGGCGCATACTGGCGGGGTGACAGCGACCGCGCCATGTTGCAACGCATCTATGGCGTCGCGTTCCAGAACAAGGACGGGCTGCGCAAGCACCTGAACATGTTGGAAGAGGCCGCCAAGCGCGACCACCGCAAGCTGGGCCGTGAGATGAACCTGTTTCACATGCAGGAAGAGGCCCCCGGCCAGATCTTCTGGCACCCCAACGGCTGGACCATCTATACGACCTTGCAGGACTACATGCGTCGCCAGCAGACCAAGGGCGGCTATGTCGAGGTGAACACGCCCCAGGTCGTCGACCGCAAACTGTGGGAGGCCTCGGGCCACTGGGAGAAGTACCAGGAACACATGTTCATCGTCGAAGTGGACGAGGAACACGCGCGCGAAAAGTCGATGAACGCGTTGAAGCCGATGAACTGCCCGTGTCACGTGCAGATCTTCAATCAGGGCCTGAAGTCCTATCGCGACCTGCCGCTGCGCATGGCTGAATTCGGCAGCTGCAACCGGTATGAGCCGTCTGGCGCGCTGCACGGCATCATGCGCGTGCGCGGATTTACCCAGGACGACGGGCATATCTTCTGCACCGAAGAACAGATCGAAGCCGAAACCGTGCGCTATATCGAATTTCTGGCCGCGATCTATAAGGACCTGGGGTTCGAAGACTTCCGCGTGAAATTCTCGGATCGCCCCGAAAACCGCGCGGGCTCGGACGAGGTTTGGGACAAATCCGAAGCCGCCTTGATGAATGCCACCAAGGCGGCGGGCTATGAGTTCGAACTGAACCCAGGCGAAGGTGCGTTTTACGGCCCGAAACTGGAGTTCGTGCTGACCGACGCGATCGGGCGCGACTGGCAATGCGGCACGCACCAGGTCGATTTCGTTCTGCCCGAACGGCTGGACGCCAATTACATCGGTGAAGACGGCGCGAAACACCGCCCTGTGATGCTGCACCGCGCGACCTTGGGGTCGTTTGAACGCTTTATCGGCATTCTGATCGAAAGCCACGCGGGCAAACTGCCGTTCTGGATCGCGCCGCGCCAGGTTGTTGTCGCCTCGATCGTGTCGGATGCGGATGATTTCGTGCAAGAGGTCGTGGCGGAACTGCGCGCCGCCGGTGTGCGTGCCGAAGCCGACGTGCGCAACGAGAAGATCAATTATAAGGTCCGCGAGCATTCTCTGGGCAAAGTTCCGGTCATTCTGGCCATCGGCAAGACCGAAGTCGAAGACCGAACTGTTTCAATGCGCCGCCTTGGCGAGAAACATTCGAAGGTTTTGCCGCTGTCCGAAGTCGTGCCGCAGCTTCGTGACGAAGCAACGCCGCCAGACATGAAATGACAACAGACTGAAAGAAAACACAAAAGGGCGCCCTGCGGCGCCCTTTTCATATGCAACTCACAAAATCGTATGTTTCAACTCCATAACAGAGCCGTGCCACACAGCCCTGTGATTGGCACGTGAGCGGTGTGGCGGACTACCTCTTTGTCATCGCAAACAAGCGATACCAATTTTCTGATGTGAAAAAGAGGATGTCCAAATGACCAACCACGTAAAAACCTTCGCTGTTGCCGGTGCCGTTGCTGCCGCTGTTGTTGCCCACGCTGTTCCCGCATCGGCTGCTGACACCGAAAAGTGCTATGGCGTCTCCCTGGCTGGCCAGAACGACTGTGCCGCTGGCCCCGGTACCACCTGCGCCGGCACCTCGACCGTTGACTACCAGGGCAACGCCTGGAAAGCGGTTGCTGCGGGCACCTGCACCTCGATGGAACTGCCGGCAATGGCCGATGGTTCGGCCCGCATGGGGTCTCTCGAAGCGCTGGACCGCGACATGGCTGGCTAAGCCATCCCGCGCCTCCGGTCTCAGGCCGGGGGCGCATCAAATTCGGAGTTCCCCATGCTTGATACAACCCGTTTTGATGCCCTGCCCAATGCCGCAGGAATTGGCTATAAACCGCAGCATTTTGCCGATCTGATGGCAGATCCCGGCGCGGTCAAGTGGCTTGAAATTCATGCCGAAAACTACATGGGGGCCGGGGGCCGTCCGCTGGCGCAATTGCGTCACCTGGCCGAACATTTTGCCATGTCCGTACATGGTGTCGGCCTGTCGATCGGCGGCGAAGGCCCGCTGGACGCCGACCATCTGGCACGCCTGAAACACCTGTGTAACTGGCTGCAACCGGCCAACTTTTCCGAACATCTGGCTTGGTCGACTCACGACCGCGCCTTCCTGAACGACCTGCTGCCCCTGCCCTATACCGACGCGACGCTGGACCGTGTGGCTGACCATATCGACCAGGTGCAAGAGGTCGTCGGACGGCAAATGCTGCTGGAAAACCCGTCATCATACCTGGCCTTCGCCGAAAGCACCTGGTCCGAACCCGATTTCCTGCGGGAAATTGCCCGGCGCACCGGCTGTGGTCTGTTGCTGGATGTGAACAACGTCTTTGTATCCGCCACCAATTTGTCGTTCGAACCCCACGCCTATATCGACGCCTATCCGCTTGATCTGGTTTACGAAATCCACCTGGGCGGACATGACGAAGACGAGGATGACCAGGGGCGTGCCCTTCTGATCGACAGCCATGGGGCCGAGATCGTTGATCCGGTCTGGGCGCTGTTTGACTATGCCATTGTGCAAGGTGGCGCGCGCCCGTCGCTGATCGAATGGGACAATGACGTGCCCGATTTCCCGATCTTGCAGGCCGAGGCCGCCCGCGCCGCCAGCCATCTGACACCGGTGCTGGCATGAGCGTCACGCAAACTGCTTTTCGCACCGCCATTCTGGATGCCAATCAACCGGTGCCCGGGGGCTTGGTCGACCA
>DFBF01000022.1 GCA_002367285.1 Rhodobacteraceae bacterium UBA3087 | reverse complement strand
GAAAGCCCGACCGACCGCCTGACCCGCCTGGCCCGCGCGGGTTTGGATGACCGATACCCCGACGGCGTGCCCGACCGGGTCGCGGGCATGATGACCCATGAACTGGCCCTGATCGCCAAGCTGAAATACGAGCCCTATTTCCTGACCGTGCGCGATATCGTTGCCTTTGCGCGCGACCGTGGCATCCTGTGTCAGGGGCGCGGCTCGGCGGCCAATTCTGTCGTCTGTTATGCGCTGGGCGTGACCAGCGTCAGCCCGGAAATCGGCACCATGGTGTTTGAACGCTTTGTGAGCGAGGCGCGCGACGAGCCGCCCGACATCGACGTCGATTTCGAACATGAACGGCGCGAAGAGGTGATCCAGCATATCTATGACCGCTATGGTCGCCACCGCGCGGGGCTCTGCGCCACGGTGATCCACTACCGCGGCAAACGCGCGATCCGCGAGGTCGGCCATGCCATGGGCCTGTCCGAAGACACGATTTCGGCCATGTCCTCCCAGGTCTGGGGCTGGGGCGGCGGCGGTTTGCGCGACGACCGGCTGCGCGAAATCGGCCTGGACCCACGCGACAAACGCCTGGCGCAGGTCATGGACATCTGCGACGAAATCCAAGGCTTTCCGCGCCACCTGTCCCAGCACGTTGGCGGCTTCATCATCACCGAAGGGCGGCTGGACGAACTGGTGCCCGTCGAAAACGCCACGATGGAGGATCGCACGGTCATCTGTTGGGACAAGGACGACATCGACGCGCTGGGTATTCTCAAGGTCGATGTGCTGGCGCTGGGCATGCTGACCTGCATCCGCAAGGCCTTCACCCTGATGGATCAGCACCTGCAACTGGACTATACGCTGGCGTCCCTGCCCGCCGAAGACCCCCGCGTGTACGATATGCTGTGCAAGGCCGACAGTTTGGGCGTGTTTCAGGTCGAAAGCCGGGCGCAAATGAATTTCCTGCCGCGCATGAAACCGCGCAGCTTTTATGATCTGGTCATCCAGGTGGCGATCATCCGCCCGGGGCCAATCCAGGGCGACATGGTGCATCCGTTCATCCGGCGTCGCAATGGCGAAGAACCCGTAACCCTGCCCTCGGACGCATTGGGTGACGTGCTGGGAAAAACCCTGGGTGTGCCGCTGTTTCAGGAACAAGCGATGCAGATCGCCATCATCGGCGCGGGGTTTTCAGCTGAGGAAGCAGACCGCCTGCGCCGCGCGCTGGCAACCTTCAAGAAACATGGCACCGTCAGCGAATTCCACACCCGGTTCGTGAACGGTATGCTGGCGAACGGCTATGATCAGGACTTCGCCGAATGTTGCTTTTCGCAGATCGAAGGCTTCGGCAGCTATGGCTTTCCCGAAAGCCACGCGGCGTCTTTCGCGCTGTTGGTCTATGCCTCGTCCTGGATTAAATGCCACCATCCGGGGGTCTTTGCCTGTGCGCTGCTGAACGCCCAACCAATGGGGTTTTATGCCCCGGCCCAGATCGTGCGCGACGCGCGCGAACACGGCGTCGATGTGCGCCCGATCTGCGTCAACGCCAGCTTTTGGGACAACGTGCTGGAGCCCGATGGCAAGGGCGGCCTGGCTCTGCGCCTGGGCTTTCGTCAGATCAAAGGCTTTGGCGAAGAAGAAACAGGCTGGATCACCGCGGCGCGCGGCAACGGATACCTCACCGTCGAAGACATCTGGCGCCGGGCGGGCACGCCGCCAAAACTGATCGTGAAACTGGCCGAGGCCGACGCCTTCGCGTCCCTGGGCCTCAAACGGCGCGATGCGCTTTGGGCCGCCAAGGCGCTGACAGCGGACAAGCCCCTGCCGCTGTTCGCCGGAGACATGGACGGCGAGGGCATCCATGAAGCCCCCGTGACCTTGCCCAAGATGAGTCTGGGCGAACAGGTGGTCGAAGACTATGTCGCCACCCGCCTGACCCTGCGCGCCCACCCCATGGCGCTGCTGCGCCCGCGCCTCACGCCCGGCTCCAATGACACCGTCCCGCGTTCCTGACGACGCCCTTTTCCTCTTGCCGAAAATATCCCCGCCGGAGGCAAGGCGTTTGCCCGCAAACGCACGTGGCACGCGCAGCTTCCACCCGGTGGCGCTCCCGCCTGCCGTCACCCCTGACGGGGTTCCGCCCGTTGGGCGTGGCCCGTGCCCAAGGGCACGGGCGGCAGCGTCTCTGATTAAAGCCGGGGCAGAAACGCCCCGTCCAGCTCTGCCACATGCGCCTTGACCCGCTTGGCCGCAGCACTCAATTCATCATCGGACCGATGCAGCAGATACCAGGACCGTTTAATCGGCAGACCCGGCATATCCAGCGCCACCAGACGGCCCGCGTGCAGCTCTTCGACCACAGTATGCTGTGAAATCAGCGCGACCCCCAACCCGGCAATCACCGCCTGTTTGATCGTTTCATTCGAGCTCATCGAAATGCAGTCATAGGGCGTGCCTTCGCCAATCCGATCCAGGAAACGGGACATCAGAATGCGGGTGCCGGACCCGTCTTCGCGCCCGATAATGGTTTCCTTCAACAGGGCCGCGGGATCCACCGACCCGCCCGCCAGCGGATGATCCGGTGCGGCGATAATCACATGTGGGTGCGGGCCCAGCAGGACGGATGTATTCGCCGGTGCGCGTGGTGGTCGCCCCATCACCGCCAGTTGCACCTGTCGGGCCTCCAGCGCCGCGATGATCTGTTGCTGGTTGCCGACCGTCAGTTCAATCTTGATGTCGGGGAACGCGCGTTT
>DFBF01000247.1 GCA_002367285.1 Rhodobacteraceae bacterium UBA3087 | reverse complement strand
ACCCCGTCCGCCAAGGCCGCGACCGCGCATTATACGCCGCGGGTCAAAGGCGACGCGGAGGCGATCACCGACCTGGCCGAGATGATGGAAACGGCGAAGAAACCTGTGTTTTACACCGGCGGCGGCGTGATCAATTCAGGCCCTGCCGCCAGCCAGCTGTTGCGCGAACTGGTCGAGGCCACAGGGTTTCCGATCACATCCACCCTGATGGGTCTGGGCGCCTATCCGGCGTCGGGCGACAAATGGATCGGCATGCTGGGCATGCACGGGTTGTACGAGGCCAACATGGCCATGCATGATTGCGACCTGATGATCTGCGTTGGGGCGCGGTTTGATGACCGCATCACTGGCCGTCTGGACGCCTTCAGCCCCGGCTCGAAAAAGGTGCATATCGACATCGACCCCAGTTCGGTCAACAAGGTCGTGCAGGTGGATCTGCCGATCATCGGCGATGTGGGCCATGTTCTGGAGGACCTGCTGCGGATCTGGAAAGCCCGCGGGCGCAAGACCGAAAAAGCCGCGCTGTCCGCCTGGTGGGTGGAAATCGACGGCTGGAAGGCCAAGGATTGTCTGGCCTACACTGGCGACGACAAGGTCATTCAGCCGCAATATGCGTTGGAACGGCTCGAGGCGCTGACCAAGGACCAGGACCGCTATATCACCACCGAAGTCGGCCAGCACCAGATGTGGGCGGCGCAATTCCTGCACTTTGAAGACCCCGGTCACTGGATGACCTCGGGCGGTCTGGGCACGATGGGCTATGGCCTGCCGGCATCCGTCGGTGTGCAGATGGCGCACCCTGACGCCCTGGTCGTGAACGTCGCGGGCGACGCCAGTTGGCTGATGAACATGCAAGAAATGGGCACGGCGGTTCAGTTCCGCCTGCCGGTGAAACAGTTCATCCTGAACAATGAACGTCTGGGCATGGTGCGCCAGTGGCAAGAGCTGCTGCACGGCGAGCGCTATTCGCACAGCTGGTCCGAAAGCCTGCCCGATTTCGTGAAACTGGCCGAAGCGTTCGGCTGCAAGGGCCGTGTTGTGACCGATCCGGCGGACCTGGACGACGCCATTCAGGAGATGATGGACTATGATGGTCCCTTCATCCTGGACGTGCTGATTGAAAAACACGCCAACTGCTTCCCGATGATCCCGTCGGGCGAGCCGCATAACAAAATGCTGATGGGACCCGATGTCGATACCCAGAACGCCATTGGCGCCGCGGGCAAGAAACTGGTTTAAGGAGGGCTCTCAAATGTCTGCACTACGTATCAAAGAAGGCTCTTCGCGCAAGTCGGCCTATGATCTTCGCAACCCAAATGCTGACCTGATCGAAACCCACACGATCGCCTGTATCGTTGACAACGAGGCCGGTGTTCTGGCCCGTGTGATCGGCCTGTTTGCCGGGCGCGGTTATAACATCGACAGCCTGACGGTCGCCGAAATCGACCATCTGGGCCACCGGTCGCGCATCACCATCGTCACCACCGGCACGCCTGCGGTGATTGAACAGATCAAGGCCCAGCTGGGTCGGATTGTGCCGGTGCACGAGGTTCATGACCTGACTGTTGACGGGCGGTCAGTTGAACGCGAGCTGGCGATGTTCAAGGTTGTTGGCGACGGCGAAAAGCGGGTCGAGGCCCTGCGTCTGGCCGATATCTTCCGCGCCAATGTGGTCGACAGCACGCTGGGCAGCTTCATCTTCGAAATCACCGGCGCGCCGGAAAAGATAGATGCTTTTGCCGAACTGATGCGACCGCTGGGCCTGGAAGAAGTGGCGCGCACCGGCGTTGCGGCCCTGTCACGCGGCAAGATGTAACCCGAATGCGCCCCCTGCCGAAACGGGGGGCGCGTTTGATACCGGTTTCGGTTATTCGGCGGCTTTGACCAGCCCGCCTTCCTGCGCGACGATCAATTCGCCCGCATCCACGGCCCCATCGGCATTGGTATCCATGGCCTCGAAGGTGTCCTGGCTCAGCTCAGGATAGGCCGCCATCAGCTCCTCCAGCGAAAACGTGCCATTGGCGTCCGTGTCCATCGGCTCGCTCTGGGCAAGCACCGAGGTGGCCACAAGGGTCAGGGCGGCAATGGTCATGGTGATCGTTTTCATATCAGTCTCCTTGGTCAGGTTAGGAAGGGCGTTGTTGCGCCTTCCCTTAACAAGAGCGCGTAGAGCCCGGTTTATTCCCCCCTGATCCACGCCAAATTGCGCAAAACCGCGATCACGCGAGGTGTCGCCGACCGGGGGGCGCCGTTTGCGCAAGGCAACGCCGAAAAAGCCCCCCGCGCACGGGTCGGCAGGAAACGCCGCCTTTGCCAGCGGCGCGCACTGCGGCACAGAAGGGTGCAGGAGGACGCGCCATGACCCACCCCAAAGACGCCCTGGAACAGTTGATCCCCGACCTGATGCGCCTGGCCCGTATCCTGGCCCCCGACCAGGCCCGCGCCGAAGATCTGGCCCAGGAGGCCCTGTTGAAGGTCTGGACCCGCATCGCCCAGGGCGGTGAAATCGCCGATCTGCGCCCCTATCTGATGACGGTTCTCAGGCGTGAACGGGCGCGGCTGCCGCGCGATCATCAGGAATTGGAC
This sequence comes from Rhodobacteraceae bacterium UBA3087, assembly GCA_002367285.1. GTDB lineage: Bacteria > Pseudomonadota > Alphaproteobacteria > Rhodobacterales > Rhodobacteraceae > Aliiroseovarius_A. The sequence continues at coordinate 580 of DFBF01000247.1, read as the reverse complement.
GCCGAGCGGCTGGTCACCCCCACCGATCCGGCACAGTCGCGCGCCACCCTGCGCGATGTGATCCGCGCCATGGAGCGCCTGCCCCCGGCCCAGGCGCAGCTGTTGCACAGGCTGGCCGCCGGGGCCTCGTATCGGGATATGGCGCAGCAGTTGGATGTGCCGATAGGCACCGTCATGTCACGCGCCGCGCGCGCGCGTGCTGGCCTGCGCCGTCAGTTGCAGCTGGACAGCCCGCAGGATCTGTCGCGCCTTTTGGCTGAAATGTCAGATGTCTGAGCGCCGGACCTCAGGCCACGACACGCAATTGGCGCGCTTCGGTCTTGTCATGATAAGCCGACAGAATCGACTGTGGATCCGCCATGGTGCGCCCTTGCTGCACCTTTTCAATCGCGATGACATAGCGCACGTTTTCGCGAACCTCATAAACAAAGCTGATCTGATCGCCACAGCCCAGATTGGCACCATCCAGATTGGCACCGTCCTGCGGCATGGCAATGTCGGGACCGATATAGGCCAAGGGCCCCTGATCTTCACACCAGACCAAGCCAACACACTTGTCCGTATTGTACCAAAGAACGAT
>DFBF01000150.1:22557-24137 GCA_002367285.1 Rhodobacteraceae bacterium UBA3087 | reverse complement strand
CCGCCCTTGTATTTCAATATCTTAGATAGGTCCGCGCGGGTGGCTTCGTCCGAGACGTGATAGTGTACCTTGTCGGCCCAGGCCACGGATTTCAGATCATCCAGGAACCCGGCGTTTGCCCGTTTTGACACGGAATAGTGCAGCGCGAAATCTGCGCCGATGGCGTGCAGCCGGTGGGCCATGGCGATCATCGGTGTGACGCCAATGCCGCCGCCCATCAGCATGGTGAAAGATGCATCTTCCGCCAGCGGAAAGTGATTGATCGGGTGCGAGATAAAGACGCGGCGCCCCGGTTCAAAAATGCGATGCATGAGTTTCGATCCACCGCGCCCCTCGTCTTCGCGCAGCACGGCGATCTGGTATTTCGACCGATCCGCCGGGTCGCCTGACAGCGAATACTGGCGAAAGAATTCCGGCGCCACGACCACGTCAATATGGGCGCCAGCGGTGATGGGGGGCAGGTCGCCGCCATCGGGCAGGGCGAATTCGTATTTCGTCACGTCGGGCGTCATCACCTCGACCTTGGAGAGCGTGACTTTCAGAACCGGTGCCGTGGTCTGATCGGCGGTATAGATGTGTTCGGGCGGCTGCCCATCGGCGCGGCGACGCTGGTGTTCCTGCGCCGGGATCATGTTGTGATAGGCCTGAATACCGGCCTCGCGGTCGGCCGGATAGGGCCAGTTATACGGCGGCGGGGCCAGCGGCGCGGGGTAAACTGCGAGGGTCTGATCTTGGTAACGAAGGTTAATATCCTTGGACAGCCTCCGCTTGTTTACCGGGTGCTGCGAGGGCGCATAGGGCCCTTCGTTGACCATTTCCAGATCCCACCACCAGGTTTTCACCGGGTTGATTTCGCCATTTCCCAGCATGTCGTCCAACCTCGCCAAGGGACCGGCCAGACCCGGCACGGCCATGGCGGCGGCGCGGAACGGGCTTTCGGCAAAGAGGCCTTCTAGGTTCCAGGGACAGGTCTTCATACAGCGCCCGCACATGGCACCGTTTTTCTGGCTGACCCGATAGGTGGTGCATTTCTGGCTGTCGGATTTCCAGATCTCATAGCCATTGAACATCAGTTTCGGCCCGGCGGTAATTGCACCGGAGGGGCATTCACGCGCACATTTGTTGCAGGCCTCGCAGAACCGTTGCAGGCCGAAATCAATCGGCTTGTCATGGTCCATTTCCATATTGGTGGTGATGACGCCCGATTTCAGGCGTGGGCCAAGGTAGGGGTTCAGGATGACCTCGCCAATGCGCGAGACCTCGCCCAGACCCGCCAGCAACAAAAGGGGCGGCTGCAACACCTCGTCATCCATCACCGAATGCACGCGCGCCGTATGGCCCAGGTTGCGCAGATGTTGCGCGATCACGCCACCCAGCAGCGAAAACCGCAGATAGGCGCGCATCGATTGGGCACAGCCGATCCAGTCATCCCCGGAGGCACCATCCATCGTTTCGTGACCCTGGTCGATAATGATGGAAATGGCGTTTTTGTGATAGGGGTCAATGGGATCACCGACCGCGTCGTGCGAATAATAGGCCCAGTCGGGGCATTCCGACAGACCCACCGCATCGCAGCCCAA
>DFBF01000150.1:22088-22431 GCA_002367285.1 Rhodobacteraceae bacterium UBA3087 | reverse complement strand
TTCGATCCCTCCTGCGCCTGTCGTCCCAGATCGCCGAACAGGGATCGCGCGAACATATTGGCGCGTTTGGGCACGCGGGCGACATTGGCGCGGTCGATATAGGTGGTCGGATCGTCAACGCGTTTCAGCTTCTCAAACGGGTGGCTGCCATCCTTGAAGGCGCGATTGGCGAAGGGGTCGACATTGCGCGCGTTGCGGGCGTGGCGGCCCAGGCCATTGCGCCAGGTTGCGGGCGGTTTTGCGTTATCTGCCAGCGGCTTGTCCGGGGTCATCTCAAGTGTCGTGGTGACCACCGACAGGCCGAAACGACGCCCGTGAAACGGGTTCACGGCGGCGTCACCGT
>DFBF01000150.1:16219-22061 GCA_002367285.1 Rhodobacteraceae bacterium UBA3087 | reverse complement strand
TGGGCCCGCGCGTCCCAGCCCAGCGACCGGATATAGTTGGCCAGCGTGACCGAGGTCTCCATGCCGCGCAGACAGGCGCGATGGGCCTGGGCGTCGCTGATCCAGTCGGTGCCAGCTTCGGCCCCCTCAGGGTCGCGCGGATAGTCGTACAAAAACACCAGCGCGTGGGTGTGGTGGCGGCAACCCTCGGGCGGTTTGCGCAAGGAGTCACGCAGCCCTGCCATGATGACATCAACACCCGCAGCATAGGTTTTCACCTGCATGGTTTCGATCTTTTGACCCAGGCGGTCGACGTCAGGGTTCTTCAGCGGATCCTCCAACCAGGCAGAGGTCGGGATTTCGCAGATGCCAACCATCGCCGCATCGCAGTAATAGCCGAAAGATTTCAGATGGTTGGCGCGTGTCATGGGGTCGGATGGGATCACGCCACGTTCGCGTTTCACCAGACCCTCGCGGGTGGCATCCAGCATCGCCTGATAGTCTCGCATCGCGTTGACGATGGACAGGGGATCGTCGGCGCGCCGGAACGACAGGCCGGGCATAGGGGCGAGGCGGTCCAGCCCCTGCACCGTGTCCACACGGGCCAGACGGTCCAGCGGATAGGGGCCCAGGTGGGGCGGACGGTTCTTGTAAGACAGCAGTTTGGTCATGTCACAGCCTTTTCAGCGGCGCATCGTCACCCGCGCGCAGTTTCGTCAGAAGGCGCTCCAGCTCGGCCAGTTCCTGAGATGTCAGTTGGTCTTCAGTTTTGGCGCGGCTGGCCTGGGCCATGGGCACGGCTTGATCCAGCTTGGCGCGCCCCTGGTCGGTCAGCGTCACGCGCGTGGTGCGCCGGTCGTTTTCACCACCGCCGCGCGCGATCAGCCCTGCGTCTTCCATCAGGCGCAGCGCGCGTGAGGTGGCGGTGCGATCAATGCCGATGAAATCCGCAATGTCCGAGGGGTGGCGCAGGCCTTCGTCGCCCGCCGCCAGCAGCACGCACCAGGTGATGCGGGTCAGGTTCAGCGTTTTCAATGCCGTCTCGAACCGGCGTTCCTGCATCCGGGCGGTGATGGTCAGTTGATAGCCGATGGCATCGTGAAGTCGGTAGGGCGCGCGATCCGTCATGATTGACAGTGTCAATCAAAGTGGTTGTCTCTGTCAATCATATTCCGTCTGGTGCTTGCATGCCCACGGGCCTAAGCGTTGGCGGTGCAGACGGGGAGGGTTTCATGCGCGCTGACGGTATTCTTTTTGACAAGGACGGGACCCTGTTCCAGTTCGGTGCCACCTGGGAGATCTGGGCGCGTTCCGTGCTGGATCGGTTGTGCGAGGGCGACGTTGTCCGGGCCACGGCGATTGGGGCGGTGATCGGCTATGACTATCAGGCGCAGGTGTTTGACCCCGGATCGGTTGTGATTGCCGGCACACCGGCGCAGGTGGTTGCCGCCTTTCAGAGCCATTTCGACATGGATCCCGTCGCGCTCGAGGTGCTGTTGAACGAAGAGGCCGCCAATGCCCCCCAGACCGAGGCCGTGCCCTTGCAGCCGTTTTTGGACGGGTTACGGGCCATGGGGCTGACGCTGGGCGTTGCCACCAATGACGCCGAAGCGCCCGCATTGGCGCATCTTCGCGAGGCCGGGGTGACGGGCCGGTTCGATTTCATTGCGGGCTATGACAGCGGTTATGGCGCCAAACCCGCACCGGGTCAGTGTTTGGGCTTTGCCAAGGCGCAGGGGCTTGATCCCGCCCGCGTGGTCATGGTGGGCGACAGCCTGCACGACCTGCACGCGGGGCGCGCGGCGGGAATGCAGGTGGTTGGAGTGTTGACCGGCATGGCCGATACGGCCGAGCTGGCCCCCCATGCGGACATCGTTCTGCCCGATATCGGTCATCTGCCCACCTGGTTGCAGGGCTGAAATGGCCACGATTGAACGCAAACTGGCGGCGATGGGTCTGACCTGCTACCGCCCTTACCCCCCCGCCCGGCGTGGTCTTGCCCTTTCCTGAGGTCAATATTCGCGGCGACCGGGCCTATGTGTCGGGCTGTGGCGCGTTATGTGCAGGTGGGTGATGCTGTCAGCACCGAACAGGCGCCCGGATTTGCCCGACAGACGGCGGTGATTAACGGGTGTTTCGACCTGATCCTTGCGCTGTTCGGACCTGATGTGGGCCGCCACGCGCGATCCGCCGTTGGCATGGCCGCGCTGCTCATTCGCCTCTAAGCGTGCCAGCCCGCAGGCAGACCGCGGTCTTGCGCAAGCAGAAACCACCGTGACAGCGCGGGTGATGGAGTGCTGCGCGCCAAAAGCGACACGATCCGTCGCTAACGCTGTTGGTGGTGTGGGCGAAGGCGGCAATCCTGTGGGAAACGAACAGGAGCGCAACCCATGTGTGCAGACCAACCCAAACGCCGCCGCAGCGGTGGCCGTGCCGGACATGCCCGCCCGACCGGAGCCATTCAGCAGATGCCGTGGCGATTGCCGGTCAACCCCGACAGGCCGACCGAACCGTTGGACGAAGAGGGCGTACAGGCGATCCACAACGGCGCAATGCGTATTCTGGAAGAGATCGGCATCGAATTCCTGAACCCCGAGGCGCTGAGCATCCTGCGCGAGGCCGGGTGCATCATTGATGGCGACAACGTGCGCATGGGGCGCGATTGGGTGATGGAGATGGTCGCCAAAGCGCCCAGCCAGTTCGACATCACACCGCGCAATCCCGATCGCAAGATCACCATTGGCGGCGGGCATATTCTGTTTGGCAACGTGTCCAGCCCGCCCAATTACTGGGATATGGAGATCGGCAAGAAGGTGCCCGGCAATCGCGAACAATGCGCCAACCTTTTGAAACTGTCACAGTATTTCAACTGTATCCACTTTGTCGGCGGCTATCCGGTGGAACCCGTCGACCTGCATGCCAGCACGCGCCATCTGGATGTGTTGTTTGACAAGCTGACCCTGACCGACAAGGTCGCGCATGCCTATTCGCTGGGCAAGGAACGGGTCGAAGACGTGATGGAGATGGTGCGCATCGCGGGCGGCCACACACATGAAGAATTCGATGCCAGCCCCAAGATGTATACCAACATCAATTCAACCAGCCCGCTAAAGCATGACTATCCGATGATGGATGGCTGGTTGCGGCTGGCGCGGCGTGGTCAGGCCTTGGTGGTGACGCCGTTCACATTGGCCGGGGCCATGGCGCCGGTGACCATGGCGGGCGCCGTGGCGCAATCGCTGGCCGAAGGGCTGTGCGCCATCGCGCTGGCGCAATACGTGAACCCGGGCGTGGCCTGTGCGATTGGCACGTTCACATCGAATGTCGACATGAAAACCGGCGCGCCCGCCTTTGGCACACCCGAATACATCCGATCGACGCAAATGACCGGCCAGATGGCGCGGTTCTATGGCCTGCCGTTGCGCGCGTCCGGGGTTTGCGCGGCCAATGTGCCGGATGCTCAAGCGACTTGGGAGACGTCCAACAGCCTGTGGGCGGCGGTGCAGTCGGGTACCAACATGGTCTATCACGCCGCAGGCTGGCTCGAAGGTGGCCTGATCGCCAGCCCGGAAAAGTTCATTATAGATTGCGAAATGCTGCAGCAGTTTCAGCGTTATATGGAGCCCGCCACCTGGGCCACCACCGACGATGATATTGCGCTGGACGCGATCCGCGAGGTGGGCAATGAGGGCCACTTCTTTGGCACACAACACACCCAGGACCGGTACACCACCGCGTTCTATCAACCGTTCCTGTCGGACTGGAGCAACTATGAGGCCTGGGAGCTGAACGGCGCGACCTGGACCGCCGCGCGCGCGCATCAGGTGTTCAAGGACATCATGAACGACTTCGAAGCGCCGCCGATGGACCCGGCAATCCGCGAAGAACTGGCCGAATTCGTGGCCCGCCGCAAAGCCGAAGGAGGCGCGCCGACCGATTTCTGAGCGCGCGCGTCCCTGATCGACGGCGATGCAAGGCGGGTGGTCTTCTGGCCCTCAGAGCAGGGTTGGTTGGGCGCGGCCAGGGTGTCTGGGGCGACGTGGATTAGGGCCATCTATCCCTTCGGATAATCGAGAACGGTTTTTTAACACCTCGCCGCTACCTTTTTCACAGTATTAGTGGAGGGTGAGCGTTATGCACGGTCTGATCAGCAGGTCGCTGGAGAATTTCATTCGCCGGACCTATGGCCAAGAGCTGTGGTCTGCGGTGATGGAGGAATTGGACTGTGGGTTTGACAGTTTCGAACCCATGTTCAGCTATGCCGACAGTTTGACACATCAGGTCATCGACCTTACTGCGGCCCGGCTGGAAAAACCTCGCGAAATTCTGCTGGAAGATTTTGGCACGTTTCTGGTAACGGATCCCAGTTCCGAACGCGTGCGCCGCCTGTTGCGCTTTGGCGGGGTGGATTACGAAGATTTCCTGCATTCCTTGGATGACCTGCCGGGGCGTGCGCGTCTTGCGGTGGCGCATCTGGACTTGCCTGAGCTTGAATTGACGGAATTTGGTGGCGGGGATTTTGCCCTGTCGATCCGATCCGATCAGGCCGGATTTGGCCACGTGTTGCTGGGCGCGCTCAGGGCGCTGGCAGATGACTATGGGGCGCTTGCCTTGTTGGAGCATCTGGGCGGCACGCAACAGGAAGAAACGATTTCAATCCGGCTGCTGGACATCGAATTTCAGAAAGCGCGGGATTTCGAATTGGCAATGGGGGCAGCCGAATGAACATGATCACGGGGGTTTCGATCGACCATGATGCTTTGGATCAGATGATGCCGATGCATGTTCTGGTGGATTCACAAGGGGTCATTTGCCACATCGGCTCAACGCTCTGCAAGATCCTGGGCGGCACGGACCAGACGGGGCGGTCGTTCTTTCGGGTTTTCGAATTGCGACGGCCCAGTGTCGTCGATTCAATCGAAGATGTCTGCGCCCATGGCAACGACAAGGTCTATCTGCGGCTGCGCGATGGGCACAAAATGCAGATGATCGGCACCGCGGCCTGCATGCCGGGCCAGAAACTGGTGCTGGTCAATCTCAGCTTCGGGATTTCAGTGATCGAAGCGGTGCAGCGATACGGCCTTGCGGGGTCTGATTTTGCCCCCACGGACCTGACCGTCGAAATGCTGTATCTGGTCGAAGCGCAATCCGCGGCGATGGAAGCCAGCGTGAAGCTGTCCGAAAAGCTGCATGGTGAAAAGACCGAGGCCCAGGCCGAAGCCAGTTCGGACACCCTGACCGGGTTGAACAACCGTCGGGCGCTGGATCTTGTGCTGCATCGCTACATCAGTCGCCGTGCACCCTTTACGTTGATGCATCTGGATCTGGATTTTTTCAAGGCGGTGAATGACACGTTGGGTCATGCGGCGGGGGATCTGGTTTTGCAACGCGTGGCACAGATCCTGATCGAGGAGACCCGCGATGACGATACGGTCGCCCGGGTCGGGGGGGACGAATTCGTGCTTCTTTTCCCGGGGCTTGTCGATCCGAAAGGGGTGATGCCCATCTCGCACCGGATGATTTCCAGATTGGAAGAACCGGTGCCCTATCGGGACACAGAATGTCGTATCTCTGCCAGCATTGGCCTGGTGTCATCGACCCAATATGACGACCCTGGTGCCGACCAGATGCTGAACGACGCCGACGTGGCCCTGTATACGTCCAAGGATCGTGGCCGGGCTTGTGCAACCTTCTACACGCCCGATATGGCGGGCGGCGAAGGCCACGCGGCGGGCCACACCCACGTCATCTTGTCCGAAGAACGCGCGGTGCAGGGCTGAGCGGTTCACCTGCGCCGGACGTTTCTGGCCTGTTCCGTCCGGGTCAACACCGGTCTGCGCCAAGAAACACGTATGCCCTGAAC
>DFBF01000150.1:0-16191 GCA_002367285.1 Rhodobacteraceae bacterium UBA3087 | reverse complement strand
ACAGAGCGCCTTGTTTGCATGGCGTGGTGTGATAAGCCTTAACTAGGAGAATGAGTGAGACACGCGCGGTTTGGGCGGGGGGAGTGCAGCGGTCCCGCCGCATCAGCCCATCGCGCGATGTCACCTCATCCGGCTGGTTGCCCAGCCGACGGGGGAAAGGGGAAGCTATGGCTGGCAGGCTTGGCGGTACAGGGGCAAAGACCCTTGCCGATTTGGCCGGACCGCGCCGCCTGTTGGTGCATCTGACCTTGCGGGGCGGACGCATGACCAAGGTGGCGGGCCGTGCCGCCAGCTGTGCGCCCAGCCTCGGGGCGGTCTTTGGCTTGGCAGTCAGCGTGGCGACCAGCCTTGGAACGTCAGCGCAGGCCGGAACATGTGCCTGGGATGGCATCAACAGCTGGGTCTGCACCGGCCCGCCCGCGCCAGGCGATGCGGGTCAGTTTCTGGGGGCCTCTGTGGCCAGCCCGGTGACGGTGACAGCCCAGCCCGGATTTGGCCTGACCACGACAGATACGATCGGGATCGGGGCATTTGCGCTCTATGGGCGAACCGGTGCCGATCTCGACCTGAACAACCTGGTAACGCTCAGCGCCGCTGAACTGGGGTTGATGGCCACTACGACCAGTTACGGGGCACCGATCACCGTGCAGGTGGCGGGCACGATCCAGGGCGGTGGTCCGGGCCTGCCGGGCGGGGTCGGCATTCAGCTGTCCAACGCGGCTGGGGGCGGTGTCAGCCTGAGCGGCCCTGTATCAGTCTATGGCAGCCTGCGTGGCATCGACATCCAGATGGGCAACCTTGTGACCCCGGTCAGCGGTCAAATCACGGCCACCCTGTCGGGGCCGACCAACAGCGGAGCAGGCGGGGCCGAGGCGATCCGGCTGCGTGGCTATGGTGGTGACATCACACTGGACACCAGCGGCGCGGTCACTGCGCCGTCCGGCGCGGGCATCGTGGTGGATCAGAGCGGCTATGGCGCCGTGTCGGTCTCGACTGGGGTGGGGGAGGTGCAAGGCCTGGGTGGTCATGGCATTGATCTGCGCACCACCCCGGCCGCTTTGGGTGGGATTGACGTGACCATCGGTGCGGGCGGTGTCATCGGGCGCGACCATGGTGTGATGATCGACAGTCAGGGACAAGGGCCCACGGGTGTGACCGTGACCGGCGCGGTCAGCGGCCAGACGGGGCATGGTCTCTCGGTCAACAGCCTGACAGGCGGCGTGCAGATCAGCTCGACCCCGGGCGCGCAGATCACCGGCGCCTTGCGCGGGATTTCGGCCTTGGCGATGGCGGGCGCAGTGACCGTCAACGCGGAGGGTGCCATTGTCGGGGGCAGCGACAGCGGTCTTTACGCCAGCACGGGCTTTGGCGACATCACCGTGACGACACAGGCGGTGTCGGGCGGCACGGATGGGGTGCATGTTGTGCAAGCCGGGTCCGGCAGCACCCGGATCACCAGCCAGGATCAGGTCACGGGCACGACGGGTCATGGCATTCGCCTGACCGTGCAGGCCGGTGGGCTGGGCGATGCCGAGGTCTTTGCGTTGGGGGCGGTCAGCGGACAGGGTGCCGCTGTCAGCGCCACCCAGATGGGCAGCGGTGCGTTGCGGGTGACCACCGGTGCGGGCACGCTGATTGGTGACAACGGCATTGTTGCGCGCAGTCTGGGTTCAGGGGCTTTGGTCGTCACGGCCACAGGACGGGTTGAAGGGCGCACAGGCGCGGCGATCACGCTGTATGGCGGCGGGACCGGCGATATCGACGTGACCACCGGGACGGCGACCGTGGGGGCGCAAGACGGGTTGGATATCGACAACCGGGGTGGTGATCTGGCGATTGCGCTGGGCGGGGCAACCCAGGGCACCAGCGGCGATGGCGTGCGGGCGGTGAACACGGGTGGCACCCTGACGCTGACCGGCACGGGCGCGATCACGGGCGGAACCAATGGGCTGCACCTGACTCAGGGCGGATCTGGCCCGCTTCTGGTCACAACGTATACAGGGGTGTCGGGGGGCACGGGCGCCGGGGTCGATTTGAACAATCAGACCGGCGCGGGGCTGAGCCTGACAAGCCACGCCCTGGTGCAGACCAGCGGCGGCCACGCGGTCTGGCTGCGCAACCAGGGCACTGGCGCGACCACGCTGGATCTGCGCGGCGGAGCGCAGGTCAGCGGTGCATCTGGGGGCGATGCAATCCGGGTCGATCACACCAGCGCGGGCGCTTTGTCGATGACGATTTCGGGTGCGGTGGACAGCCTTGGCGGCTTTGGCCTCTTTGCCACCACCGGCGCCGTGGCGGGCAGCTCGACCACGCTTGTGGTCGGGGCGGGGGGCGTCGCGGGCCAATTTGGCGGCGCGTCTGTGCACAATGGCGCGGGGGCATTGCATGTGCAGGGCAGCGGCGTGTTTCGCGGCACCGGCGCGGGCGCGCATGGGCTCGAGGTCTACAACAGCGCCGCTCTGGGGGGGGAACTGACGCTGGTTCTGGACCAGGCCCATGGTGGCAACAGCGGGTTGGTGGTGAACAACCAGGGCAACGGGGCGACGGCGGTTCAGGTGAACACGGCGGCCAGTGGTCTGGGTGGCACGGCGATGCAGGTGACCACCGGATCGAATTCGGGCGCACTGGACATCAGCACGGGCGCGGGGGCGGGCCTGACCGGGGGAACGGTCGGCCTGCATGTCAGCCATGGCGGCAGCGGCCCCCTGGTGATTGGCCTTGGCGGCGCGGTTCTGGGTCAGGCGGGTGATGGCATCACCCTGCGTAAGACGGGCGCGGGCGGCGGTGATATCACCTTGACCACCCAGGCCGTGACCGGGCAGGGCGGCGACGGGATTGACGTGATCAACCAGACCAGCGGCAGTTTGACGGTCACCAGCCTAGGGCCGGTCTCTGGTCTTGCAGGTGACGGGGTGCGGTTGGAAAACCAGGCGGGGACCTTGGATCTTGTGCTGTCCAGCGCGCAGGTAACCGGGGCGGGGCAGGGGATCAGCCTGGTGAACCAGGGCAGCGGGCGCACACAACTGACCACGACGGGGTCTGTCAGTGGCGGCACGGACGGCATTTCGGTGTCACACCACGGCCAGGCCGGGCTGGTGTTGGACCTGCATGGCGATGTGACAGGCACCAGCGGCAGCGCGATCCTGGCCTATAACAGCGCCAATGACGTGACCGGATCCATGCAGATCGACCTGGGTGCGGGGCGGACCATTCAGGGTGCGGTGCATGGGCTGGCGGTCGAAAACCACGGCGGGTCGATGACCGTCACCGGCGCAGGTGCCACGATTGTCGGCGACACGGGCCATGGCGTCTGGGCGCAGAACGGCGCCACGGCGGGGGACATGAACCTGGCCACGGGGGCGGTCAGCGGCGGTCAGGCCGGGCTGATGTTGCGCAACTTTGGCACCGGCACCACGGGCGTGACCGTTTTGGGGCCGATCACCGGGGGCACCGGCGCTGGGCTGGACCTGATAACCGGCAGCGCGACATCAGGCGCCTTGGTGCATCTGGGCGCGGTGTCCAGCCAGGCGGGCGATGCGGTCACGATCACCCACGCGGGGACTGGCGCGGCGCGGATTGACGCTTCGGGCCTGATCAACGCCGCATCTGGCCGTGGACTGGCCTTGTCCAACGCGGCGGCGGGCAGCGATCTGGTCGCGCACCTGTCGGGCGTCACGGCGCAGCAGGACGGGGTCAGCTTGACCCAGACCGGCGGCGGCACAACTGACCTTACGGCGACGCAGGCGATCAGCTCGGCGGCGGGCTGGGGCGTTACAGCGTCCAGTGCGGCCAGCGCAACCAACATGACGGTCACTGTCACGGATGTCGCGGGCGCGGCGGGCGGGCTTTACCTGCGTCACGCGGGGCAGGGCGCCCTGACCCTGAGCGCCACCGGGACGGTGATCAGCCAAGGCGGCGTCGGCCTGTGGGCGGACGTCAGCGGAGGGGGCGATCTGGCTGTCACGACCGCCGCCGTTAGCGGTGGCACAACGGGTATCGCCCTGCGCAATCTAGGGGGTGGGGCGACCACCTTGACCACCCAGGGCGCGGTTACGGGCGGTGCGCGCGGGATTGATGCGCGCGCAAATGGGGCGCTGGGGCTGACCCTTGGGGCTGACATTCGCGCCACCGGGCCGGGCGGCATTGGGGTGCAGGCTGACGGTCAGCACGGGCTTGTTCTGACCCAGGCGGTTGGCAGCGAGGCCTATGGCACAACCCATGGCCTGTGGGCGGAAAACGCCACCGGGGATATGCAGATTACCACCGATGGGCAGGTCACGGGGCGCGATGGCATCGGCCTTGCCGCGCTGAGCGGCCAGAGCGGTCGCGACGTTGTGGTGACAGCGTCCGGTATCACCGGTCAGCTTGCGGGCGCATGGCTGGAAAACCAGGGCAACGGCGTGACCACGCTGACGGCCACAGATCATATCGCGGCAGGTACTGGCACCGGGGTGCGGGTTCTGGCCGGGGCCACCACGGGCATGGCCGACCTGTCTGTGGTCAGCGTTCAGGGCGGCACGCAGGGCATTTCGCTGCAACATGACGGCATCGGGGCCAGCCGCGTGACGGCTTTGGGCCATGTCGCGGCCAGCACGGGGCTTGCGGTGCAGACGGTAACGCAGATGGGGGTCGAGCTGAACCTGGCCTCGGTCGCGGGCGGCGCGGGGGCGATCCATGTGCTGAACGCGGCCCAGGGTGACGTGCGCCTGGCCACCACGGGGCCGGTTGGCGACCTGTCTGGCACCGGGGTGGCGATTGCGGTGACGAACCTGGCGACCCGCGAAGGCGGTGTCACGGTTTCCACCGATCAGGCCGTGTCCGGAGGCAGCGGCATTCTGGTCAACGCCCAGGGTTGGGGCGCAACCGAGGTCACGGCCTTGGGCCCGGTCAGCGCGACATCTGGTGACGGCATTGTTGTGACGACCCTGGGGACGGGTGACTTGCGGCTGGAAACGGGCGCGGTCACGGCGCAGGGGGCCGGCATTTCAACCTACAGCGCGCTGGGAACCACGCAGATCAGCACCTCTGGTGCGCTGTCAGGGGACACCGGCGCTGGGCTGATTGCCACCAGCGGCACCGGGGCAGAAGAGATGACGATCACCACCAATGCGACAGTCCGCGGCGGCCAGCACGGCATTGCGCTGTCCCATCAGGGGCAGGGTCTGGCACAGCTGACGGTCAATGCCGGCGTCACGGCGACCAGTGGCGCGGGCATCCTGGCCGAAAGCCTGTCGGGTGCCGATCTGCGCGTGACGGTCCTGTCAGGCCCGGTTCAGGGCGCAAGCCATGGCATTGCCACGCGCGGGGCGGGTGCCGCCCAGGTTGATGTCACCTTGGCCACGCAAGTCACGGGGACAACGGCGCTGGCCCTGTTGGGGGATGACACGACGACCAGCCGGGTCACGTTGTCGGATGGCGCAACTTTGAACGGTGATATCGCGCTTTATAACGATGCGGGGCACAGTGTTGTTACCGCCGGAACGGGTGCGGCGATCCGTGGCGCGGTGCTGCTGGGCGCGGGCAATGACCGGGTTGACATCACCGGCGCGGACCTGAGTGACGTGACGCTGATGGACGGCGGCGGCGATGCCACGGACCCTCTGGATGGCTGGGATGAACTGACCCTGGCCGACACCAGCCTGGGCCTGATGGCCGAAGCGCTGACGGGGTGGGAGCGGATCAATCTAGCCGCAAATGCCACGCTGGGCGTTGGCGCGGGGCTGTTTGAGGTGGGGGCGTTGCATGTGGCCGACAGTGCGCTGTTGGATCTTGGCCATGGCGCGGTGACGATCACCGGGGATGTGACGCTGGATGGGCAGATGAGCCTGCAAAACGGTGACGCGGGGGATGTGATCCGTCTGGGCGGTGATTTCACCAGCACGGGCACGCTGTTTCTGGACGCCGATTTCGCGTCCGACACGGCGGACCGATTGGAGATCGCGGGCGATGTCAGCGGCGTGACGACCCTGGCCATTGCCGACCTGAGCACGGGAGAGGCAACAGGCCACGACCTTGTCCTTGTGGACGTGTCTGGCGTGACCGGCGAGGGCGATTTTGAACTGGCGGGCGGGCCGATCTTTCGCGGCGCGTTCAGTTACGATCTGAGCCTGCATGACGGTCAGTGGGTGCTGGGCGAAGAGCTGTCGATCATCGCCTCGTCTTTTGAGGCCACGCCGTCGGTGCTGCTGGGCTTTACCGCCTTGCCGACACTTGCCGACCGACAGGCGGCGCGGATCTGGGCATCTGATGATGGCATGCGGTCGACCTGGCTGCGCTTTGTCGGCGACCTCCAGAACAGCAGTCTTCAGACGTTATCGGGCGCGGATGTCACCCGGCGTCGGGCCGTCGGGCTTCAGGCCGGGCTTGACCTGCGCACCCAGCCCGGCGCTGGTGGGCAATGGATTTTGGGGGCCAACGCCCGCCACGATCTGGTCTCGGGCACGGTGCAATCGGATACGGGCACAGCACAAATCGACGCGATTGGCCACGCCATCGGCCTGTCGGCAACCTGGGAGGGGACGGGCGGCAGTTGGCTGGATTTCCAGGCGCAGATGGGCTGGCAGGAAAGCGATGTGTCAACCACGGTGACGGGCAAGTTGCTGGACGGGCATGACAGTTCGTCGCTGTCCTTTGGCGTCGAGGTCGGGCACCGGTTCGATCTGCCCTTCAACGCGGGGCTGAGCCCGCAGGCCAGCCTGACCTGGATGAAAGTGTCGGGCGGCGGGGCGACGGACACCCGGGGAAATCACGTCGTTCTGGGGGTCAACGAACGTCTTCAGGGCCGGGCCGGGGTCGCCTTCGATCTGCCCACGGCGGCGGGGGAACAGGTTGGAAATGTTCAGCTGATCGGCAATCTGTTACACGATTTTTCTGGTCCCAACCACGTTATGGTCGACGCCACCGCCCTGGAGGCACGCGGCCCCAGCACCTGGGTTGAACTGGGGCTGGGTGGCAATCTGGAGACGGGCCAGGGCGGGGCGTTCTTTGCCACCGGACGCTATCGTCAACGTCTTGCCGGGGGCGGTCAGGGCGGCGATTTCGGCCTGTCCCTGTCGGCGGGATTTTCCAAAAGCTGGTAGCGGCAGGAAGGTTTGTTGCCGCAGCCGGCCATTCGGTCTGGTCAAGCCAGCGGTCATTGGGCACAGTGGCGCGGCCAGGGCTTCAAGACCGAGACGGAAGGCAATTTCAGCATGACACAAGACGCGTCCAACCTGCCCCCCCAAGCCGCGCAACAGGCACCGCAGGATCAGGTGAGCTATTCTGTGTCGGCTGGGTTCTCGGCGCGCTTGGCACAGTTGAATATCTCGGTCGCGGTGACTTCGTATCAATCTGGCATTCTGTATATGATTGGGCGCAATGCCCAGGGTGGCGTGAATGTGCATCAGGCGATCATGCCCAAACCGATGGGCCTGTGCCTGGACGATGCTGGCGGGCTAACCATGACGGCCGGCTATCAGATCATGCGGTTTCAAAACGTGCTGGACCCCGGACAGGCGGTAAACGGCACCTTTGACACGGCGTTTGTGCCGCGCATCACCTATGTGACCGGCGCGCTGGACGCCCATGACATCGGCATCGACGATCAGGGCCGCGCGGTGTTCGTGAACACGCGTTTCAACTGTTTGGCCGTGCCCAGCGAGAAATATTCGTTCGAGCCGATCTGGCGGCCACCATTCATTTCCGCCCTAGTGGACGAAGACCGCTGTCACCTGAACGGGCTGGCGATGCAGGATGGCAAACCGAAATACGTGACCGCCGTGTCGCGCTCGGACACCATTGATGGCTGGCGTGATCGGCGCAATGATGGTGGCATTGTTATGGATGTGCAATCCGGCGACATCATCTGCGAAGGTCTGTCGATGCCGCACAGCCCGCGCATTCATAACGGCGCGCTGTGGTTGCTGAATTCCGGCACCGGCGAGCTGGGCGTGGTGGCAAATGGCACGTTCGAGCCGCGCGTTTTCTGCCCCGGTTTCCTGCGCGGGCTGTCGTTCCACGGCAACCTGGCCTTTGTCGGCCTGTCCAAGCCGCGCTATCAGCGGTTCGAGGGCCTGGCGCTGGATCAGAAGCTGAAGGATGCCGACAGCGAGGCCTGGTGTGGGGTGCAAGTGATCGACCTTGCCAAGGGCAGCTGCGTTGACTGGTTCCGCATCGATGGCGCGGTTGGCGAATTGTATGACGTGGGTGTTATCCCCGGCGCGGTCTGCCCGATTGCGGTGCCGCCGACCTCGGATGAGGCGGCGAAACTTGTGACCTATCAGGGCATGATCCCGGCCGAGGCACCACGGCCCGTTGCCGCTCCTGAAACACCTGGCGCATGAAGGGATACGCGATGACCCGCTTTTTCAAACCACTGATGGCCGCGCTTGTTCTGGCCACATCTGTTCTGGCAACCGGCCCCGCGCGGGCGCAAGACACAGGGGCCGCGCCCAATTCCCTGACGGTGACGTTCCAGGACTGGGTGGTGCGCTGTGCCATGGTGACGGTGCAGGACGGCAGCCAACACCAGGCCTGCGAAATGGCCCAGGAGCTGACCCAAAGCGATACCGGCCAGCGGGTGCTGTCGGCCATCGTGCGCAAGACCCGCGATGATACCGGCCTGACGGTGATCGCGCCATTCGGTCTGTTGCTGTCGCAAGGGGTCGCCATGTCCATCGACGGCAGCGACCCGGTGCCGATTGCCTTTCGCACCTGCCTTCCGGGCGGCTGCATTGCCCCCAAAGTGCTGAGCGACGCCGAACTGGCCAGTCTGGCGCGTGGCAATGAGGCGGTTCTGACCATGGCCAATACCAATGACCAACCCTTCACGGTCACGCTGTC
This sequence comes from Rhodobacteraceae bacterium UBA3087, assembly GCA_002367285.1. Classification (GTDB taxonomy): domain Bacteria; phylum Pseudomonadota; class Alphaproteobacteria; order Rhodobacterales; family Rhodobacteraceae; genus Aliiroseovarius_A. Next base: position 7,371 of record DFBF01000150.1, on the reverse strand, counting down.
ACTGGCCGGGTTCAGCGCCGCGTTGAAACGGCTGGGCCAGGAATGCTGTGGTGGCTGAGCGGATCGGCCAACCCCGTGCTTGACGGTTTGGATGATGCGGCTGATGACGCTTTGGCGCCAGGTCAGGCGTTGATGGACGCTCCGGGGCCAACCCTTAAGCAGGCCCCTAACGTCCTGGCGACCGTTCTGGTCCTGACATTGGGTCTATTTGCTGTGGGCCAGGGCGACGAATGACCTTGCCTGGGCCGGGATTGCTGTCATCTTCGCCTCAGGCCTTTTTATGGCTCCACCCAGAAAGGGACTGACATATGACCTCCATCCAGCGCCATCACACCGGCCAACGCATGAGCCAGATCGTCGTGCATGGCGACACGATCTATCTGGCCGGTCAGGTTGGAACGCCCGGTGCCTCGGTTGCCCAGCAAACGGCTGATTGCCTTGAGAAAATAGATACTCTGCTGGCCGAGGTCGGGTCCGATAAAAGCCGTCTGTTGCAGGCGACCATCTGGCTGGCGGACATGGCGGATTTTGCGGAGATGAATGCGGTCTGGGACGGCTGGGTGTCCGAAGGCCACGCGCCGACCCGCGCCTGTGGCGAGGCCAAGCTGGCCACACCCGACTATACCGTCGAAATGATCGTGGTTGCGGCGATGCCTTCCGACAGCTGAGCGGCGCACGTGAACTCAGGGCACCAGCCGCTGGGGGCCGATTGTGAAACGCGGTGGCTGGTCTGAAGTTTGCGAGTTATTTCAGTCCCTTGTCAGGGTCAGGCAGGTTTTATGATGATCAGGAGAAGTGGCAGCCCGTAGGGGAATCGAACCCCTCTTTCCAGGTTGAAAACCTGGCGTCCTAACCGATAGACGAACGGGCCACTTGGTCGGTGAAGCGGGTTTTATTGATTGCAGCGGGGCGGCGCAAGGGGGTTTTTACGCCAATTGCCTTTTTTTTGCAACAGGGCCGCAAGCGCGACGCGGGGCGGTTTTGGCATGCCCGTGTTCGGGGATCTGTGGGGGATGACGTGGCAGCCCGTAGGGGAATCGAACCCCTCTTTCCAGGTTGAAAACCTGGCGTCCTAACCGATAGACGAACGGGCCACTGTGGTCAGGGCGTTCTAAGCACTTTCGCGCCGGGCGCAAGCGGTTTTTCCACCCGGTCCCGAGAATTCTAAAAGGATCGTTTTCGCGGTCCTTCGCGCCGACGGGTGGGTGGTGTCAATCGCCAGGCCGTGAGGGCGCCGGGGGAGGAAATCGCGCCTTTTCACATGGTCCATTCGGACAGCACGACCAGGGCCGCGGTTATGCCGATGCGGGGGCCGCGTCTTCCAGGCGCAGCTGAGGCGTGACGCGGCCTTGCCAGCTGTTCAGCTCCAGCCGCCCGGCCAGATGGAACAGCGCGCCATTGTGACCTTCCAGCGCCGGGCCAAGATCACTGTCAAACGCGCCAAAGGCGATCGCGTCCATGCGGGCCGACAGCCCATCGCCAAAGGTGATCTTCAAGTGGCCGGTGCCAATGCGTTTTGTGAAATGGATTTTCACATCGGGAAAGGCAAACCGGGGGCCGGGGGCTCCGGCGCCAAACGGTCCCGCCGCCTCAATCTGTTCAATCAGTTCCGGGGTGACGGCGCCGGGCATCAGCAGGGTGTCGATCTTCAGGTCGGCCGGGCCGCCAAGGCCTGCGCCCTGTTTGGCCAACAGATCAGACAGGCGGTCCATGGCAGGCTCCAACTGATCGCGCGACAACGACAGGCCTGCGGCCATCTTGTGCCCGCCGCCCTTTTGGATCAGGCCTTCGGCGGCCAGCTTTTGGATGCAAGCCCCCAGGTCCACGCCAGAGACGCTGCGCCCCGATCCCTTGCCGTCATCGCCATCAAAGCCGATGACGACGGCGGGGCGGTTGGTGGCCTCTTTCAGGCGGCTTGCGACAATGCCGACAACGCCCGGGTGCCAGCCTTCGGCTGCGGCCCAGACCAGCGGCGCCTCCAGCCCTCGGTCTTCGGCCTGCACCAGGGCGGCGTCGCGCACCGCGCTTTCGATTTCGCGCCGCTCAGAGTTCAGCTCATCCAGCCGGGCGGCAATGGATGCGGCCTCGTGAGCGTCCGTGGTGGCCAACAGGCGCGCACCCAGGTCGGCCTTGCCGATGCGGCCACCTGCGTTCACGCGGGGCCCCAACAGGAACCCCAGGTGATAGGGCTTGGGCGCTTCGTTCATACGGCTGACATCGCCCAGCGCGACCAGGCCGGGGCGGGTGCGGCGCGCCATGATCTTCAGCCCCTGACGGACAAAGGCGCGGTTGGCCTCAATCAGCGGCGCGACATCGGCAACGGTTCCCAGCGCCACCAGATCCAGCATGGCGATCAGGTCGGGGCCCTGGCGTTTTGCCTCGCGCAGCACGCGGCCCAGTTCGACCAGCAACAGGAACACGACACCGGCCGCGCACAGGTATCCGGGCGCGTCGGCTTCATCCTGGCGGTTCGGGTTCACGACCGCGACGGCGGGGGGCAAGGTCTCGCCACCCAAGTGGTGGTCCAGCACGACGACGTCCGCGCCCTTGGCCTTGGCGGCGGCGATCGGCTCGTGGCTCAGCGTGCCACAATCAACGCAGATGATCAGGTCGTGGGCCTCGGCCAGGCCCTCCATTGCGGGCACATTGGGGCCATATCCTTCGTCGATCCGGTCGGGGATATACAGCGTCACGGGGCGTTGAAAGAACCGGAACCAGTCGATCAGAAGCGTCGCCGAGGTGGCGCCATCGACGTCGTAATCGGCGAAAATGGCAACCTTTTGCCCCTTGTCCAGCGCCTGCAACACGCGAAGGGCGGCGGTGTCCATGTCCTTCATGCCACGCGGGTCGGGCAGCAGGTCGCGCAGGGTCGGTTCCAGGAAACGTGCGGCGTCCTGCGGCGCGACACCCCGGCGCGCCAGCACGGTGCAGACCGGCGCAGGCAGGTTGGTGATCTGCGCCATCGCTTCGGCTGCGCGCGCGGTTTCGATGTCTAACCCGACCCAGCGCCGCCCAGTCAGCGAGGCGGCGACATTCAGAAAGTCGCTCATGCGTTCCCCGGTGTCAGCGCCTCGTCCGTCGTGATCAGGCGCGCGAATTCGCCGTTCAACTGGTCCAGCGCAGATTGGTGGATCATTTCAGGATCCGTAGCCGGGCCATCACGCCAGGACGCATCCGCATTGGCCGCAAAGGCGGCACAAGCATCGTGGACCAGGTCGACCTGAAACCCCAGGTTCGCGGCCATGCGCGTGGTGGTCGACACGCAATGGGGCGTGGTCAGGCCACAGATGGTCAGGGCGGTGACATTGGCACTGTGCAGGCGCGGTTCAAGCTGCGTGCCGATAAAGGCCGAATTCACGCGTTTGGTCATGACCGGTTCACCGGTCAGCGGCGCGACCTCGGGCTTGAAGGCGACATTGCCGCCATCGGGGTTCAGCGGGCTGCCGGGTGTGGTCGACATGTGCCGGACATGGATGACGGGCCAGAAATTGGCCCGCCAGTGGGTCAACAGCCGGGCGGCGTTTGCCTCGGCCCCCGGATTGTTGCGCGCGCCCCAGTCGGGGCTATCAAACCCCTGCTGGATGTCGATCAGGATCAGCGCACGTGCGCCCGTCATCGGGTGGCCGATACCGGGTTGCGATAGGACATGCGCCGGACAGACCCGGTTTTTGACCGCATCAGGATGGTTTCGGTGGTCAGATAGCCGGGCTCACGTTTGATACCCGCGACGACAGATCCGTCTGTCACGCCGGTTGCCGCAAAGATCACATCGGCCGTGACCATTTCGTCGCGCGAATAGATCCGGTCCAGGTCGGTGATGCCCGCCTTGGCCGCACGGCCGCGTTCATCATCGTTGCGGAAGGTCAGCTGACCCCACATCTGCCCGCCCATGCATTTCAGCGCCGAGGCCGCCAGAACGCCCTCAGGCGCGCCACCCAGGCCCATATACATGTCGATGCCGGTGATATCGGCCTCGGCACAGTGGATCACGCCGGCCACATCGCCATCGGTGATCAGGCGGATCGCCGCGCCGGTCGACCGGATGTCGGCGATCATGCCCTCGTGGCGCGGGCGTTCCAGCACACAGACGGTGATGTCTGTGGTGGCGCAGCCCTTGGCGGCGGCCAGGGCTTTCACCCGTTCGCTGGGCGACATGGCCAGGGACACGACGTCCTTTTTAAAGCCCGGGCCGATGGCCAGCTTTTCCATATACACGTCAGGCGCATGCAGCAGGGTGCCGCGCGGGGCCATGGCGATGACGGTCAGCGCGTTGGGCATGTCCTTGGCGGTCAGGGTCGTGCCTTCCAGCGGGTCCAACGCGATGTCGACGGCGGGGCCTTCGCCGGTGCCGACCTCTTCGCCGATAAACAACATCGGGGCTTCGTCGCGTTCGCCCTCGCCGATGACGACGACGCCTTTGATGTCCAGGATGTTCAGCTGTTCGCGCATGGCGGTGACAGCGGCCTGGTCGGCGGCTTTTTCATCGCCGCGCCCCACCAGGGTGGCCGATGCCATTGCGGCGGCCTCGGACACACGGGCAAGGCCCAGCGAAAGCATACGGTCAGCGAAAACGACTTTGTCGGCCATGAGGGGTGTTCCTTGGTAAATCTGGTTTGGTCCGGGTTTAGTCGGCACAACGCTTGGGGGCAAGCCTGATAGGGCTATCAGGGATCCCGCGCGTGCCTTTGGCACGCGCCACGGTCAACCCGCTGCGATCCGCAGGATCAAATCGGGGCGGGAGGGGGCCGGTTGCGTATGTGACGCCTGGCCCTTCCGGCGCGCAATTGCCTGTCGGTGGTCCGGGCGGGCGGGGTCAGTCGTTGTTTGAGCCCGCGGCGCGAAATCTTGCGCAACGGTGTGGACCCCGCAGTGCATTTCCCACAGCGCATTCCGTCAAGGCGCGCAATCTCGGTGCAGAAAGCCCGCTCTATGGATCACGCGGCGCAAACAAGCCCTCGGATGTTTACAGTTCCTCGATGCGGATCGCGACAGGGGCGCCCGCCATGACGCCGGTCTTTTCCAGACCTTCCAGCGCCCGATCCAGCGCGTCGCGCGTGGTTTTGTGGGTGACAATGATCACCGGCGCCGCTGTGTCGTCATGGCCATACTGGCGCATGCGGTTGATCGAAATGCCCGCTTCGCCCAGCAGAGCCGCGACTTTGGCCAGCGCGCCGGGTTTGTCCAGCAGCGACATGCGGATGTAATAGGGCGCGGGTTTTGTGGCCTTCACGCCGCGCACCGGGCGCAGGGTGTTGGCGGGCTGGCCAAAGGTTGGGATCGACAGGCCACGGGCCAGATCCATCACGTCGCCCATGACGGCCGATGCGGTCGGGCCTTCGCCCGCGCCGGGGCCGCGCAGCACGACCTGGCCGATGCTGTCGCCTTCGATCACCACCATATTGGTGCCGCCTTCCAGCTGCCCCAGAGGCGAGGTTGCGGGCACCAGACAGGGCGACATGCGCTGTTCCAGCCCACGCCCGGTCATCTGCGCCACGCCCAGAAGCTTGATGCGATAGCCCATGTCGGCGGCCTGTTCGATGTCTTCGATCTGGATGCGCTGAATGCCTTCCAGCTCCATCGCATCGAAATTCACCTGCGTGCCAAAGGCGATCGACGCCAGCAGCGCCAGTTTGTGACCGGCGTCAATGCCGCCCACGTCCAGGTTGGGATCAGCTTCGAGATACCCCAGTTGGTTGGCTTCCTCGAACACCACGTCATAGGATAGATCGGCGTCATACATCCGTGTCAGGATGTAATTGCAGGTGCCATTCATCACACCCATGACACGGTCGATTTCATTGCCCGCCAGCCCTTCGGTCAGGGCCTTGATGACGGGAATGCCGCCCGCGACGGCGGCTTCGAACCGCAGCATCACGCCGGCGGCTTCGGCCGCTTCGCCCAGTTCCTGACCGTGGTGGGCCAACAACGCCTTGTTGGCGGTGACCACGTGTTTGCCAGCCGCAATCGCGGCCTCGACACAGGCCTTGGCCGGGCCATCAGACCCGCCCATGAGTTCGACCAGACAGTCGACGTCATCGCGTTTCGCCAGGGCGACCGGGTCGTCCTCCCAGGCGTAATTGGACAGATCGACATCGCGGTTCTTGCCCCGCGAGCGGGCGCATACGGCGGTAATTTCGACCGGGCGCCCGGTGCGGGCTTCCAACATGGCGGCGTGTTTGCGTACGATTTTGACGACGCCGATGCCGACGGTTCCCAGACCGGCAATACCAAGGCGGAGGGGGTGGGTCATGTCGGTCTCCCGTGAATGCGTGATGTGTTTGGCAGGTCTGTACCCAAAGCGGGCAGGCGGTGCAACACAGGCTTTATTGCGCGTGCCGTGCCAGGGCGCCTTGCATACGCGCCCGTGTCGTCGGATCGACGATGATGCGACGCAGGCGTGCGGCGCGGGCGCGCAGGGCGCTGGCGCGGGCCGCCAGGGCGCCGGTGCCGAAATCTTCGTTCGCGTCCGGCATGTTGGCCAGCAGCGGCGACAGGGGCACAAGGGTCGGATATTCGGCCGCCCGCGTCTGGTCTGACAGGCGAAGGTCCAGGCCGGGTTGATCCGAACAGCCCACCATCACGGCCAAGACAACGGACATGGCAAAGGGAAGGGCGAGTCGGGGCAAGGCAGGCGTCCTGTCTGGTTCACGTGGACCTTACCGCCCGCGCGTGGCCGGGGGCAAGCGCTTCGCGTGGGGTCCGCGACCGCGTGCCTTGCGGGCATCGCGAGGCCTGCGGTCCACTGGGGGCCAGCTTGGGTGCCAACTGAGGTGGCAGACGGCTCCCCTCTTGATTTGAACGGTTGTTCAGTTAAATTCCTCCCATGGCACGCAAAACAGGTTCCCACAGTGAAATTACCGGCCCCCGGGTCCGCAAAGCGGCCTTGCGGCTGTTTGCCCGCCACGGCTTTGCCGCCGTGTCCATGCGCCAGATCGCGGCCGAGGTCGGCGTGCAGGCGGGGGCGCTGTATCTGTATACCAAGGACAAGCAGAGCCTGCTGTTTGACTTGATGAAATCCCATTTGGATGAGCTTTTGACCGCCTGGGGCGACACCGCGGCTGGTCCCGACCCAATGGCGCGGCTCGAGGCGTTCACGCGCTTTCACATCCGGTTTCACCTGGATCGCCCGGATGCGGTGTTCATCGCCTATATGGAGCTGCGCAATCTGGAGCCGGAGAATTTCGCCCAGATCGAAGCGCTGCGCCGTCAGTACGAGGACGCGTTGGAGCAAATCCTGCGCGATGGCGCGGAACAGGGGCTGTTCACCCTGCCTGATACCAAGCTGGCGACCATGGCGGTGATTGCCATGCTGACCGGCGTGAACACTTGGTATCGCGAGGGCGGACGCCTGTCGCGCGACCGGGTCGAGGC
>DFBF01000100.1:1607-5657 GCA_002367285.1 Rhodobacteraceae bacterium UBA3087 | reverse complement strand
TTTGCCAAGGGGCCGGCGGGTCTGGGCCTGTTGACGGCCGCAGCCGGGGCAGGGGCGTTGGTTGCTGGGTTAATCAAGGCGCTGACCCCGGCGCAGGCGCCCGGACGGTTGCCAATGTGGGCCCTGGGGCTGACTTTGGTGGGCATGGCCGGTGTTGCCCTGATGGGCCTGTCCAGCAACTGGGCGCTGACCCTGATGCTGGTTGCGGGGCTTGGCTTTGCCTCATCCGTGTCGGGCATTTCCATGCAAACCACTGTGCAGATGGATCTGGACGATGACCTGCGGGGCCGGGTGATGAGCCTGTGGGCGATGGTCGGCATTGGCGCTGCCGCTGCAGGGGCAGGCGCGCAGGGCGCCTTGGTCGATTGGATCGGCTTTCCTGCCACCTTGGGTCTGGTGGGCGTGGCCGGAGTGGCCGCGCTGTCCAGCTTGATACTTCGCCTGCGATAAGGGAGCTGCACCCGAGGATACGGTTCGACCTTGGTCACGGCGTCCCCCGTCTCTCAGGCGCGGTGGGCGCCGTCCGACAGGGTTTTGACAAAGGCCAGGACCTCTGCCACCGGTTTTCCCGCAGCGATCTGGCTGACGATGGCGCTGCCCACGACGGTGCCATCGGCAACGCTGGCAATCGCTTCGGCCTTTTCGGGCGTGTTCACGCCAAAGCCGACGATCACGGGAATGTCCGTCGCCGCCTTGATGCGCGCAACCTCGGGGGCGACGTCTTCTGCGCTGGCCTCGGCAGAACCCGTGATGCCGGTGATCGACACGTAATAAACAAAGCCAGAGGTATTGGTCAGCACCTTGGGCAGGCGTTTGTCATCCGTCGTCGGTGTCGCCAGCCGGATGAAGTTCAGACCAGCCGCCTGAGCGGGGATGCACAGTTCTTCATCCTCCTCCGGGGGCAGGTCAACAACGATCAGCCCGTCGATCCCGGCGGCCTTGGCATCGACCAGAAACTTGTCCACGCCACGGTTATAGATCGGGTTGTAATAGCCCATCAGCACGATCGGCGTGGTGTCGTCGCCTTTGCGGAATTCGGCGGCCATATCCAGCGTCTTTTGCAGCGTCATGCCCGCCTTCAACGCCCGTTGTCCGGCCAGTTGAATGGTCGGCCCGTCCGCCATGGGGTCGGTAAAGGGAATGCCCAGTTCGATGATATCAACGCCCGCGCCCGGCAGGCCTTTCATGACCTCCAGCGAAACAGCCTCATCGGGATCGCCCGCCATGATATAGGACACGAAGGCTTTCTTGCCTTCGGCTTTCAGCGCGGCGAATTTGTCATCAATGCGGGTCATCTGGGTGTCCTTTCAGGTCTCAGCCTCCGATGTGCCGAAACCGGGCGGGAAAATCAATCCCGACTGGGTGGTTAAGTTGGATGGATAGGCTGGGTGGCCTATTCGGGCAGCTTGAATTGGGTTGCCTCGGCCCGGCTTAACAATTCGCCCTGTTTGCGTTTTTGCAACACCTCGCGGGCACGGGCGTATTGGTCGCCCTGCCAGAACATCATGCAGCCGTTGCAGCCCTTGCCACAGCAGCCCTCAACGCCGATCCGGTTGGTTTTGTGACGCCGCTCGCGCCCGCCTTCTTCGATGCTGTCCGCCAAGGCATCGCGGCGCCGTTCATAGGCAGGCGTGTTTTCCTTGCCGGTGATTTCCAGCCCCTGGGTCAGCTTGTCAAACCGCACCCGGTTCCATTGTTCATCGGTCAGGGCGCGTTCCTTGCGCATGACCGAATAGGCCGGGAAACGGGCGCGCAGGTCGTCCAGGTCTTCGTGGTCAAACAGCGTGAAAGGCAGACGGATCACCGACCGTGTGCTGCCATGCACCACGTCGACGCGTTCCGTGGTTCCGTCGCCCGCATCGGTGAACCGTTCAAAGTCATAGACCCGCAGCAAGACCGTGTCGCGCGCGATGGGGGAAACGAAATCCAGCACCTCACCAGCGGCCAGTTTGTTTTTCACCTCGACGATGAACGCGTCATCCGTCACCTCGCGCACAACACCCGCATATTCCCATTGGGACAGGGATTCGGTCTGTTCATAGTCATGGGCATAGTTGGTCAGCCGACCATCGTGAAAGGCCAGCGTATAGCCGCGATTGCCGACGGCCTCCAGTTCGCGCATATAGGGTTTGGGGTCCCAATTGTCCGGGTCGGCGTAATAGTCGTCGATGGCCATACGGTACGCCCGCGCGGCGATGGCGCAGTAGTATTCCGATTTCCCGCGCCCTTCGACCTTCAGGCTGTCGACACCGATTTTCAGGTATTCGTCCAGCTTGGGCATGATGCACAGATCGCGCGAGTTCAGGATATACGAGCCCCGGTCGTCCTCTTCGATCGGCAGAAGCTCTCCGGGGCGACAGCCTTCTTCCAGCAGGAATTCGAACATGTCGGCATTGTCGTCGGTGATGGTCAAATCCTGCACCGTGCCGTCCTTTAGGCGCAGGCGGAAGTTATAGTTCCAGCGGCACGAGTTGGCGCAATTGCCCTGGTTCGCACCGCGTTCAGCCATGAAATTCGACAACAGGCAGCGGCCCGAATAGGTCATGCACATGGCACCGTGAACAAAGGCCTCGAGCTTGATGTCAGGGCATTTTTCGCGGATTTCCACCAGTTCGGAATACGAAACCTCGCGCGCCAGAACGACCAGTTCAGCGCCCTGCTCTTGCCAGAATTTCACCGACAGCCAGGAACAGATATTGGCCTGGGTCGAAATGTGCAGCGGAATCTCAGGCGCATGTTCGCGCACATATTGGAACACGCCGGGATCGGCGATGATCAACCCGTCCGGCTTCACCCGGCGCACGGTGTCGATGTATTCCTCAAGCTTGGGGATGTCTTTGTTGTGCGAAAACAGGTTCAGCGTCAGATAGGCCCGCCGCCCGTGGGCGTGGCAGAATTCGACCCCTTCGATCACATCGTCCAGCGTGAATTCGGATTTCGTGCGCAGCGACATGTCTGGTGTGCCCAGATACACCGCATCGGCGCCATACAGGATCGCCATCTTCAGCTTGCGCAGGTTGCCCGCAGGCATCAGCAATTCGGATCGTTTCTGGGTCATGGGGGCACCTGGAAAGGGATGAAGTGCGCCTTGTAGGAAAAATTCCCCCGCTTGTGAAACAGAAACGACGCAAACGGGCGTGATCGGCCCCCCCCAGCACGCTTGCGCCCAAGGCCCCAAACCCATATGCACAGCCCGACAATCAACAGGAGGCCGGCATGGGTTTCAAAATGGGTATCGTAGGTCTGCCGAATGTTGGCAAATCGACGCTCTTCAACGCACTGACGAAAACCGCCGCCGCCCAGGCTGCGAACTTCCCTTTTTGCACGATTGAACCCAACGTGGGCGAAGTCGCTGTGCCAGACGCCCGTCTGGACAAGCTGGCCGCGATTGCCGGGTCCAAGGAAATCATCCCGACGCGTATGACATTCGTCGACATCGCGGGTTTGGTCAAAGGCGCGTCACAGGGCGAAGGGTTGGGCAACCAGTTCTTGGCCAACATCCGCGAGGTCGATGCGGTCGCCCACGTGGTGCGTTGTTTCGATGACGGCGACGTCACCCATGTCGAAGGGCGCGTGAACCCGGTCGAAGACGCCGAGGTGATCGAAACCGAGCTGATGCTGTCGGACATGGAATCAATCGAAAAGCGGTTGCAGAACATCGTGCGCAAGGTACGCGGTGGCGACAAGGACGCGGTGCAACAGGAACGCCTGATGCGCGCCGCCCTGGCCGCGCTGGAAGACGGCAAGCCCGCCCGGACCGTCGACGTTGACGAGGATGACCAGAAAGCCTGGAGCATGCTTCAGTTGCTGACCACGAAGAAGATCCTGTACGTCTGCAACGTGGACGAAAGCGATGCGGCCACCGGCAACGAATACTCGCGTGCGGTCGAAAAGATGGCCGAAGAACAGGGCGCCGCCGCCGTCGTGATTTCCGCCAAGATCGAAGAAGAGATCAGCCAGCTCGACGCCGATGACATGGAAATGTTCCTGGAAGAACTGGGCCTGAAAGAGGCCGGGTTGGATCGCCTGATCCGCGCCGGGTACGAATTG
>DFBF01000100.1:0-1583 GCA_002367285.1 Rhodobacteraceae bacterium UBA3087 | reverse complement strand
GCACCTGGAAACCTATTTCACCGTTGGCCCGAAAGAGGCCCGCGCCTGGACCATCCGCGAAGGCACCAGCGCGCCGCAAGCCGCGGGCGTCATCCACGGCGATTTCGAACGCGGTTTCATCCGCGCCGAAACCATCGCCTATGACGACTATATCGCCTGCAACGGCGAAGCTGGCGCCAAGGATGCCGGCAAGATGCGCGCCGAGGGCAAGTCTTATGAAGTGAAGGACGGCGACGTACTGCATTTCCTGTTCAACGCCTGACCATGGTAGCCCCGCTCGTCAAATGGCACAGGCGGCGCAAGCGGCAACGCAACTGGCGCCTTTGGAAAGAAGGCGCCCGGACGGGGCTCAGCCAAGAGCTGGAAGCGCTTTGCGGACAGGTCCACAAGCTGGCCATAGGCCTGGATTCAAGCCTGCCGGATTACGATCTGCGCATCAGCCGTCAAGAAGATCGGCTGGTTTTGCACACAGGGCTTCGAAAGCTGTCGCAGCACAGCAAGGGGGTTTTTCGCAACCGCGCCCTCACCGCGCTGTGGTGGTTCGTGAACGCAGACCAGACCGTACAACAGGCAGGTTTTGGCCTGTCCGACGGGGATCAGCCGACCTTGGGGGCGTTTTCCTTCTGCTCACAAGACCCCGGCGTAAGCCTTGTGCCAGACCCCTACTTTCTGCGCAGTCGCGGGTATCAAAACATCGCGGCCCATGGGCGTACCAAGGCCCGTGCCTGGGCAGACCGAAACGATCAGCTCGTCTGGCGCGGGGGCACGAATGGTCAGGGTCTGGCCAGCTTTGTTCCGGACCACAGCACGCATCTGGGCATGAACCCACGCATTCGTCTGGCGGTTCAGGCGCGCAATCTGCCTAACGTCGACGTGCGTTTTGCTCCAGTGTCTGGCCGCAACATGGCGGCATACGAGGACGCCGGATTGATGGGGGATTTCATCCCCCTGACCTCATGGGGCACGCAGAAGTTTGCAATTGATATCGATGGATTTTCCAATGCCTGGAGCAATCTGTTGGAAAGATTTCACCTTGGTTGCTGTGTTCTAAAGATCGACAGCGCCCATGGGTTTCGCCAATGGTACTATGATCGGCTTATCCCGTTCGAAACCCACATTCCCGTGCGCGCCGACCTGTCCGACCTAGAAGAGAAACTGGACTGGATTCGTGCAAATGATGCCGAATGCCGGGCCATCGCCGCCAACGGTCAAGCCTTGGCTAGGTCGTTGGATTTCGACACCGTCACGCGCTGGGCGGGCGACGCGATCACGACACGGGCCGCGCGCTAGGCTCCCTTTTTGACCGTTTGAAGGCCCAATGCCGCCTCGATCTGGCTTTTCAAGTTTTTTTGCCCTCGGGTTTCGCTGGGGGTTTTGGGGATGGTGCTGACCTTGCCAACAGGTTGCTGGCCCATGGCTGGAATTTTCGGCCGGAACAGGGCGCGCCGGTTCGGTTTGACGAGCTTGTAACCGTAAGCTTCAAAGGGTCGGGTACAGGTTGATGCCGCACTGCGTTTTGGAAATTTTTGTCACTTCGATTTTCTTGTTTCACGCTCTTTAGAGGTGGTCCTACTTTTTCGACC
>DFBF01000261.1 GCA_002367285.1 Rhodobacteraceae bacterium UBA3087 | reverse complement strand
GCTTTCGGTGGCGAACTTCATCGGTGGCACAACGAAACAGTTGGAATTCGAAACGAAGGGCCGCGCGCGCCAGGCCTCTTCCCCCCCGGCAATCATGTGCAGCATTTCGATCGCATCCGCGACAAATCCGGGCTCAGAGAACGAGGTGCCGATGTGTTTCGTTGTGCCCGAGGTGCAGGCGAAAATGGTGTTCAGGTCCATCTCGTGGTTGTCGGCAATATCGCGCGCGACCATGGGGCGTTGCAGGAAATGGACATTGTCCAGCTGATCGGCAATGCGGGCTGCATCATGCAGGTCTTGGATCGTGCTGTCGCGATACGCCTTGCCGTACACATCGACCATGTGGACGGCGGCGCCGGCGGTGCCGTAGTGCACGCGATTGCCTGACAGGTTCAGATCATGGCCGGGATCGCGCCCGTGCAGGGTGACCTGTTTTGCGGCCTTGGCCAGCATGTCTTCGACCAGGGCGCGGGGAAAATACAGGCGTCCGTCGCGGTACTGGGCGCCTGCGCTGGTCATGATGTCGATGCCCGATTGCGGCGCGTCGGCTAGGCCAATCTGTTCCAGGGCGTCCAGGGCGGCGTTGTGGATGCGTTGCATGCCCGCATCCGTCAGGGGGCGGTATTGGCCGCCCTCAAGGCCCTCGCGTACGGGACGTTGATCAAGGGCGATGGGGGCCTCACGCAAGGCTTTACGCGCGGCACGGCCGCCGGAACGGCGGGAAGGTTTGGTGATCATTCATGTGATCCATATAAGAAGGTCAGGGCAGGGTGGGCAGATCAGCCCATGACCGGCCGCCCACGCGCCGCGCGGCCCCGTTCAGCCCCGATGGTCACCACCACCAATGAAATCAGCCAATCCAGCCGGTCCATACGCGCGTCCTCCTGCCCCCAGCTAAGGCGAGAGAAAGCGACAGGTCTGGTCTGTTTGCGTCAATGTGGCACAGTGCCGACGTTTTTGAAAAGCGCGGGATTGATGGCTTTCAGGGCAATCAAGTCGGCCTCAGGTGACGGCGACCTGAAACACGGCGACATAGTGGATTGCCGCCGCCGCCAGCACCATGCCATGCCAGATGGCCCGGTTGAACGGCCAGTTTTCGCGATGGTGAAACAGCGTGCCCGCCGTATAGGTCAGGCCCCCAGCCACAATCAGGATCATCGCAACCAGCGGCAGGTTCTGCACCATCGGCCCGACGGCCAGCACCGCCAACCAGCCCTGGATCAGATACAGGACGAAGGTGGTGCGATAGAAGCGGTGAAAGAAGAACAGTTTCAGAAACACGCCAAGGGTTGCAATGACCCAGACGGCCGAGGCCAGCATGACGCCGCGCGCGCCGCCAATACCGATCAAGGCAAGCGGTGTATAAGTCCCCGCAATCATGATGAAAATCGCTGCGTGATCGAACCGGCGCAGCACCGCGCGGGCCTTTTCATGCAGGCACATGTTGTAAGCGGCGGAAAAGGCGAAGGTCGCAATCAGCCCGATTGCATAGATGATCAGCGCCGGAATATGGTCCATCGGGGCCGCCATGACTGCCCAGACCACCAGAGCGGTTGCGCCGATCAACGCCGCGGCAACGCCCAACCCGTGCACGATACCGTCCGCCAGGTGTTCGCCGAATGTGTGGTCCAAGCCGTATTTCTGCATAGGGCCTCCTTATCTTTAATGTAGGGCAGAACTTCTTCAAGACGAGGTTAACGTGGGGTCCATTTTGACGCAGTGGCGCAGTTGCGCCTACCAGCTGCCCGAAGCCCCGCCGCCTGAGCTGCGCCCGCCTCCAAAACCGCCTGAGGACGAGGAGGATTTGCTTCTGCGCGCAATCACATAGCTGCTGGTGTTGCGATAGCCGCAATGGGAACAGGTCACGGTCTTTTCACCCTTGCCCGTTTGCGAGGTCGACGCGGCCGCAAGTTCTTCGCGATGGGTGTGGATGCCGCGCTGGCCGCATTTCGGACAGCGGGCCATGCGGTCACGGATGGTTTGACCCAGCACCGACCAGGTGATCAGCCCGGCAAACCCGGCCCCGAACAGGCCAAAGATCCACCAGGGGCTGAAGCCGCCGCCACCTTGGGTTTCCTCGGGCGGCGCGTCGCCGGCTGCGTGGGGGCGGGCGATCCATTCCGCGATACGGGCGGTGCCGACCGAGATCCCGGTGGCAAAATCACCGTCCTTGAAAAGCGGGATCATTTCATAGTCGATGATGTATTTTGCCGCGCGATTAAACTCACGGCCGTACCCCGCGCCCAGTTCGATTCGCATGTCGCGATCTCCGGTCAGCACAAGGATCAGGATGCCATCGTTGCGCGTCGCGTCGCCAATGCCCCAGTCGTTGAACAGGCCGGTTGCGAAATCCTCCAGTGATCCTTCGGTCTGAAACGGGCTGCGTGTGTGCAGGGTCAGCACCGTCGCCTCGACCCCTAATTCATCGCGCAAGGCCTGCAACTGGTTCGAAATGCGGTTTTCCGCAGCCTCGTCCAGCACGGCGGCATAATCATTGATCAGCGTGCTTTCATGGACGGGATAGGATTGTGCCGTGGCCAGGCCAGGGAGGATGAAGAAAATCAGGGCGAGAATGCGGATCATTTAAAGACCTTCCGAGAGTTCCTTTAAAACAGTCGGGACCATCATGACATCATCGCGCGTGCAGTCAAACTGTCCAACTGTCACACGGATGACGAACGCACCGTCATGGGTGGTTTGGGTCAGATAGATGCGCCCGTCATTGTTCACCTTTTCAAGCAGTTGCGCGGTGTGCGCGTCATTATGAAAGCGAAAGGAGAACAGCGACAGGATGGGCGGTGTGGTGATCTGAAATCCGGGCAGGGCGGCGATGGCGTCGCAGGCTTCGACCGACCAGGCAACGTGATTGCGGATGCGGGTGCGCAGACCTTCCAGCCCCTCGGCGCGGATCAGGAACCAGAGCTTCAGGGCCCGGAACCGGCGGCCCAACGGCAGGGTCCATTCGTTGTAATTGACGATTTCCTCGGCGCCCTGGGTTTTCAGATAATCCGGGCGCAGGCCCATGGTGGCGATCTGCGGGCCGGGGTCGCGCAAGAATTGCACGGCGCAATCGAACTGAGCGCCCAGCCATTTGTGCGGGTTGAAAACGATGCTGTCGGCTTTGTCGATCCCGGCCCAGAGGTCGCGAAATTCTGCGCAGATCATCGCGGACCCGGCCCAGGCGGCGTCCACATGCACGGGCAAGCCGTTTGCGTGGGCGACCTTGATACAGGCGCTCAGGTCGTCACAGGCGCCGATCGAGGTGCCGCCGATGCACAGCACCACGCCCGCTGGTTTCATCCCGGCGGCGATGTCGGCGCGGATGCACGCCTCCAGCGCGGCGGCGTCCATCGACCAGGTGGGATGGTTCGCCACGGTCGGCACTTTGACCAGGTTGTCCTGGCCAATGCCTGACAGGCGCACGCCCTTGTCGACCGAGCTGTGGGTCTGCGCGCTGGCATAGATGCGCAGGCGGGGTTGGGCGGACAGGCCTGCGGTCAGGCCGGTGTGGTTCAACGCCATCTCGCGCATGGTCAGGATCGCGCTGAAGGTCGCCGTTGTCGCGCTGTCGTGGATCGTGCCGGTCAGATCATTGGGCAGACCAAGTGCGTCCCGCAACCAGTCAATGGTCAGCGCCTCCATTTCATTGGCGGCCGGCGCGGTCTGCCACAGCATCGCCTGGGCCGCCATCGCGTTGGCCAGTTGTTCGGCCAGCATGGATGCGGGCGCGGCATTGGCCGGGAAATAGGCAAAGAAACGCGGGTGCTGCCAATGTGTCATTGCATCGGGCACAAGGGTGGTAAAATCGTCGAAGATCGCCTCGATCGGGTCGGGGGTTTCCGGGGCTGGCCCCTGAATTTTCGCCAGAAAGTCACCGGGCTGAATGGCCGGGCGCACGGGACGATCCCGAAGGGTCGCGTGGTAATCACGCGCCCAATCGGCGGCGCGTTTGGACCAGATATTCAGGTCGTCATGGTTCATGAGACATCCCCTGCGCCAATTGTCATTAACGCGTTAATTTTCAGCGAGGATGCCAAGCGCACACTGGGCACACTGG
>DFBF01000160.1 GCA_002367285.1 Rhodobacteraceae bacterium UBA3087 | reverse complement strand
GAAACCTGAGGCGATCAGCCCGCCGTGGATACCTTCAGCATAGGCTTCATCCGTATGCAGACGCTGAGGATCCCATTCCTGAGCAAACTCCATGATCTGCTGTTTGGTCAACGGCGCAGAGCAAAATTCGAAAACCTGACCAACACTGAAATCTTCCAAATACTTCATTTTGCTGGCGATCCTTCGGGACCAGCAAAACCCGCGTCAAAGACCTCCCCGGAAATCCTGCGCCGGTTGAATTCCTTCAGCTTCGGATAGGTCTCACCAAATGCAGTCAGGAACTCCTGCATCGGTGCGTCCACAAACAAGCCCCGGTCATTTACATATTCCATATGGCGACGGTTCGCGTCGTCAAACTCGTGAAACAGTGCGTCGTGCTCTCCGTCAAACTCCAGCGGTTTAACGCCAAAGCGCTGGCACAGGTCCATGTTGAAGGCCGGGGTCACCTTGAACGACGCGTCACCCAACCAAAGCTGAACATAGCCGTGGTAGATGAACAGGTCGGTGCCCATCAGCTCGGCCAGTTTGGGCGTATTCAGGTGGTTGCGAACATCCGCAAACCCCAACGCCGCCGGAATTCCAACGGCCCGCAGGCATGCGGCCAGGAGGATCGCCTTGGGCACGCAAAACGCCGAATCCATGTCGGCAATAACACTTGCTCTATAATCCTCGGCGGTCAGAGAAAACGTATAGGGATCATATCGTAAATCGTCGCGCACAGCCTGAAACAGGCGCACCGCCATGTCCTTTTTGGATACATCCGGCGCCATGTTGCGCAGCGCCCGCATCACAAACGCCTGCACCTCCCTGCTATCGCTATCGACATAGTGCGCAGGGGAGACAAATCGCTCCGCTTCAGCGGAAAGTTCCGACATCGGCTCAGACATTGTGACCCCTCCCAAAGGAATTCAAACAAGTTTCTAACATTCGTTAGATTATTTCAAGCAGCGTCAACCGTCAACCTATTCTGACACCTCAGCGACCACTATTTACAACCCAAACTCGGCATTTTGCTCGCCCAGATCGGGCGCGGCGCGACTGTCGGCGATTGCCCCGCGAAATTCTGGTGCAATCGGCAAAGGGAGTGCTGGAACTTGCGCGCCCCCAACCAAAACCGCCCGCCCAAACGTGTCGCGCGCCGTGAAATGCGGATCGGCTGCGGCCTCGGCCGGTGTCTTGACAATGGTGCAACAGCAATCCGCCGCCTCAAACAATGGTGCCCAATGCGCAGATGGTCTGGCCGCAATCCGGCGCGCGACCTCGGCCTTTGTCGCCGCCGGGTCGGCAAGGTCATCGCGCAGGCGCTGCGGCAGGTCGATAACATTGCAAAACGCGTCCCAGAATTTCGGCTCCAGCGCCCCGACCGCAACCTGCCGACCATCTGATGCCGAATACAGCCTGTAACGCGCCCTGCCCCCAGTCAGTCGGTCCCCGCCGTTCTCGATAGGATCGCCCGCGATGACGCCCTTGGCATGGGCCCAATAGGCAAAGGCAAACGCGCCCTCGGACATGGCGATATCCAGATACGCGCCTTGCCCGGTCTTGTCGCGCTGGCGCAGCGCAAGCAGGATATTCATGATGGCAGGATAGGTTCCCCCGCCGATATCGGCGATCAGACCAAACGGTGCGGTCGGACTGTCAACCGAACCCGAGCTAAGCGACAGGACACCCGCATCGCTAACATAGTTCATGTCATGCCCGGCAACGTCTCGTTTCGGGCCGCTCTGGCCGTACCCCGTAATCGAACAGTAAATGATCGCGGGATTGAGCACCTTCACTGCTTCATACCCCAGCCCCAACCGATCCATTACGCCGGGGCGGAATTGCTCGACGATGACATCGGCCTTTTCGATCAGCGACCGCAAACTGGCCACAGCCCCTTCCGCCTTGAGGTCCAGCGCGATGCTTTTCTTGCCCCGGTTCAGGATCGCATAGCCCAGACTGCGGCCCTCGATCATTGGCTCTGTCAGGCGCATGTCTTCGCCGGAGCCCGGACGCTCCAGCTTGATGACCTCGGCACCGGCTTCGGCCAGCATCAGCGTGGCCATCGGGCCGGGCAGAAGTGTGCTGAAATCCAGCACCAGAATATCGTCAAGCGGTTGTGTCAAATGTCTCTCTCCTCAGGCAAGCCTTGCAGCGCCATTGTTCAGCACCACCACGTCACGTTCGGGTACCACGGCGCGAAACCGAACCTCTGTGCCCTCCCGCCAGATTTCGAAGCGCACAGTTTCACCGGGGAAAACCGGCGCGGAAAACCGAACATCCAGCCCGGTCAGGCGGCTTGCATCATAGTCGCAGATCGTCTTCAGGATCGCTCGGCAGCCCAGACCATAGGTTGCCAGACCGTGCAGGATCGGACGGTCAAAACCTGCGGATTTCGCAACAGCCGGGTCGGCATGAAGCGGGTTGTAATCACCGCTCAGACGGTAAATCAGCGCTTGGCGCGGCAGCGTTGTCAAATCGCAAACATGGTCCGGAGCGCGGTCCGGCAATACAGCCGGGGTTGGCCCAGCAATCTTCTCACCACCGAAGCCGCCATCACCACGCGCGAAGGTCGACATCGTAACCCGCGCCAGCGTCTCATTGCTGGCCGCGTCAATGATATCGCGGCTGATATAAAGTACCGCACCCTTGCCTTCGCCCTTGTCAGAAATATGGTCAATCCGAGTGCGCCCGATCACCGTACCCTCGACAGGTAGCGGTTTGAACACATCCAACCATTGTTCACCGTGCAGGACCTTTTTCCAATCGATCCCCGTGCGCGGGTCGCGCAGCCAGAAACCGGGATATCCCAGAATGACGGCCATGCTTGGCGCGGCCAGCAGACCGTCTTCATAGACATAGGCCAGTTCTTTTTCATCGCTCGGGTCCTCTCCGAACCCCAGACCAAGGGCATAAAGCATCGTGTCCCGCTTGGTATAGCTGTGCTCCAGATCTTTGAATTCCCAAGCGTTCAGCGCATCAATATCCAAAGGCATTTCCGGTTTTCCCTTGCTTAAATCAAACGGTGCTGGCCGCGCCCAGAATGGCCGTGACCTGGCTGGACAATACCCCGCCATTGCCATGCGCCAGCGCCAGTTCCACGTTATCCTGCTGCAACCCCGGCGCATCGCCTCTGATCTGGCGCGCGGCCTCGATCACCGTGAAGATGCCGTACATTCCGGGGTGCACACATGACAACCCACCGCCATTGGTGTTGACTGGCAAAGCCCCGCCCGGCGCGATCCGGCCATCGGCGACAAATCCGCCGCCTTCGCCCTTGGCGCAGAACCCGAGGTCTTCGAGAAACAGGATGGTGTTGATGGTAAACGCATCATACAGCTCAACGACGTCGATATCGCCCGGTGTCACCCCGGCCATCGCAAAGGCACGTTTGCCGGAGTCGCGCGCCGCCGTAACCGTGAAATCCTGCATTTGCGAGATTTGCCGATGACTGCTGGCCGCCGCAGCCCCCAGAACATAGACTGGTGCCTTGGGGAAATCCCGCGCCCGATCGGCCCGCACCATCACGATGGCACCACCGCCATCGGTGACCAGACAACAATCACGCGTGGTCAGCGGATCGCCCACCATACGCGCGCCCAGTACATCTTCGCGGGTCAGCGCTCCGCGCTCAAAGGCTTCGGGATTATGCTGCGCCCAGGCCCGTGCCGCAACGGCCACATCGGCCAATTGTTCGCGTGTCGTGCCGTATTCATACATATGCCGCGCCGCAGCCATCGCATAGGCCGAGATCGGATAGCGTGGGTTATACAGCCCCTCATAGGGCGGCAGTTTTGACGCGGTCACAAGCCGCCCTGACGCCGTACGCTGATTGGACCCGTAACAGATCAGCGCCACATCACAAAGCCCGGCCTGCAACGCCAGTGTCGCCGAGGTCAGATAGTTCACGAACGACGACCCGCCCGTCATCGTGCCATCGACATAGCGCGGCTGGATCCCCAGATATTCGGCCGCCATGAGGACCGGCATGGCATCTTCCATCATGGTGCAGAACAGACCATCGACATCGCTCAGCTTCAGTCCGGCATCATCCAGCGCCGCAAGCGCCGATTGCGCCATGATGTCATAGGCCGAAAACCCCGGGGCCTCGCCAAAACCTGCATGCCCCACGCCGACGATTGCGGATTTCCCGCGCAATTGATCACCCATGAATCAGTCCTCCACCGGCTTACACAGCACGGCAGGAACACCGTCAATTTCGCCGACAAAGGCCGTGACCGGCAACCCGATCGTCACCTCGGCAGGAGAGATTTCATCGACCCGGCTCATCATCCGCACCCCCTCAGCCAGTTCAACCATGCAGACGTTATAGTCACCCCCACGTTCGGGCTTTCGCCGCACGGTGGTCGTGGTGTGAACGATACCGCCGCCGGATGCCGGGTGCCATGTCAAGGATCGCCCTTTGCAATGTGGGCACAAAACGCGCGGAAAAAAAATGAACTTTTTGCAATCATTACATTGCTGCAGGTTGATCTGGCCCTCTGCCAATCCGTCCCGGAAGGTTTTATCCGGCCCCTGATTTTCCGGCATTTCGCCTGCTCCCTCGATAGATCGAATCTAAGTTGTTTCCAATTCTAACGTCTGTTAGATTTAATGCAACTCTCCACCTCAACAAAAGCAGGTTCTAACCATGAGCAGCAGTAAAGACGGCATGCTTGCAGGCGTCAGGGTCATCGACATGACGTCGGTTGTATTCGGCCCCCTTGCCACGCAAATGCTTGGTGATCTGGGTGCCGACGTCATCAAGGTCGAAAGCCCCGAAGGCGACATGCTGCGTCAGGTGCA
>DFBF01000134.1 GCA_002367285.1 Rhodobacteraceae bacterium UBA3087 | reverse complement strand
TCGGTGCAGACGATGATGGGTTTGTCGCTCTGGGAGGCGAAGGTGGTTTTGCCGACACCGGCAACGCCGTGCAGCAGGATATTGGGCGGCTCGAGTTGCGCGCCGGTCTTGATCAGGGACAGAGGGGAAATGGCCATCAGGTCTGGTCTCCTTGGGGTTGGCTGATTGGGGGTGATTGAAGGGCGGTTGGTTGGTTCACCGGGGCGCAGGTTGGCGTGCCGGGGCGGATCACTGATCCACCTCTTGGCTGACCAGTTCGATCTTGAGCGCGCCGGGCTTGACCGTGCGAGCTGGTTCAAAATCCCGGCGGAGGTATTCGGGCCAGGCGGTGTATTTGCGCTCGGAAACCTTGAAGATGGCGTCGATGTATTCGCCCGGGTCTTCACCGCCGTCGCGGATTTGTTTCGCCAATGCCGTGAGTTGTTTCTGATCCCAGGCGATGCGCTTGGGCAGATCGGCGACAATGGTGAAATCGCCGTCGTCAAAGCGAACAGTGCCGGTGTCCTTGCCTGCGGCCTGGCGCAATTCGGCGGCGCGGGTGGCGTAGCGATGGATCAGCGCCCCATCGAGGCGGGCTTTCACTGCCTTGTCGTGCTTCAGCGATTCATCGATCTCGCGCTGCAATGTGGCCAGAAGTTCGACCGGCAGGGTGGCGATTTCCTGCGGCGGCATCGAAATCAGATCGTCGACGCGCGGGGCGTTCGTTGGGTACGGCATGTAAGGATCTCCGGGTTGGGCAAAAAGGGATTGAAACGGGGTCATCAGGCGGCCTCATCCAGCAACAGCGCGGACAGCGAGGCAGCGGCGCGTTTCGGTTTAGGCCGGGCAATTGCGATGTAGGCGAACTGGTCGATTCCGATACGCTCCTGCACCAGATGCACGAGGCCTTGTTCGGCGGCACAAAAAGCGCGGTCGGCGAGCTTTCCAAGTTCAGCCCGTTCCTTGGCGGACAGGCCCGAAATCACGGCGAAGGTATCGAGCGCCAGAAACCCGCGATGGTATTGCAGCCTATCGCCCACTTCCGCCTGCTGGACCCATGCCAGAAACCCGACATCGCTCATCCGCAACTCGCACGGAGCCACAATGGGTGCGGCGTTGCGGCGTCGGCGGGATTTGAAGATCGGCGCGTTCATTGGCCATGTCCAATCTCGGCCACGGCCCCGCTCGTCATGCGGTTCTGCGCCATCAGCGCGCGGGCTTCCTCCAGACGCTTGAGTTCATGCGCCTCGACGTCTTCGAGCCGGTACACGACCCGGCCGCCAAGCTTGATGAAGGTCGAACCTTCACCAGTCCCGCGCCAGCGCTCCAGTGTGCGGGGTGAAATGTTCCAGCGAGCCGCCAGCTCGATCTGGGAAAGGTGTCTGATTGTCATCGTTGTCTCCTTGGGCAGTGTTCGTAAACCTGCGGAGACATTCGCTGACGAGATGAGGGAAAACCGAGGGGGGTAATGAGGGAAAAACCGAGGGAAAAACGGATTTCCCGAAAAAATCGAAATGACATTTCGGCATGGAAAACGTGTGTGCCCAGCGACCGGACGCACTGCAACCTACTGTTTTACCTTGATATTAGTGAAGATGAGCGCGCCAGAACGAAAAAGGCCGCCAAGGATACTTCCTGACGGCCATGAGGGAAAAATGAGGGAAGAGCTTAGGGGACGAACCCCCATAATCCGTTCTGCGACTTGAGATATGGTTCAAGCTGCGCCCACAGCTTGTCGCCAAAGGCTTTTCGCAGGGTCATCGCTCCGGCCTGTGCTTCGTCCAGCAATACCTGCGCCCGATACCTCGAACCGGAATGGTATCCCTCAACCAGCCGACGGATGATCGCAATGTGGATACCCGAGCGGAAATCCACGGTGACATTGCCATTGATGATCAGCCTGCGCCCATCTGGCGACAACCAGATCGGTGCGTCAATGTCCGGCAGCGGCACCTGATCGACCCGCGCGGCCAGAATATCCGGGTGGATCGCCATCCCCTTGTCGAAATCCAGCACGTCATGGAGCGAAACGATCAGATGCCCGGGCAACTGCAAGGGTGCAGTTCTTTCGGGCCGTGTTGTCGTCAACAACAAGCGCAAGCCTTTGACCGGGCGTCGGTGCACCATTTCCTTCACCTGCGCCCAGATCGCCGGGACATTGAGCCGCTTTGCAAACCAGGTGGGAAGCGGACGCTGGCGCTGCCCCGGTCTGATATCACCCATCTCCCAAAGAACGTCATCGATCAGGGGACGCGGTGGGCGGCGTTGCCCGGCCGCCATATTGGCGAACACCTGTTCAAAAAACCGTTCCATCCGGATCGCGTAGATGCGCATCTCTTCCTCGGGCACGGTTACCCAGCCGGACCTGCCACTGAAATACGCATACGCGCCCAGATCGGGATTCCATTCCACCGCCACCGGACGATCCTCGTGATCGTCCATGTCACTGACCTCGAGCGCCAGGCCGACGGCCTCGAGCAGGTTGGCCCTCTCTATTTGTGCCCGGACATTGCGGCGACAAAGGCTCAAAATGTGATGCGTGGTCCGCCCGCCGGTATTTTCGACCAGACCGAAGACATATTTCGACGCAGCGCTATCAAGCATCCTCGACCACCAACTCCAGATCATGATCACCCAGGTCGCCATCTGCCAGAAGCCCCCACCGGCGCAGGTATTTCTCTTTGATCAACTGCTCCCGGGCCGTCATGCCTTTCAGGTTGCAGCCAGTCGGGGTGGAGATCGACAGGGAGATGGTTTTGC
>DFBF01000049.1:1821-9065 GCA_002367285.1 Rhodobacteraceae bacterium UBA3087 | reverse complement strand
GCGCTCCAGTTCTTCGATGCGCGCGCGTTGCGCCGCGATCAGCCCGGCCCAGCCCGGAAAACGCCCGGCCAGATCCTCGGTCCGTTCGACTTCGATATCCAATGCAGGCGCGCGCCCCGCCGCATCCCGCAAGGCCCCCAACAGCGCGACCTCGGCCCCTTCGGCCAGCGTCACAGGCTCGGCCCCCAATTCACGCGCGATATCAACCAGCAGTTTGCCGCCGATTCTGCGCTTGTTGTGTTCGATCAGATTGAGGTAGGCGGGCGAAATTCCCACTGACCTAGCCAGATCGGCCTGCCGTATACCACTGACCAGACGCCTTTCCCGGATGCGGCTGCCTGTCAGGCGGGATTGGGGCATCTTGTGAACCTCATTTTTCCGTGTCTTTTCGGGGGCTTTCTGCACCCGCGCGAAAATTCCTTTACAAATCCTATCACGCGCCTGTTCATTTGTTTACAAAAAAATTGTTTCGCCAAAAGCATTTGTTGCGAAGTTTTCTTACTCGCCCGTAACATAGGGTCACCCTGTAAAAGGGTCGTGGTGCGTGCGGAGGAGGTACGCCTACATCAAAACGAAACGGGAGGATCCAAATGTCCAATTCGAATCTTACGCGCCGTGGTGTGCTGAAATCCGGCGCCGTCGCCGGTGCCGGCGTCGCGCTGCCGACTATTTTCACCGCGTCATCCGCGGCGGCTTATACCAACGAACCCACCGGTGGCACCGTAACCCTGGGCTTCAACGTACCCCAGTCCGGCCCCTATGCTGACGAGGGTGCAGATGAGCTGCGCGCCTATCAGTTGGCCGTCGAGCACCTGAACGGTGAAGGCGACGCGGGCATGATGAACACGTTCTCGTCGAAGGCCCTGAAGGGCAACGGCATCCTGGGCAAGAAAGTCGAATTCGTCACGGGCGACACCCAGACGAAATCGGACGCAGCCCGCGCATCGGCCAAGTCGATGATCGAAAAAGACGGCGCCGTGATGATCACCGGTGGGTCGTCCTCGGGTGTTGCCGTTGCTGTGCAAGGCCTGTGTCAGGAAGCTGGCGTCATCTTCATGGCCGGTCTGACCCACTCGAACGACACCACGGGCAAAGACAAGAAGGCGAACGGTTTCCGTCACTTCTTTAACGCCTACATGTCGGGTGCTGCTTTGGCACCGGTTCTGGCCGCGCGTTACGGTGCTGACCGTAAAGCGTATCACCTGACCGCCGATTACACCTGGGGCTGGACCCAGGAAGAATCGATCGTTGCCGCCACCGAAGCCCTGGGTTGGGAAACCGTCAACACGGTGAAAACACCGCTGGCTGCGACCGACTTCTCGTCCTACATCACGCCGATCCTGCAAACCGATGCAGACGTGCTGGTTCTGAACCACTATGGCGGCAACATGGTGAATTCGCTGACCAACGCTGTTCAGTTCGGTCTGCGTGAAAAGCAGGTCAACGGTCGCAACTTCGAAATCGTTGTGCCGCTGTTCTCGCGTCTGATGGCCCGTGGCGCTGGTGAAAACATCAAGGGGATCCTTGGGTCCACCAACTGGCACTGGTCGCTGACCGACGCTGGTTCGGCTGCCTTTGTGAAATCCTTCGGCACCAAGTACGGCTTCCCGCCGTCGCAGGCTGCGCACACCACCTATTGCCAGACCCTGCTGTATGCGGATGCTTGCGAACGTGCTGGCACGTTCAACCCCTGTGGCGTTGCCGAAGCCCTGGAAGGCTTTGAATTCGACGGTCTGGGCAACGGCAAGACACTGTACCGCGCCGACGATCACCAGTGCTTCAAAGACGTGCTGGTCGTGAAGGGCAAGGACAACCCGACCTCCGAATTCGACCTTCTGGAAGTTGTGGAAATCACTCCGGTGGATCAGGTTACTTACGACCCGAACCACCCGATGTTTGCTGGTGGCGCTCTGGGCGAGTGCAACGCCGGCTAAGCCGACACTTACGAAAACGCACCGGTCGCGCGGACATCCCGCGCGGCCGACCCTGACCGGCCGCGACCCGCGACCGGACGGACCTTATTTATCTAATGGTGGGGACAATGGACGCCATTCTGCTTCAAATCCTGAACGGGCTCGACAAGGGCTCTGCCTATGCGCTGATCGCGCTTGGGCTTACTCTCATTTTCGGCACGCTGGGCGTGGTGAACTTCGCCCACGGGGCGTTGTTCATGATCGGTGCCTTCTGCGCCGTGACGCTGCAACGCCTGCTGAGCCTGTCTTTCGAAACCGTCGATCCGACCAAGACCGATTTTCTTGGCAATCCGGCGAAGATCAAGACGCCTTATATCGAAAGCTGGCTTGGCCCCGAGACCGGGGCGGCGATCATCGACTGGTCGGTGCCGTTGGCGATCCTGTTCTCAATCCCGATCATGCTGTTTGTCGGCTATGTCATGGAACGCGGTCTGATCAAGCACTTCTATAAACGTCCCCACGCGGATCAGATCCTTGTAACCTTTGGCCTGGCCATTGTTTTGCAGGAACTGGTCAAGCACTATTATGGCGCAAACCCGATCCCCACCGGGGCACCTGATGCCTTCAAGGGCTCGTTCGATTTCGGCGTGGTGCTGGGCTTTGATCCCAATCTGATCATCTATCCATACTGGCGCATGGTCTATTTCGCCTTTGCTGCCGTGATCATCGGCGCGGTGTTTGCGTTCCTGCAATTCACCACCTTCGGCATGGTCGTGCGCGCTGGCATGGCGGACCGTGAAACCGTCGGCCTGTTGGGCATCAACATCGACAAACGCTTTACCATCATGTTCGGCATCGCGGCCGCCGTGGCGGGGCTTGCGGGGGTCATGTATGCACCGATTAATTCGCCAAACTACCACATGGGCATGGACTTCCTGGTCCTCAGCTTTGTTGTGGTGGTTGTCGGCGGCATGGGCAGCCTTCCGGGCGCCGTGCTGGCCGGTTTCATGCTGGGTATCCTTGAGAGCTTCGCCTCCATGAACTGGATCAAGGACATTCTCCCCGGCATCGACCAGATCATCATCTACCTGGTCGCCATCATCATTCTACTTGCGCGTCCGCGTGGCCTGATGGGCCGCAAAGGCGTGATGGAGGACTAAGGTATGCTTGGACTCAACAATAAAGACTTCCGCTTCCTGCTCATCGTTATTGCGTTGACCATGGCAACTCCGATCCTGTTGCAGCCCTTCCCCGAAGGGTCCGTGATGGCACAATTCAACGCGGGTTATCCCGATTTGATGCAGCGCTTTGCGATCTTCGGCATCTTTGCGATCGGCTTTAACATCCTGTTCGGTCTGACCGGCTATCTCTCGTTTGGTCACGCGGCCTTTCTGGGTGCTGGCTCTTACTCGGCGGTGTGGATGTTCAAACTGCTGTCGATGAACGTCATTCCGGGTATCATCCTGGCGATCATCGTGTCGGGCCTGTTTGCCCTGCTGATCGGCTATATCTCGCTGCGCCGCTCAGGCATCTACTTCTCGATCCTGACGCTGGCCTTTGCGCAGATGTCGTTCAACCTGGCCTATTCGGTTCTGACCCCGATCACCAATGGCGAGACCGGCCTGCAAGTGACCTTGAACGACCCGCGGATCCTGGGTCAACAGGTTGCTGCAAACGGCAACGTGCCTCCGACCAACCTGTTCGGCTTGGAGATGGGTTCCTCCTTCAAGCTGCCCGTCGGTGCCTGGGAGTTCACGTTCAACGCGGGATACTATTTCTGCGCCGTGATCGCGATCCTGGCCTTCTACCTCAGCCTGCGGATCTTCCGTTCGCCGTTCGGCCTGATGCTGCGCGCCATCAAAACCAACCAGACCCGCCTGAACTATACCGGCCTGAACTCGCGTCCTTACACCTTGGCCGCTTTCGTCATCTCTGGCATGTATGCTGGCCTGGCGGGCGCTTTGCTGGCCTCGATGGACCCCCTTGCAGGCGCTGAACGCATGCAGTGGACGGCCTCAGGCGAGGTGGTTCTGATGACCATCCTTGGCGGTGTTGGCACCATGATGGGTCCGGTTCTGGGCGCAGGTTTTATCAAGTATTTCGAGAACATCTTCTCGAAGATCAACGAAAACGTGCTGCACCAGTGGTTCTCGTGGTTGCCTGATGGGTTGGAAAACATCGTCATCTGGGTTGCCGAACACTTTGTCGGCTCGGGTTGGCACCTGACCTCAGGCCTGCTGTTCATGCTGGTCGTGATCTTCCTGCCTGGTGGTCTGGTCGAAGGCGGTCAAAGGATTGCCGCCATGTTCAAACGCAAAAAAGCGGATGACGACAGCGACGACGCCGGACACCACCCAAAACAATCGCCCCACGTGGCCGAGTAAGAGGAGACTGACAGATGGGAATTCTTGAAGTCAAAGACGTCGGCAAACGGTTCGGCGGTCTGCAAGCGCTGGGGGATGTGAACCTCAGCGTCCAGGAAAACACCGTGCACGCCATCATCGGGCCGAACGGCGCGGGCAAATCCACCCTGCTGAACTGTTTCGTCGGCAAGCTGATCCCGGACACCGGCAGCGTCATGTTTGACGGCCAGTCGGTGCTGGGGCGCACGCCCTATGAGATCAACCAGATGGGCATCAGCCGTGTCTTTCAGACCCCGGAAATCTTCGGCGACCTGGACGTGATGGAAAACATGATGATCCCCTGTTTCGCCAAACGCGATGGGTCTTTTCGCCTGCACGCCTTTGAACGTGTGAATGACGAAAAAGAACTGGTCGAACAGGCGGAACAGATGTTGATCGACGTGAATATGATCGACAAGCGGCACATGAACGCATCCTCCATGTCGCGCGGTGACAAACGGCGTCTGGAGATGGCCATGTGCCTGGTTCAGGAACCAAAACTTCTGTTGTTGGACGAACCCACCGCCGGCATGGCACGGGCCGACACCAACAACACGATCGACCTGTTGAAGGAGATCAAGGAAAAGCGCGACATCACCATGGCGATCATCGAACACGACATGCACGTGGTGTTCAGCCTGGCCGAACGCATCACCGTTCTGGCCCAGGGCACGCCCTTGGTCGAAGACACGCCGGAAAACATCAAAGGCCACCCGAAGGTTCGGGAAGCCTATCTTGGCGAAGCGCATTAAGGGAGGCTGGGAACATGGCTGAAGACAAACTGATCGATCCGGCAGACCACGCGCGTAAAAAGCATGATTTCTCGAAACACGCGAACATGGCCGCCACGGCGCCCGCCTTCTTCTCGGTCTGGGACATGCATGCGTATTATGGCGAAAGCTATATCGTGCAAGGCGTGAGCTTTACCGTGCACGAGGGCGAAATCCTGGCCCTTCTGGGCCGCAACGGGGCGGGCAAAACATCGACCCTGCGCGCACTTGCACGCATGGATGACCCGATGATCACCCATGGCGAAGTCTGGCTGGACCACCAGCCACTGCACAGCATGAAGTCCTATGAGGCGGCTCAGCTGGGCATGGCGCTGGTACCGGAAGATCGCAGCATCATCCAGGGTCTGACGGTCGAAGAAAACCTGCAACTGGCCCAGATTGCCCCGCCGATCGGCTGGTCGCTGGAACGCGTGTACGAACTGTTCCCGCGCCTGAAAGAACGCCGCAAGCAAGAGGGCACGACGCTGTCAGGTGGCGAACAACAGATGCTGGCCATCGCTCGCGCACTGGTGCGTGACATCAAGGTGTTGCTGCTGGATGAACCTTACGAAGGCCTGGCGCCGGTGATTGTGGATGAGATCGAAAAGACGCTCAACATCATCAAGGAACAGGGCATCACCACCGTGATCGTCGAACAGAACGCCGTGCGCGCGCTGGAACTGGCCGACCGCGCAGTGATCCTGGACACGGGCACGGTCGTCTTTGATGGCACCGCGCAGGAGGTTTTGGATAACGAAGCCCTGCGAATGGAATATCTGGCGATCTGAGCCTCTAAGATCACTCCCCGAGGGGGCGTTCGCGCCCTCCCCTATTGGGCCGGTGCCATCGTGCACTGGCCCTTTTTGTGCCTGTCCTTGCCCGGCTTGCGCGGGATTTCGCCTACCGGAGCCTTTTGGGTGTCAGATCATTGCCTGGGGCCCGGACACAGGAAACCGTGGGGCAAGACTTGTTTTCAACCAAGGAGATACCCCATGCGCAAACAAATTATCCTGCTGGCCACCGCCGCCAGCCTTGGCCTGGCGGGCTGCTATAACACGCTGACCCCGGACCAACAGTTGGGCGTCGGGGCCTTGGGCGGGGCAGCCGCGGGCATTCTGACCGCCGACGTTCTGGGTGCCAACCGCAACTGGACCATTCTGGCCGCGCTGGCCGGGGCCGCAGCAGGCACCATGGTGGCCAAGAACAACCAGACCAACATGTGCGCCTATGCGCGTGGCGACGGCACCTATTACGAAGCGCCCTGTCGCTAAGGCCGGGTGGTTTACTGCGCGGTCCAGCCGCCATCCACGGGGATGGTCGTGCCCGTCACGTTATGGGCCACTGGATCGCACAACCAAAGCGCCAGCGCGCCAATTTCGGACGGGTCCGAGGTGCGCTGGCTGGGCTGCTTTTCTTTCAACAGGTCCGCGACACCCTTGTCACGGTCGCCGCCGAATTGTGCCGCGCGCGCAGCGACTTGCGGCTCGATGATGGCCGTTTCGGTCCAGCCTGGTGCGATACAGTTCACGGTCACACCACCAGCCTGTTTCGTGCCCGCATTGGCATACTCCAATGCCGCAACTTTGCTCAGCCCAACCAGACCAAATTTCGCCGCGCAATAAGGTGCCTTGTGGCGCGAGGCCACCAGCCCATGCACGGAGGCGATGTTCACCACCCGGCCATACCCGCGCTGCGCCATGCCCGGCAACGCAGCCTGCATCGTGTGAAAGGCTGCGGACAGGTTGATGTTCAAAATTGCATCCCACATATCGCGTGGCATGTCGGCCAGCGGCGCGGTGTGTTGGATGCCGGCGTTATTGACCAGAATATCCGCGCCACCCCAGGCTGCGACGGCTTGCATCATGTCATCAATTCGGTCGGGGTCCCGCAGGTCACCACCAAAGAATTCAGCCTGCGGCGCACCTGCCTTTTTAAGCCGCTCACAGACCTCATACACCTGAAGATCACCCGCCAGCCCATGCACCGCAATGCGGGCCCCCGCCGCAGCCAGGCTTTCGGCAATCGCCAGGCCAATACCCTGTACCGACCCTGTCACCAGCGCCGTTTTTCCCGTCAGATCGGTCATGTCACATCCTCCTCCAGCCGTTTTCGCAGTTCTGTCTTCAAAACCTTACCATAGTTGTTTTTTGGTAATTCAG
>DFBF01000049.1:0-1759 GCA_002367285.1 Rhodobacteraceae bacterium UBA3087 | reverse complement strand
GACACTTCGCGCACGCCCAAGTGGGTCAGCAACGCCTCTTCCACCTCGCGCGGATAGATGTTCGTGCCGCCCGAGATGATCACATCCTTGGACCGATCCCGCATCGTCAGATACCCATCTTCGTCCAGAAACCCCATGTCACCCGTCATCAACCAGCCATCCAGCAAGGTCTTTGCGCTGGCGTCGGGATCTTGCCAGTATCCCGGCATGACAGGCAGGCCGCGAACCATGATTTCGCCTACGTCACCAGCGTCCTGCGCGCCTCCGATTGCCACCTCGACCACGCTTTGCGCCCGGCCAACCGAGGCCAGGCGGTCGCGCCAACGGGGGTGATCGCGATCCGCGACATCGCCCCGCGACAGGGTCGCGATCGCCATCGGGCATTCGCCCTGACCGTAAATCTGCACAAACAGCGGGCCGAACCAGTCGACTGCTTCGACAATATCGGCGACATACATGGGGCCACCGCCATAAACGATGGTCTTGATCCCCTCGCCCCGCTGGCCAAGTCGTTGGGCAACATCGGTAAACCGGCGCACCATGGTCGGGGCCATGAACATCGACAAAGGGCCCATTGCGGCGGCAGTGTTCAGCAGTTCGACTTCGTCAAACCCCCCGGACACTGGGCAGATATGACGCGCACCGCGCAGCACATGCACCGGCGCATACATGCCCGCACCGTGCGACATTGGCGCCATGTAATAGGCCGCGTCTTCGGGTGAAATGTCATCCACATCAGCCAGGTAAGACAGTGATGTCGCAACCATCATGCCATGGGAAATGAACACGCCTTTGGGCTGACCCGTGGTTCCCGAGGTGTAGAACAGCCAGGCAAGATCGCTTTGGTCACGCGACACCGCAGGCAGGGGCGCATGGGCGCACAGGTCGTCAAACGCAGGGCTGTCTGCATCGATCATCGCGACGTCACTGACCCGATCCAGACCCAGCGCCGCGCTGACGATGGCCAGCTTGGCGCCTGAATTTTTGACAATGAAATCAGCCTCGTTCGGGTGCAGCTTGGCGTTGATCGGCACCACCGCCGCGCCCGCAATCCAGACCGCATAAAAGGCGATCAGATAGGCGGGGCTGTTTTTCATGAACAGGGCAACGCGGTCCCCCGGGACGACGCCTTGCGCCGCCAGAGCCCCCGCCAGCCCGGCGGCGCGGGTGTGAAAACCGGCGTAATCCGCCACCATGTCTTCGCCCAGAAACAAGGCCGGGCGGCTGCCTTGGGTTGCCGCGATCCGTTCCAGCCACAAGGCGATGTTCATCGCACGGCCTCCAGCACGCTGGCATAAGATGCCACGCCTGAGCCGCCCATGTTGAACACCAATCCGGTCTGCGCACCGGGCACTTGCATCGCCTCGGCCTGACCCAGCACCTGGCGGGCCACCATCACGTGCATCGACACGCCGGTTGCCCCAACCGGGTGGCCCTTGGCCTTGAGCCCGCCGGACATGTTCACAGGCATTGCCCCGCCGGGCATGACGGTGCCTTCTGCCAATAGGCGCGCACCCTGCCCGGGTTCGGCCAACCCCATCGCCTCGTAAATCATCAGCTCGGCAATGGTGAAACAGTCGTGGACCTCGGCCAGATGCAGGTCATTCAACGTCATGCCTGCCTGTTCCATCACGCGGGCAATCGCCAGCCTGGGCCCCTCGAATGCGGTCAGGTCCCGGCGCGACATGGGCAGGTAATCATTCACCTGCTGACTGGCGCGCAGGCGCACGGCGCGCGGCATGGTCTTGGCCACATCATC
>DFBF01000163.1:4564-9206 GCA_002367285.1 Rhodobacteraceae bacterium UBA3087 | reverse complement strand
CGCTGTTGGTGCTGTACTGGACCACACGCAGCGGTGAGATGGACACAAATCGTTTTGGTCCACCGCCGCTGACCTGTTCCGGCGCGGACCTTTAACGTGGTCAGGAAACCCACCGTTGATTTCCCGGCCCAACAAGGCCACCATTTACAGGCCGGACACCGGAATACCGGGGCGGCATAAACTTTTGAGGGGAGTGACCCATGGATTTCGCAACATCCATCAAGACCTGTTTTTCCAAATACGTCACCTTTTCCGGTCGCGCATCGCGGTCCGAATTCTGGTGGTTTGCCCTGTTCATCTTTGTCGCCAATATCGTGTTGTCGATTGTGGACAGCACGTTGTTTGGCACCGTGACGACCGGGCCTGGCAGCTTTGAGGCGCATACCGACACGCCCTATCTGTCGGGACTGTTTGGCCTTGCGGTTTTTTTGCCGTCGCTTTCGGCTGCCGTGCGCCGTCTGCATGACACCGACCGGTCAGGCTGGTGGTGGTGGCTGTGCTTGGTGCCGCTGATCGGGATCATCCTGCTGATCGTCTGGTGGGCCAGCAAAGGCACCAACGGGCAAAACCGGTTCGGCCACGACCCGCTGGGTGGGACGGGCGGCGGCATGGGCCGCCTGCAAGACGACTATGCGCCCAGCTCGATCCCCAGCGTTTCAGGCGACTGATCAAACGGCCCATTCCGCGCCATTTCAGGCTCTGGGGTGGGCACATTCTGACCGACTGTCGATGCGCCAAAAGGGCGGGCGTGGCTCAGTACGAATATTCTTCGTAGACGCGCGAAATGTCACCGTTCCAGTCGCCATGATACCGCTCCAACAGTTCGTCAGCAGGCACTTTGCCTTCTTCGACACTGTCTTGCAGCGCGTTCAGGAAATGGCGTTCATCGGGCACCATGCCACCGATCCCCGGCTTGGCGCGCGCCTTTAGCCCGGCCTTGGAGATCTCAACGCATTGCGCCGCCAGATCCTGGATCTTCACGCCGTTGGCTTCACCCTGCAACCCGTCCACGGATGCCGCAACCCGCAGCCCCTCGCGGGTCTCATCGTCCCAATCCTTGGCGATGTCCCAGGCCGCATCCAGCGAATTCTGGTCATACATCAGGCCGACCCAGAACGCGGGAAGCGCGCACAGGCGCCGCCACGGGCCGCCATCGGCACCGCGCATTTCCATGTATTGTTTGATCCGCGCCTCAGGGAACAAGGTCGTCAGGTGATCGGCCCAGTCGCTCAAGGTCGGCTTTTCGCCGGGCAGCGCGGGCAATTCGCCCTTCAGGAAATCACGAAACGACATGCCCAAAGCGTTGATATACACCCCGTCGCGATAGACGAAATACATCGGCACATCCAAGGCGTATTGCACATAGCGTTCAAACCCCATGCCATCCTGAAACACGAAGGGCAACGTGCCGGTGCGCGACGCATCCAGATCACGCCAGATCCGCGAGCGCCAGGATTTATGCCCGTTCAGCTTGCCATCAAAGAAGGGCGAATTGGCAAATAGCGCCGTCGCCACGGGCTGCAACGCCAGGGCCACACGGAACTTTTGCACCATGTCGGCCTCGGAGCCGAAATCCAGGTTCACCTGCACCGTGCAGGTGCGATACATCATCTGCTTGCCGTGTGTGCCAACGCGATCCATGTAATCGGTCATCAGCGCGTATCGCCCTTTGGGCATCACCGGCATCTGGTCATGCGACCATTCCGGCGCGGCCCCCAGGCCGATGAACCTTGCGCCGATCTTGTCGGCCACCTCATGCACCTCGCGCAGGTGTTCGTGCACCTCGTCACAGGTCTGGTGAATGCTCTCTAACGGCGCGCCTGACAGTTCGAACTGTCCGCCCGGCTCCAAGCTGATATTCGCACCATCGCGTTCCAGGCCAATCAGCTTGCCCGCCTCTTCGATCGGCGTCCAGTTATAGCCGTCGCGCAGCCCCTCGAGCATTGCCTTGATCGACCGCGGGCCATCATAGGGCAGCGGCTTCAGCGTGTCCTTGCAATAGCCGAACTTCTCATGCTCTGTGCCGATCTTCCAATTCTCACGCGGTTTGCAACCGTCGGCCATATACTGGGCCAGTTGCTCGTGATGGGTGATCGGGCCGCCGCCGGACTGAGGAATGGACATCGCTTCGCGCTCCTGCTGGGTGTGTCAGGCCCCAAGAGGTGAGCCAACCGCCCTAAACTGTCAATGCAACATCGTCACCGGTTTTCGCCAGATCACGACAGGTTTATCGGGTTTTGCGCCACTGGCACGGATCGCCGCCTGCATGTTCACACCCGGAAGCGCGCTCAGCGCCTCGAACAGGGCATCGGTGCCTTCGGCGTTGACCGGGATCACCAGGACCTCGCCGACCGAACGAAATCGCCAGACCGGCAGGCCCGCACGATCCGGGCCAATCTCAACCCCGGTCAACGCATCAAGCGAGGCAAAGCCGCCGCCCACCGGCGCCAGATAGGTCACCTGACGTTCATCAACATGCACGACGCCCAAACCGCCGTGCCCGCCGCGAAACCGTGCCCGTTGAATGCCCGACCAGGTCAGACCGACCCCGATCAAAGCCAGCGCAATGCCGGTCCATTTGACCAAGCCCAGTGATCCGATCGCCCACCACAGGCCAAGGGCCGTGATCACGCCCCCCACCATCGCCTCGCGCCAACGCATCAGGTTTTCACGCGCTTCGGGTCGAATGAAATTCATTTTGCCTCCGCCAGGCTTGTGGACGTTAGTAGGGTCGTCAACGCGCGTTCCAGGCAGGCCATCCGCGCGTCGCACGTGCCGCCCTTGTCAAACATCAGAAGATACCGCATCAAAACTTCCGCCGCCAGAAAGAAGCGCAGCACTTGCCCGGACGCATCCCCAGTCATGTCCAAATGGCCCTGCAACACGGCCAAATCAACTGCCGCGATGCCATTCTCCACCGGACCCAAAGCGCCATGGTTTAACACCTTGATGGCCAGAAACTTTGCGAGCATCTGCGCCATTGGCAAAGGTCGGCTTCCTTGCAGGTCGTCCAGCTGAGCCCGCCCTGTGCCAAACCGCTTGTCACAAACACGCTGAATATCGCGGGCGGTCTCCATAGCACGTGCCAAGGTCATGCCATATTGGGTCATAGCGACCTCGACCCTGGGTCTGCATCCAGCGCGCCAAATGCCCGATGCGTGGGGAAATCCAACCTCACCCCCAGTCCCCCAGATGCTGTTGCCAGACAGTCATCGCCGCCACCGCTGCCGTGTCAGCGCGCAGAATGCGGGGGCCCAGGCTGACGGAATGGGCGTTTTCCATGGCGCGCAGGCGGGTGCGTTCACGGTCGGAAAAGCCACCTTCGGGGCCGATCAGGATGGCCCATTTGTCGCCACCTGCCGCGCCCAGCGTTTGCGCCGCGCCCACCAGCGTTTCGTCGCAGAACATCAGCTGACGATCGTCGGGCCAGTCGGCCAGCAGCCGGTCGAGTTTCTGCAAATCGACCACCTCGGGCACATAGGTGCCGCCGCATTGTTCGGCGGCTTCGACCGCGTGGGCCTGCAACCGGTCACGGCGAATGCGGTCGGAATTGGTGAAATCGGTCTGCACCGGCATGATCCGCGCCGCGCCCATCTCAGCGGCCTTTTCAACGATGAAATCCGTGCGCGTTTTCTTGATCGGCGCGAAGATCAGCCAAAGGTCGGGTGGCATCTGCAAAGGCTTGCTCTGATCGCTACAGCGCAACACGCCCTTGCGTTTGCCCGCCTCAATGATCTCGGCAATGTATTCGCCATCCGTGCCATTAAACACCGCCACGGGGTCACCCACGGTCAGCCGCATCACGCCAAACAGGTAATGCGCCTGGCCCTGATCCAGAGGAACCGATTGCCCCGGCCCCAAAGGGTGCTCTACATAGAGCCTGATCTTTGCCTGTTTCATGAGGGAAACCTATGACCCATCAGCCCGATATGCCAGAGCCGAAAGGGCAAGTTTCCGATGCCGTGAAAGGCAACTGGGTCGACCACTGGGCGCCGGACTGGTCGCGGCCCTATCTGCGCCTGTCGCGCGCGGACCGGCCGATTGGCACCTGGCTGTTGCTGTTGCCGTGTTGGTGGGGGCTGTTGCTGGCCACCGGATCAACCGGGCGGTTCACGCTGTATGACGGCTGGATCCTGCTGGGTTGTGGCGCAGGCGCGTGGCTGATGCGCGGCGCGGGCTGTACCTGGAATGACATCACGGATCGCGATTATGACGCCGCCGTGGAACGCACGCGGTCACGGCCCATTCCATCAGGCCAGGTGACCGTGCGCGGCGCGACGATCTGGATGGCACTGCAAGCGCTGATCGCGCTGTGCATCCTGCTGAGTTTCAACCTGAACGCCATCCTGCTGGGCTTTGCCGCCATTGTCCCCGTGCTGATTTACCCCTTTGCGAAACGGTTCACCTGGTGGCCACAGGTGTTTCTGGGCGTTGCGTTCAACTGGGGCGCGTTGCTGGCCTGGACCGCCCACACCGGCCAGCTGGCCCCCCCCGCCATCGCGCTGTATCTGGCGGGCATGGCCTGGACGCTGTTTTACGACACGATCTATGCCTATCAGGACACCGAAGATGACGCGCTGATCGGGGTGAAATCCACCGCGCGCCTGTTTGGTGATACACCGCGCCCCTGGTTGCGCGCCTT
>DFBF01000163.1:0-4450 GCA_002367285.1 Rhodobacteraceae bacterium UBA3087 | reverse complement strand
GTGCTGGACATCGACGACGCCCAGAATTGCATGCGACTTTTCCGCGCAAATCGCAACGCGGGGCTGATCCCTGTGCTGTTTCTTGCCGTCGCAACGCTCCTGTGATTGCACGCTGGGCCAAGAGGCCCTAAAGCGTTTCAAGATGTTCCGAGCGTTTCGCGCCAAACCCTGGTTCAGGTTTTTCGCGAAACACTTTAGGAAAACAGAAACAAGACGGATCACAACGACCTCATGCGCCTTTCCCGCATCATTCTTGCCCCCAGCCTGTTCATCCTGGCCGCCCTTGCGGCCCTGTTGGCCGCATGGTTGTCCGCCGGCACCATCGAACGTAATTCCCAGGACGCGGTCAGTGACGCGCTTATCCTGCAAGGCCACGAATGGGTCGATGTAAAGGCAAACGGGCTTCAGGTCTTGCTGTCAGGCACCGCCCCGAACGAAGCAACACGTTTTCGCGCCCTGTCCATTGCGGGCAGCGAGGTCGACGCGACCCGCATGATCGACCACATGGACGTGATCGCCGCCGCCGCCATCACGCCGCCGCGGTTTTCCGTAGAGATCCTGCGCAATGACGCGGGTATTACGTTGATTGGGCTGATCCCGGCCGCCACGGATCACGCCGGGCTGCGCAAGCGGATCAAGGATATTGCGGGCAGCACCCATGTGGGCGACCTGCTGGAGATCGCCGACTATCCCGTGCCTGTCGATTGGAACGAGGTGCTGGACTTCGCCATCGACGCGCTTGAGAAACTGCCACGGTCGAAAATTTCGATGAATGCACAGCGGGTGGCGATCACCGCCATTTCCGACAGTGCCGTACAAAAAAGCGGTTGGGAAGGGGAACTGACCCGCGCTGCCCCTCAGGGGCTGATGCTGGCCATCGACATATCGGCGCCGCGTCCGGTGATCACGCCCTTTACGCTGCGGTTCCTGATCGAAGACGGCACCGCCCGGTTCGACGCCTGTTCGGCACATGATGAACAGGGGCGCGAGATGGTCCTGGCCGCCGCCGCGGTTGCCGGGCTGGAGGGCACCGCCACCTGCACCCTGGGCCTTGGCGTGCCCTCGCCCGACTGGCCCCAGGCCGTGGCGCGCGGGATCGAGGCGGTGGATCAGCTGGGCGGCGGCTCGCTGACCTTCTCGGACGCCGATGTCACGCTGATCGCGCCGGACACCACGCCGCAGCCGCTGTTTGACAAGGTCGCCGCCGAGCTGGAGGCCGACCTGCCCGAGCTGTTTTCGCTGCATGCAGTCCTGCCTGAACCTGTCAAGATCGATGGCACGGGCGAAGGCGACGGCCCACCCGAATTTGTCGCCACACGCAGCCCCGAAGGTCTGGTGCAACTGCGGGGCCGTCTGAGCGACGACATCCAACGCGCCGCCACCGAAAGCGTCGCGCGGGCGCGGTTCGGCGTCGAGGCCGTGTATTCGGCAACCCGTCTGGACCAAGACCTGCCACGCGGCTGGTCCACACGTGTTTTGGCGGCGATCCAGGCGCTGGCCCTGTTGGACAATGGCGCGGTCGTCGTGCAGCCCGACGTGGTTGACGTGCGCGGCAACACGGGCGACGCCGAAGCCAGCGCCGAAATCTCGCGTCTTTTGTCCGAAAAGCTGGGCGAGGCGCAGGATTTCCGCGTCAACGTCACCTATCAGGAAGCGTTGGACCCAGCCCAGGCCCTGCCCGCACCGGAAGAATGCGTCGCGGCGATCAACGCGATCATGGCCGAGGCCAAGATCACCTTCGCCCCAGGGTCGTCGACCATCGAGGCCGAGGCGCGCGACACCGTCGACAAGATCGTCGATGTCATGAAGGACTGCGCCGAGGTTCAGATGGAAATCGCGGGCTATACCGACAGCCAGGGGCGTGAAGAAATGAACCAGGCCCTGTCGCAAAACCGCGCCCAAGCGGTTCTGAACGCCCTGCTGGCACGGCGGGTCCTGACCTCGAACCTGACGGCACATGGGTATGGTGAAGCCGACCCGATCGCCGACAATGAAACCGACGAGGGGCGTGAGGCAAACCGCCGGATTGAATTCCGTCTGCTTACACCCGAGCCGGACGAGACCGTTGAAGCAGACGCAGAGACTGCGTCAGAAGAGGCCCCGCAAGACCCGGCCGAAAGCACGCCCGAAGAGGCGACGGAGCAAAGCAATGAATAGAACCGAATTCATCATCGTCACAGCGATTATCCTGTTCGTGGCCTTTACGCTGGGCTGGTTTGCCCATTGGATGATCCATCGGTTCACACAGGTGTCAGGCTCTGACATGGGTGAAATCGACCGCATGGCGCAGTCGCTGCACGAGGCCGAAGAAACCCGGGATCAGGCGATCACCTATTTGCAGCAACGCGAGGCAGAGATGTCGAACCAGCTGCACCAGACCGAAGCCGAACTGCGGGCAGCGATGGACGGGCTGCGTGATGCGCGCACCGAAGCCGAAGAACTGCGCACCTATATTGAACGCATGAACGCGGGCTGAATGTCCGCAGACGGGGCCTCCCGCCCGTCATCAAGGCCTTCGGCCCCTCTGCCGGTCGGGCATGGCAGTTTTTGCATGCAAAAACTGTGGCCTCCGGCGGGGATATTTTCGGCAAGAGGAAAAGGAACGCCCCCCTGCCCCCGTCGCGGGGGCGGCGAGGCTGGGTGTTCAATCCCAGCGGCTGAGCGCGTCTTCGTCTTCGTCTTTGGCATCGACCCAGGACGAGCCATCCGCGCCGAATTCTTTCTTCCAGAAGGGCGCGCGGGATTTCAGGTAATCCATCAGGAATTCAGCCGCCTCAAACGCGGCCACGCGGTGGCGGGCGGCCGTGGCGACCATCATGATCTGGTCGCCGGGGCGCATGACCCCATAGCGGTGGATCACAAGGCTGTCCGCCAGACCCCAGCGCGCCGAGGCCTTGTCGACCATCGTCGCAATCGCCTTTTCGGTCATGCCGGGATAGTGTTCGATCTCCATCCGATCCAGACCGCCAGCCACGTCACGCACGATGCCGGTAAAGCTGACCACGGCGCCGACGTTCGCATCGCCCTGGCCAAAGGCCGACAGCTCTGCACCCACGTCGAACGCATCACCCTGAACCCGAACGTCCATCTCAGCCACCTGTCATTGGTGGAAAGAAGGCGACTTCGCGCACACCGGCGAGCGGCGCGTCAAAATCGGCCAGTTCCTGATCCAGCGCCACGCGCAAGGCGCTGAGGTCCGAGAAAGCGACTGCATAGCGTTCTTCACGCGCGCGCAGTTCTTCGACCAGATCGGCCACCGTCGCGGCGTTTGTGTCAACCTGTTCGCGGGGTTCGCCGATGCGTTCACGCACCCATGCGAAATACATGACTTCAACCATTTTCAGGCTCCTCCCGCAGGAAAGGCATTGCCTTTCTGAAGTAATCCCAACCGGTGACGATGGTCAGAAGGCCGGCAATCCACAGCAGGGCAATGCCGATCCGGGCCGTCCAGGTTCCGGCCATGTCATAGAATACCAAGCCGATGTCGTCGGCAACCCGGCCTTCCATAATATCCATGACCAAGGCTTCATCCATCCCCTGGACGCGATCAAAAAAGCTGTGTTGGAAAATGCCGGTCGAAAACAGGATGGCGATCGCCACCATCTGTACCGTGGTTTTCCATTTCGCCAGGTTCGTCACCTTCAGGGCGCGCGCCTTGTCGCCCAGGGTTTCGCGCAGCCCCGACACGAACACTTCGCGATAGATGATCAGCGCCGAGGGCAGCAAGATCCACGGCGTCACGCCCGCATATCCATTGATCACCAGCAAAGCGATCAGCACCATCGCCTTGTCGGC
This sequence comes from Rhodobacteraceae bacterium UBA3087, assembly GCA_002367285.1. Classification (GTDB taxonomy): domain Bacteria; phylum Pseudomonadota; class Alphaproteobacteria; order Rhodobacterales; family Rhodobacteraceae; genus Aliiroseovarius_A. Next base: position 655 of record DFBF01000163.1, on the reverse strand, counting down.
AATCGGGTCCATCGCGGCGCCAAACAGGCTTTCGAGCTTCCAGGCTCGCGCCAGATAGCCATCAAGGTAATCCGTAATCGAGGCCACGATGAACAGGATCATCGCGTACCAATCCGCCCAGGGTCGGGCGAAGTACAAAAACATGATCGGCAAAAGCGGCGCGGCGACCAGCCGGGCGACTGTCAGGATATTGGGAAGGTTCCGTTTCATACGATTACCCTTAGCGTTTTAGTCACGATCATGGAAGAAGCCGTGAATGGTTTCTGCAAGCGTGTCCGATATGCCATCCACCGCTTTGAGGTCACCAAGCCCGGCGCGCGACACCGCCTTGGCCGAGCCGAAATGCTGCAACAGCGCCCGTTTGCGGGTGGCGCCGACGCCGGGCACTTCGTCCAGCGGGGTCGCGCCCACGGCCTTGGCCCGTTTCGCACGGTGGGTGCCGATGGCAAAACGGTGGGCCTCGTCGCGCAGGCGTTGGATGAAATACAGAACCGGATCATTCCTTTGTAACGCAAAGGGGCGTTGGTTCCGTCGGTGAAATTCTTCTTTGCCGTGGTCGCGATCCACGCCCTTGGCAACCCCGATCATCGGCACATCGGTCACGCCCAATTCGACCATGATTTCATGCACCGCGCTGACCTGCCCCGCGCCGCCG
>DFBF01000147.1:5125-5389 GCA_002367285.1 Rhodobacteraceae bacterium UBA3087 | reverse complement strand
CGCTGCATCCGCACCGACAGCCCGGCCTCGTAGGTGATCGGCTCGACGGCCAGCAGTGCACCGGCCCCGTAATATGTCCGGGCCTCACTCTCAACGGTCTCGCTCACCACATCATCGCCGCTCCACAGGCCAAGTGTCTGGATGGCGCCTGTGGCCCGATCCCGGGCCGAGACCCAAACGTACAGGCGCGCGATCAGCCCCGATGCGGTGCTGGCCTCGGTGAGGGTTGGCGCTCCGATTGGTCGCATATGCTATCTCCCAATT
>DFBF01000147.1:608-4995 GCA_002367285.1 Rhodobacteraceae bacterium UBA3087 | reverse complement strand
CAACGTGGCCCCGGGGCGCAGCGGCGGGACGACCTCAAAAACATCCGTTGCGCCTGAAGCTCCCGTGACCGCCGGATCGACAATCTGGTGCAAGGCGTAACGCAGCGGGTTGCTGCCATAGACGAAGGACAGGCAATCGCCGGGGGACAGGGCCGCGCCGGGTGGCAAGCCGCTCAGGCTGATGTCCCTTGCATCGGACGAGATTGCGGCGAGCGCATATGTTGACCAGCGCAGGTTGGCGACATGGAAATCATGCCCGGGATCGCCCTCTGCTCCGTTGGATCGGATCATCGCCCGCCACAGGACCGCATCGGATGGGGCGGTAACCGATGTGTCAAAATACACCCAACCCGGCTGCCCGGCGGTCGCGACCGTCGACAGCGTCGCGCCAGTGGAACCAGAGGCATTTTCCCGGTTGATGCCAACCTGCAGATCAAACGCATTGCTCTGGTTCCAGGCCCAGCCGGTGATCCGAAAATCCCTGTCCGCGAGATTTGCCATCGCAACCCGCGCGGCCCCGTCAAGCGTCGTCCGGTCCGTCATATGCAGAGCTGCCGTCAGGCCTGCGGGCGGTTGACCCGGCAGGTCGCTCACGACCGTGCCCTCCGTCCACGCGTTTGACCCTTGCGCGAAGTCCACCCCCGAATTGAGTTGCAATGCTGCCGCCGTGGCTGTGTCCGATGGCAGGCTGGCGAGATGCGGGCGCATCAGAAAAGAAGCCCCCGGCCGCGCCATCCGCCGGATCTGGGCCAGCGCGCGGTTTGCCTCGCCATATGGTCGACGCGCCAGGGTCACGCTGCCGCGCCACAGGGATGCCCCAAGCTCGGCGGTGATCACCTCTCCTCCAGCGGTACGGCTCACCTGTTGTGTCACCGGCAGCTCGAACGTTGCTGATGTGACCTGCAGGGCGTCGAAGAATTCGGCCAGCTGTGCCGGGTAGCTCTGTGCCATCAGCCTCTCCTGCGCGGATCGGTGGAAATCTGTTGCACGCGCTGCGGCAGGGCATGTGCGTCATAGGCGCGGATCCCCTCTTGCATGACCTGCGTCGCCACTGGCCGGGCTGCGGCAGCCCCCTCCTGGCGGGCAATTGCGCCGAGGCGGCCGTCATCATCAACAAAGACACGCACGGAGACCTGGCTGGCACCTGCACCACCTGCGACCTCGCGGCGGCTCAACACCTGCTCGCCGCGCTGCAGGATTGCGGGCACCTCGTCCGGGCGCAGGCCCGCAAAACCACCCGCATGCATGCGCGGTGCCCCGGCAAAAGCCAGCGTGGGCACCATACGCGAGGGCGCACCTGCGCCAACCATGCCGCCTGCATGCAGCACCGGCGCAAAGATGTCGCCGAGATTACCCAGCGCGCCTGACAGAACATTGGCCAGTGGTCCGAGGAGGAGCTTGCGTGCGGCCAGTTTTGCCATATCCGCCAGCAGCGACGTGACCAGCGAGCGGAAATCCAGCTTGCCGGTTTTGACAAACTCCCCGATGGCGGTCTCCGCCCCGCGAAACGCGCCGACAAGCGAGTCACCGATCCCCTTGCCTAGACTGGCCGCATCTCCGGCATACTCCTTCAGGGTCTTTGCCCCGGCGGCCCAGGCATCCCTGGCCACATCGCCCGCGGTCTTCGCGGCACCACCGGCCCGGGACATGGATTGAGCAACATCATCCCCGGCCTCGGCGGCATCCGTCAGCGCCGCAGCGCCATCCTTTCCGGAGGATGTCATGGCGTCCCGCAGCGCCTGCATGGATTTGAGCGGTCGGGTGATGCTATCGCCCAGGACATCCGCCTGTCCGCCAATATTGGCGGCGAATTCCCGGTAATCCGCCGCGCGTTCGCGCAACCCATCAACCGCTTGCCCCGCCATCCCCGCATCGAAGGCCAGCGAGTTTGCCAGACCACTCATGCCGGGGATTTTGAACGCCGCGCCGGATATGGCCTTCAGAAACCCTGCCCATTTTTCCTGCATCGCGGCCAGCGCATCAAACCAGGACGCCTTCAGCCGGTTGGTGATTGCGCGCATCCGCAGGACAATCACCCAGGCTCCGTCGCCGATACGTTCCCAGACCTCTGTCGCTACATCCTTCAGCAGGCCCATGGCATTGCCAAACCCGCCAGCGCCGGAGATCAACCTGGTAAACTGATAAACCAGCTCGCCCGCGCCGATGATCAGCGCACCAATGCCAGTGCGGATCAGGGCACCTCGCAGGACCACCAGTGTCACGGCAAGGCCGCGCACCGACAGGGCCGCTGCTGCCAGCCCGGCAACCCAGCGTCCGGCCATCATGGCCGCGAAGGTGGCAGCATAGGTAGTAAGGCGACCCATATTGTCGAACAGTGCCGTGATCGCTTTGCCGATCGGCCTGGTGCTGCGCGCCATGGCGGCCATGGCTTTTGCCACCGCTTCCAGCGCCGGAGCCGCAGCCACCGCCAGCTGGTTCGACAATCCGCGCCAGATCAGGCCAAGCTGGGAGATGGCATCATTGGTGCGTTCAATCCGATCCGCGTCCTGCTCGGACACCACCACCCCAAAATCCCGCACGTCCTGCGTCGCCTGCCGCAGCGTCGCGGTATCGATGCGCAACATGGCGATACTGCCTTCCTCACCAAACAGCTGGCCTGCGACGGCGGCGCGTTCGGCCACCGGTACGAATTCCTCAATGGCGGCATTGATAGCACCGACCCGCTCGTCCAGCGGCAAAGCCATCAGATCGGTCGCGGACAGGCCCAGCTGATTGAGCGCCTTTGCCGCAGGACCGGTCCCGGATGCGGCCTGGCTCAGCCGCCGCGTCAGGTCCTTGGTAGCCTGTTCCACGCCGGAGATGGAAACACCGGCCAGATCACCCGCGCGCTCCAGCACCTGGATACTGGCAACCGTGGTGCCGAGCGATTGCGCCAGCTTGGCTTGTGCGTCTACCGCTTGCAGGCCGGAGCGGATCATTGCGACGCCCGCTGCAACGGCAGCAGCGGTTGCAATCCCGGCTGCCCGGCGTGCGGCGCGGGAGAAGGAGGCAAGGCGTTTGTTGGCTGCTTCCATTTCCTTTGAGAGCCGTCCGAAGGATTGTTTGCCCGCGGTGCCGATGCCTTCCAATTCCGCCTTGACCTGACGACCGCCGGTGGCACTCAGGCGGACAGAAACTCGTTTTTCAGCCATGTGCTCTCTTTCTTCGAAAGGTTAACCTTGCTCTTGAAGTACGTATCACACCATGATACATGTACTTGATGATCATAAGCACGAAGGGCAAGCTTGCGGCCAATGCGATGCAGGATCGGTATGGCAAGGGTTTTCCGGCCGATCTGATCCGGCGAACCCGGGCTATGTTGTCGGCGATGGATGCCGCCGCTGTCCTTGAGGACCTCAGGTTTCCACCGGGAAATCATCTCGAGGAGTTGAAGGGGGACCGTTTCGGACAACATTCGGTTCGCATCAACAAGCAATGGCGCATTTGCTTCATGTGGACCGATCAGGGGCCTGATGACGTTGAAATCGTGGATTACCATTGAAAGGGCAGGGCATGACGCTGATGAAAAAACCGTCTCATCCAGGAGAAGTGCTGGCTGAGCTCTTTCTCGAGCCGCTCGACATGAGCGCCATTGCACTTGCCAAACGCCTGAACGTGCCGCGCACTCGGATCGAACGTCTCGTAAAAGGCGAAACCGCCTTGAGCGCGGATACGGCCATGCGGTTGTCAAAGTTCTTTGGCAACACGGCTGAGTTCTGGCTGAACCTGCAACGGGCTTGGGATCTGGCCCTTGCCCGCGAAACCGTTGACGTCTCGGACATCACCCCCCTCCAGGCCGCCTGACACGATCTTATCATTGAGCGCCTTCACTGTTACCGCTTCCAGAGCTGGCAGGATTTCCGCGACAATCAGGGGGTTGATCCCCAGTGCCGATGCCATCGCTATTGCTGTCCCGAGATCCCAGCCGAGCACGGCACCCGGGACAACCCGCAGCTGCCCACCCATGCGCTGCGCCAGATCCCAGACCTGCCAGCCTTCCAGCGTTAGCGGCCGGTTGATTTGGCGCGGGCAGTCTTGGCACGTTTCTTCACAGGCTGCGCAGTAGCTTGCGCCCACGCCGAACTCCCATTCGGCAAGGGCGCAGAGACGTTTTTTTCCGCATCCAACAACAACCCCTTGCTGACGTAGCGCAACTGGAATGCCTCGAAGACCGGATAGATATCCAGCAGGGCATCAATGTGTTCGGGGCTGGGTTTGATTGCATTCCCTTCGGTATCCCCAACGCCATCCCAGTCGAGGATTGCGATCTTTGCGATGGCTTTGGCAAAAACCAGTGCGCGTTCCTCGTCGCTGGCCTCCTCTGACAGCGCGGTAACAGCATCGTCATTGCGCGCGGCCACCATCAGCGCCGTGGTCAGCGGGGTCA
>DFBF01000147.1:0-533 GCA_002367285.1 Rhodobacteraceae bacterium UBA3087 | reverse complement strand
GTCTCCACGTCATTGATGAGGGTGGCGGTGCACATCCGGCCCAGCACCGGGTCGCGGGCAGCCTGCCAGTCGAAGGTCGCCTGCACGCCTTGTGGGCCCTGAATTTCCAAACGAGGACGCGGCAGGTAGACCGCATGGGCAACCAGTTCGAAACTTTCACCGGAACCAAGCGCATAAGCAAAAGTCAGTTCCGCCGGGTCACCATTGATCGCCTGCGTCAGCAGGGTCTGATCTGCAAAACGCACCTCGATCCGGCCAGAGAGAGCGGCAATGGACGGGTCTGCGCCTTCGATGCTGCCGTCACTGCGGATGGTCTCAACTCGGTCCAGATTGTTGGCATAGGTGATCTCGGCCGAAACCACGTTGCCAAGAGACACACCGCCCCGCGCGATTGAGCCATTGAAATGGCCGAAGCGTTTCAGCGTCCAGTCGGTCAGGGTCCCCGCGCCAGTGCTGGTTACCACCGTTTCCCCCTGCGCAATCAGATTGGCGGTGGCGGTCAGCAGGCCGGATCGTGCCATCTGCCAGCTGAT
>DFBF01000180.1:4731-8500 GCA_002367285.1 Rhodobacteraceae bacterium UBA3087 | reverse complement strand
TGCCACAGCCTGTCCTGCGCATGGGCATAGCCAAGGCCAAAGAACACGTCCTGATCGGTTTCGCCAAAAATATGCGGCACGTTGGCGTTGGTGCGCACGATCTCCAGCGGTGCCTGAAGCCCGTATGTCTCGCGGGTGACGTCATAGTCGGGCAGGGATTGCGAGGCCAGATAATAGACAAGAAAGCCTGCCGCCAGGGCCAGGCCTGTCACGGCCAGAACCCCCCGGACCAACCAACGAAACAAAAGCGCCATGAGACCTCACTTGTTGACGTGGACCACAGGCCCGTTAGGTAAGAACATCAGGACCATATACAATCAACAGAGGGGGCCGTCATGGCTAAATGTGCATTTCTGGGGCTGGGTGTCATGGGATATCCGATGGCGGGCCATCTGGTGGCGGCTGGACATGAGGTCACGGTGTATAACCGGACCTTCACCAAAGCTCAGGCCTGGGCGGATCAACACGGTGGCACGGCGCATGACACACCGCGCGCAGCAGCCGAGGGTGCGGATTTCGTCATGGCCTGTGTCGGCAATGACGACGACCTGCGCGCGGTCTGTCTGGGCGATGAGGGGGCCTTTGCGGGCATGGTCCAGGGCGCAATTTTCGTCGACCATACCACCGTGTCGGCCAAGGTGACGCGCGAACTGTACGGCGCCGCGGCCGATATTGGCGTCAGCTTTGTTGACGCACCCGTGTCGGGTGGTCAGGCCGGCGCGGAAAACGGCGTTTTGTCGGTCATGTGTGGCGGTGATGCAGCCGCCTATGACGCGGCTGAACCGATCATGCAGGTTTATGGCCGCACCGTGAAACGGCTGGGCGACAGTGGGGCTGGTCAGCTGACCAAGATGGTCAACCAGATCTGCATCGCGGGTCTGGTCCAAGGCCTGTCCGAAGGGCTGCATTTTGCCGAAAAAGCCGGGCTGGACATCCGTGAGGTCGTGGATGTGATCCAGGGCGGCGCTGCGGGCAGCTGGCAGATGGTGAACCGGCACGCGACCATGGCGGATGATGAATTCAACCACGGCTTTGCCGTCGACTGGATGCGCAAGGATCTGGGTATTTGCCTGGCCACGGCGGATGAAAACGGCGCATCCCTGCCGGGCACGGCGCTGATTGATCAGTTTTACAAGGATGTGCAAAACATGGGCGGTGCGCGCTGGGACACCTCGTCCCTGATCAAACGCCTGCGGGCATTGGGATAACCGGCCCCATGAAACGGCAGGAGGCGCCCCAATGGACGCCTCCTTTTATCGTTGTGAAACTGTGGCTTACGGGATGATCCGCGTGTATTTCGTGCCTTCGATCGTCGCACCTGCAATCAGGCCCGCCTGACCAAACACCACCGCCACCACGGGGGTCAGCGAGGTGATCGTGTCCGCCGACAACCGGTCGCCTTCGTTCTGGATGGCGTATTTGATGTCTGCACCAGCAACCCAACCGGGCGAGGTGCGGAAGTTTTGCAGCGCCTCGTCGGTCATGAAAAATAACACATGCGCATATTGCTGTGCGCCGATCTGGAAGCCGATGCTGGCCTCGGCCTGCAGATAATAATCAACCGTCGCGTCACCAACCCGCAGCGCGCCGCGCCCATAGGCGCCGCCGATGCCAAAGCCTGCTTCGGTCACAAGCGGCATGACCAGCATGCCGGACGCCTTGTTCGACAGTTCCTGCGTGCCGGGATAGCGGTTAAAAAGATAGTTCAGCGTCGTCTGCACCCGCGCATCGATCGCCGCACCGCCTTTTGACCCAATGCCATTGGCACACCCGGCCGTCATCAGGGCTGCACCGCCCGCACTTGCCATAAACCCACGTCGTGAAAAGCTGCTCATCGTCATGTCCTTGCCAAAGACACCGCACCGCGCGGTGTTGCCTCTTGAATTGCCACGGGTCTGATGCCCGTATTGCGTGGAAATATAGGGCAATGCCTGCGGCTTGTCACCACATGTTGGCAGTATGGCGGGTTTTCGCCTTATTCCTTGATCGCCCCATCCCGGTTCACGAACGCACGGGTTGCGGCCTTGGGCAGGGCGCATTTGGTGGCGGCGTCAGCTTCCAGGCAAACGACGATGCAATCGCCCGTTGTTTTCAACGCGCCTTCCGAAAACACGGCGTATTCCATGCGAAAGGAGTTCTGCCGGAAACTGGCCGTGCGCCCGACGGTAACATAGCGGTCGTTCAGAAACAGCGGCGCATGGTATTTCGCGGTGTTTGTCATCACCACCAAGGTCGGATCACCGGGTTGGTAGTTGGACAGGTCATAGGCCTGGAAATAAGGAATGCGCAGGCTTTCAAACCAGCGGAAATAGGCCACGTTGTTCACATGGTTCAGCGCGTCAAGTTCATGAAATCGCACGATGTCGGCCATGCCGAAGGACCAGCCGTCCGGCACCCCGGCGGCGTGCAGTTGATCGGGGGACAGGGGTGTCAGGAAAGGTAGATCAGTCATGGGGGCTCCGGATTGTGCGACTTGGCGCGGCTGAACAGGGTCGCGGCCGTATTCACCACACCTATGGCGCCAAGGCGCTGTTCAGTTCAAGGCCCTCCCCTGTGAAATGCACATGTTCCGTCGCGTTGCTGGCGGATGCTTATTCAATAGCGGCGAATTATCGGAGGCGGAACAGACCGCGCCGCGATACATATTGCAATGCCATCCGCGCCTTAAAGGGGCCAGCAGTTTTGCCCGGCGATTGCCTGCCTCAGTACTTACAACACTCGAAATGCAGGTCTTCTTCGTCGTCACCGGGCGGCATGATACAGAATTCAAGCAACCCGCCCGGCAGATCGTCCAGATCGGAACAGGTTTTGGGGTCTTTGGCTGGTGGCGGTCGTTTGCTTGTCGGTTCCGGCAACAGCCCATCTCGCAAAAACTGGGCCACGCCCCGACATTCTGTTGCAAAGCCCGAAAGAGCGTTAGCTTCGGCCAGCCACCGGAGCTTGCTTGCGGCGTCCGAGGCGTTCTTCACCATGTCTTTGCGTTCAACCGACATCATCCAGTCCTGGTCTGCGCGGGCTTCGATCTGGTCCGCCCATGTGGTGGAGATTGTATTGAAGGCCGCGACGTGCTGCGGCTGTTCGGGGTCCAGCGTCGGCCCACCGCGACGACCATCACAGCCGCTCAGAACCCAAGTGAGACAGTCCAGCGCACCTGTGTTCTTGCTGTAGTCCGCCGCGACACGGGGTGGCGTGATCCCCGATGGACCAAAAAAGTACTCCAGAGGGTTCCAGCGGCTGTCTTCATCGTTCTTTATTTGCTGTTCGTACCAGGCGTCCACCTCGCGTTTCTGACCGGGAAGGATGCGTTGCAAATCGGCCTGTTGATGAGCAAATTGCTCATCCAACCCAGCGCATACGGCACCCTGCGCAGCGGCGTCGGTCTGGGCCACTCCCGGCGCTGCGCTGAACAGGGAAAACAGGACGAACAGAAGAGAAAAACGCGGCATGGCGACCCCTTTCCACCCAGCATACCAAACCATCAGGTCGTTTGGGATTGGAACGCTTTCAGCATCAAGGTGCCAACTTGTGTAAACCGGATCAAGCCCATACCCGGGCAACGTCTGCGACCTGTCGACGCAATCGTAGGGCGGGGTCGTCAGGGGGAGGGTTGGAGCGGGTGAAGGGAATCGAACCCTCGTATTCAGCTTGGGAAGCTGCTGCTCTACCATTGAGCTACACCCGCGTCGGGATGCAGGATTAAACCGCGCCGGGCGGGGCGTCAAGCGTTTCGCGGCCATGAAATGGCGGCTCCGCGCAGGGGGCGAACCAG
>DFBF01000180.1:3214-4706 GCA_002367285.1 Rhodobacteraceae bacterium UBA3087 | reverse complement strand
AGAATGCAGCACCGTCCAGCGAAATATGCGTGCGATCATAGAGGTATTTTCCAGCTGCGGCCCGATGGCGTGGCACATTTCGCGCATGGGTTCGCAATAGAGATCGGTGCGGTCCATCGTCGGTATACGGGCGGCCTGCGCCATAGTCCGCAGGCGCACATTCTGGGCTGGAATGCTGATTTCTTGGTCCATGTCGGGCCAATGGGCGGCGCCTAATTCAGTTTGCGAACCTCTCCGTTCTTTAGGTGAAGCGCGCAAAGCGATCTGACCAGCAGTCCCCAGGCCCGGAACGGCGCCAGATAGAAATTGGCGACCGGTATGTCGCGATGGCCGTATTCCGTGGCCAGAAGGCTGGTGATGGACAGCCCAGGACGATCCAAAACACAGGTTTGCGCCCCAACCGCCACAGCAGAATCAACAGCAACAGCAGGCAATACTGCGCTTCAACGGCCAGGGACCGGGTGTGCAACAGCGGTTTCGCCTCGGCGGTGGTGTCGAAATTCCTGGCCTCTTGTCAAAACACCAGGTTTGAGATGAACAGGCTGACGGTCGTCGTGCTGTGGCCAAGCGGGGCCTAGCCGCGTCGCCGCCGCCTGCGCCCGCCACCATCGCCGCCGCCACCGGTGTTGAAGGTCACGTCGGGCAGCTCGACGATAGCGTTCAGAATCGGGAAGGGGTCGGCGGAATTCGGAATGGCGCTGGCGTTGACAAAGTGTTCTTGGAACCGGGGTTCAACCGCCGTTTCGACCTTGTGAATGGCGCGTACGGTTGCCTCGATTTCACGCCGCGCGTCGGTGTTCAACAGCGCGATCCGCGCGCCTGTTCCTGCCGCATTGCCAGCGCTGGTCACCTTGTCCAGGGCGCAATCGGGGATCATCCCCAGAACCATGGCGTGTTTCGGGCTTATATGGGCGCCGAACGCCCCCGCCAGAACAATGCGATCGACCTTGTCGACCTCAAGTTTGTCCATCAACAGCCGCGCGCCGGAATATAGCGCCGCCTTGGCCATCTGGATTGCACGCACATCGCCATTGGTGACGCTGATCTGCGGTCCGCCCTCGGCGCTGCCGTCATGCAGCATGTAAGAATAGGTGCGCCCGTCCTGGAAACAGCGCGCCGTGCCGGTCTGTTCTGGCGACCCGATCAGGCCGGGGCCATCGACGATGCCCGCCAGACGCATTTCGGCAATCACCTCGATAATGCCAGACCCGCAGATGCCGGTGATCCCGGTGGTGGCGACGACCTGGTCAAAGCCATCTTCGTCCGACCAGATGTCTGACCCGATGACGCGAAAGCGCGGCTCTTTGGTGATGGGGTTGATTTCGACCCGTTCGATCGCCCCCGGCGCGGCGCGCTGGCCTGAGCTGATCTGCGCCCCCTCAAAGGCAGGCCCGGTGGGCGAGGAACAGGCCAGAACGCCGTCTTTCGAGCCCAACAGGATTTCCGCATTGGTGCCCACATCAACGACCAACACCAGGTCTTCGGATTTGTC
>DFBF01000180.1:0-3130 GCA_002367285.1 Rhodobacteraceae bacterium UBA3087 | reverse complement strand
TCGGCGGCCCGCAACGACAGTGCATCAGAGGTGGCCAAGGCAAAAGGTGCCTGGCCCAGCTCAAACGGATCAATGCCCAGAAACAGGTGGTGCATGACCGGGTTCATCACGAAAACACTGTCCAGGATCAAGGACTTGTCGATCTCGGCCTCGGTTGTCAGTTGCACGAACAATGTGTTCAGCCCCTCGCGGACCGCCTGGGTCATTTCCAGATCACCACCGGGGTTCATCATCGAATAACTGACCCGGCTCATCAGGTCTTCACCGAACCGGATTTGCGGGTTCATGATGCCTGAGGAGGCGACGACCTCGCCTGTTTGCAGGTCACACAGATGCGCGGCGATGGTGGTGGAGCCCAGATCGACCGCCAAGCCATAAATGTGCCCGTCGTAAAAGCCGGGCCACAGCGCCATGATCGACGGCGGGCAGGTGTCGTCGCCCATATGCACGGCGGCCGTGACGGTCCAGCCGCCTTTGCGCAGGACCGGTTGCAACTCGCGCAGCAGGTTTGCGTCGATCTCGATCCGCTCCAGGCCCATCACGGCCTTCAGGGCCTCAATCAGACGTTCCAGATCGCCAGTGGGTTTGTGCATGTCGGGCTGTTCGACCTCGACATATTGCAGGCGGATCGACGGGGTCAGGACAATATCGCGGGCCTCGGCGCGTTTGCGAACGACTTGGCGGTGGACCTGGCTTTCGGGCGGCACATCAATGACGACGTCCCCCTGAACCGTGGCCTGACATCCCAGGCGGCGGCCCTTGGCCAGCCCGCGTTTGTCGTCATAGCGTTGTTCGACGGCGTTCCAGTCTGACAGCGCGTCTTCTCTGACGGTCACGCCATGTTTGGGGAACTCACCAAAAGACGGAGTGATTTGGCATTTGGAACAGATGCCACGCCCGCCGCAGACTGAATCCAGATCGACGCCCAGCTTGCGGGCCGCCGTGAGAACCGGCGTGCCGACCGGGAACCGTCCGCGTTTGCCGGAGGGGGTGAAGATGACCAATGGATCGTTAGACATGCGCGCGTCTCTCTGTTTTTCAGTCCTGTTTTACCCTGCGAGGGAAATGGGGCAAGGGCTGAAGGCGTCAGGACGATGATTACCCCCGACCAATCGGCGGGGTCCGTCCAGATTTTTCTAGAAAAATCTGGTGCGGCAAAATTTTCTAGAAAATTTTGGGCCCTAGCAGATGATCTGAAGGGGGGCGGCAGAACAGAGAATGGCGAAGGTGCCATCACACTCGATCAGGTGAAAGCCGCGCTTGCGGACCTCAAGCTCGAACGCTGCGCGACCGATTTCCCGTTCGACATCCGCCACGCGGCGTCTGATCACCCCGCCGTTCATCGCCGCCTTTGCACGAAAAATCTGGTCCAGCCAGTCCGCGCCAAGGGGCCGAATATGCGACATATCGTTCATTTTTCGAAGGTCGCACGAACCCGGTTAAATCAAGGTTAACGCGCCCGTTGCGTCCTGGAAACGGGCGCGTTTTGGTGTTTTATCCGCGGCGACGACGGCCACCGCGACGGCCACCAGCAGCGCCCGTTCCGCCAGAGGCTGTGTTAAAGCGGATCCATTCGGCCCCGCCATCGTCATTGTTGGTCAGGAAGTTGGCCGCGCGAATGGCTTCCATTTCCTTGCCAGGCTTGGCTTTGGTCGACCCAACTCCGAAGGCTTCACAGAAGGCCTCGTCGTCCATATCGGCAGGCAGAATGATGCCCTTGGCTTCGATTTCGGCGCGCTTTTCCGCCAGTTTTTTGGGGCCGACCGGGATGGTGACCGGGTTCATGATCGCGCTTGTCATGCCCGCGCCCATGGCCATGGGCAGGAACGCGTTGTTGATGCCATGGCGGTTGGGCAGACCGAACGAAATGTTGGATGCGCCACAGGTCGTGTTTACACCCAGTTCTTCGCGCAGGCGGCGTACCAGCGTAAACACCTGCAAGCCCGCAGTGCCCATGGCGCCGATCGGCATGACCAGCGGGTCGACCACGATGTCATGGGCCGGAATGCCGAAATCGGCGGCGCGTTCGACGATCTTCTTGGCGACGGCAAAGCGCACGTCGGGGTCTTCGGAGATCCCTGTGTCGTCGTTGGAAATCGCCACGACCGGCACGTTGTATTTCTTGACCAACGGCAGGACCATTTCCAGCCGTTCTTCTTCACCGGTGACTGAATTCAGCAGCGGGCGGCCTTTGGCGGCGGCAAGCCCGGCCTCGAGCGCACCGGGGACCGAGCTGTCGATGCACAGCGGGCAGTCGGTGACGGCCTGCACGACTTCGATCAACTGACGCATCAGGGTCGGTTCAACAAAGTTGTTGTCCGCATAGCGCGGGTCCTCTGCCATCTTGCCCGAGAACACGGCGCCCGAGTTGATGTCCAAGATCGTCGCCCCGGCGGCAACCTGGGCCAGCGCATCGGCCTCGACGCGCGAAAAATCGCCTGCTTCCAGTTCGGCATTCAGGATCTTGCGGCCCGTCGGGTTGATCCGCTCACCGATCACGGTAAAGGGCTGATCAAAGCCGATAATGGCAGTTTTCGAGGCGGATTCGATGATGGTGCGGGTCATTTAGACGTCCTTGACGGGGGATACGGGAACGGTGGACGTGCCGCCGTTGTTGATGGCCCAATTGGCATTTGTCTTGATCCCGCCCAGCGGGAAGAAATGCACATTGGTGATGTTGAAGTCGGGGGTTGCGGCCTTGTGGGCGGCCAGTTGGGCGATCACATCGGTGGGCTCATACGGCAGCAACAGTTTCGTCATGTCCATGGCGCGTTTTTGCAGCACTTTCAGGGACGGGCCAACACCACAGGCAATGGCGAACTTGATCAGCGTTTGCAGCTTTGCCGGGCCAGCAATGCCGATGTGGATCGGAATGTCGACGCCGGCCGCTTTTACGTCCTCGGCCCATTTGATGATGGGGCCTGCGTCAAAAGCAAACTGGGTGGCCAGCGCCATCTGCGCGTCGGTGCTGTCATAGAATTTCTGTTTCCACTGAAGCGCTTCATCAACCAGCCTGGTGCCACCGGTGGGGTCGATGTCGCGGTTGCCTTCGGGGTGGCCTGCCACATGCAGGTGGGTGAACCCCGCCTTGTCAAACAGACCGGTTTCCAACAGCTGCATCGAGCTGTGA
>DFBF01000057.1:24572-32260 GCA_002367285.1 Rhodobacteraceae bacterium UBA3087 | reverse complement strand
AAGCGCAATCCCGCTGAAGCCAACGCATCTGCGGCGGCGATTGGATTGATATGGCGCAAGGACAAAATCTCTGGCGGCGATAGGCTTGTCACAACAAACGGGGGAAATGACATGCGCGGTTTCAGAGCGGTTCTTATCTTGTGGCTGGCGATTGGGTTTGCCAATCTGGCGCAGGCGCAGATCATTGAGGATGGCGAATTTGGCGGGCGCTGTCCTGCCGATACCGCTTGTTTGGAAGGTGTCTGCAATGTCGGGCTGGACCTGTGTGTCAGTTGCGGTATGCCGGGGCAGATGGCGTGCGAGGGGCCGACTGGGGCACCGGAGTGTTCCCTTCCGAGTTGGGGCAATCGCCCGATTGCCTTGTCAGATGGTCGCGTGATCTGTGCACAGCAGGTCGAGGACCCCCTGCGTGCCTGCGGCCATGTCGGCTTTGCCGCTTGCGAGGGGGCGGGCGCACCGTTTTGCCGGTTCGGGGTGCTGGCCCCGACGACGACGGGCGGTGTTTCCGGCATTTGCGAGGATTGTGGCGGCTTCGGCCAGCCCTGTTGCCAGGACACCGGCTTGGCCTGCGATTTCGGCACCTGCCAGGGTGGGGTGTGTCTGCCGGAAACGGGGGGCGCGCCGGATCGCATCCGCGCTCTGATTGAGGACTGCAATTTCCGCGATGCGCGTGTGGCCTTGGCCGCCATGTCGGCCACGGACCCCGACAGGCCCGCACTGGAGGCCGCGCTTGCGGCTGCAACAGCGCGGGAAGATCAGGTGCGCGCCCTGTATGACGACGCCCGCAGCCTTGCGCGTGATGCCAAAGCGTTGTTGGAGGCCGGGGATGAGGGCAACGCCGGCCTGACCTTCCATACTGCGCGGGGCCTGTTGCAACAGGCCCGCCAGACAAGCGCTTGTGACCGCAACCAGGCGACACTGGACGAGGCCATCGCGATGACGGATCGAAACTGGGACCGCATCACGACCAGCATCTCGCTGGACTATGTGCGCACGGTGATCGGGTTGTGTGATTTTGCCAACGCCGAACAGGAACTGGCCGGGCTGGCTGATGACACCGAAGGCCACGCCGCGTTGGTCGAGGCGCTGCGCCTTGCGCGGGCGCGCGAAGATCGGGTGTACGACCTCTATGGCGCGGCCAAGAAGCGCCACGAAGAGGGGCAGGCGGCCTTCCGGGCGGGCGACTATGAGGGCGCGGTTGCGGCCTATTCCGAGGCCCGCCAGGGCTTTGTGAATGCGCGGCAACTGACCGAATGCACCGGGACGCGCGACATTATCGACGAGGCGATCCAGATTGTCGGGCGCAACCTGAATGCGGCGCAGGGCTTGGCCGATACCGCTCCGGTGCCGGACCCGGTCCCCGCTGAGCCGGATCAGCCCGAGGTCGCCCAGGCGCCTGACATCATGCCGCCCGGTCCGCACCCCTGTCTGGACAGCAGCGTGGCCGCCGAGGGATGGGTCTCTGGCTATACCCTGGGTCTTGGCGGCGGGCATAGCCTTTTTGCCAAGAAGGGCCCGTTCATTTGCGGCTTTCAAGGCAGTTTCACGCTTCTGTATGGCGGGGTCATGATCAGTTATGCTTGCGACACCACCGGGGGCCGGTACGAAAACTGTGTTGCAGGCCGCCGCGCCGTGATCTCGTCCGAAGGCGCGGTCCATGATGGCTATGTCTATCGTTACGACGACGGAAATCACTGGATCGTCGTTGGTACGGTTAAGTGAAACCAGAGATTGAGGAGAGAGGGATGACCAGATTATCAGGGCGAAGGCGGATGATTGCATTGGCCGTTTTCTGTGCCACAGCGGGGGCGGCCCAGGCCGAGATTTGTGCGACACTGGGGCCGACCCAATATGTCGACAGCATTCAGTATTGTGTCAGCTCGGCTTTGGCCCCGCAGGCGGGCAATGATTATGGCCCCGACAACCTGTTGGATTGGGACAACCGCACGGCCTGGTGCGAAGGCGTGCGCGGCTATGGCGAGGGCCAGACGATCACGCTGACCTTCTATGGTGCGCCACCCTTCAGCCGCCTGATTTTCATGAATGGCTATGCCAAATCCGAAAAGGTCTATTTCAACAATGCCCGCCCCCGCACGGTTGAAATCGTGACGGACACCGGCAGTCGCGTCGTGACGCAACTGCCTGATACACCGGGGGAAATCTATGTCGACCTCCCCCGGCTTCAGTATCATCGGCAAGTCAGGATTACTGTGCTTGATGTGTATACCGGCATGAAATACGCCGATACCTGCCTGAACTTCGTCGGCGCGGATTTTGAAGCCAGCGAACAGATGTTGAACCAATAGGCCAGCTGTCAGCCTGTGGCGGGGGCGGCGCTTATTGCGCCGCCTCCATTTCAAAGCCCTTTTCGATCATGTCAGACGGGGCGACCGGGTATTCCCCCGAGAAGCAAGCGTCGCAATACTGCGGGCATTCGTTGTTGCGGCCTTTGGCTTCACCAACCGCGCGGTACAACCCGTCCAGAGAGATGAACTTGAGGCTGTCGACCGCCAGGTGGTCGCGCATCTGATCCTCGGTCATCGTTGCCGCCAGCAGCTTGTCGCGCTGGGGCGTGTCGACGCCATAGAAGCACGGCCAGGCCGTGGGGGGCGACGCGATGCGGAAATGCACCTCGGCCGCGCCGGCGTCCAGGATCATGTCCTTGATCTTGCGGCTGGTGGTGCCGCGCACGACGCTGTCGTCGACCAGGATGACCCGCTTGCCCTTGATCAGCGCACGGTTCACGTTCAGCTTCAGGCGCACGCCCATGTTGCGGATGTGCTCGGTCGGTTCAATGAATGTGCGGCCCATGTACTGGTTGCGGATGATGCCCATCGCATAGGGAATACCGCTTTCCTGGCTGAACCCGATTGCCGCGGGGGTGCCTGAATCTGGGACTGGGCAGACCAGGTCGGCGTCAACGGGGTTTTCGCGGGCCAGTTCCACGCCGATCTGGCGGCGGGTTTCATAGACAGAACGCCCGCCCAGGATCGAATCCGGGCGCGAAAAATAGACATGTTCGAAGATGCAGAAACGGGACGGCACCGGGCGGAACGGATAGTGGCTTTCGACCCCGGTTTTCGAGATGACGACCATCTCGCCAGGTTCGATGTCCCGCACGAATTGCGCGCCGATGATGTCCAACGCACAGGTTTCCGAGCTTAGCACCCAGCCGTCACCCAGTTGGCCCAGAACCAGCGGGCGCACGCCCAGCGGGTCGCGCACACCCATCATTTTGGTCCGTGTCATGGCGACAATGGAAAACGCGCCTTCGACCCGGCGCAGGGCATCTTCCATGCGCTCGGGGATGTTGCGTTGCAGTGATCGTGCCATCAGGTGGATGATGCATTCACTGTCGGACGAGCTTTGAAAGATCGAGCCGCGGTCAATCAGTTCCTTGCGCAGGGCATTGGCGTTGGTGATGTTGCCATTGTGGGCAATCGCCGCGCCGCCCATGGAAAATTCGCCAAAAAACGGCTGAACGTCGCGGATGACGGCGCCTTTTGATCCGGCGGTGGAGTAGCGCACGTGGCCGATAGCCAGCGGACCGGGCAGCGTTTCCATCAGCTTTTGCGAGGTGAAATTGTCGCGCACATAACCAAAGCGGCGGGCGCTGTTGAAGCCTTCTTCGGGGTCGTGGCTGACGATGCCGCCAGCCTCTTGGCCGCGGTGTTGCAGCGCGTGCAGCCCCAGGGCCACGAAGTTTGCGGCGTCGGTCATGCCGATCACGCCGAACACGCCGCACTCCTCTTTCAATTTATCATCATCAAAAGGGTGAGCGGGGGGCATGGCAGGCAGCATGGGCAGCAGCTCCGATAGCGAGGTCCTTGGATGGCCCCCTCTTAGAGGGTCAAATCGCTGCTGTCACCACGGAACCGACGTGGAGCCGATGCTTTGTGAACGGAATGTTACAGAGGCTTACGGATTGCAGGTCGAAACCAGCGCCTCATAGCGTTCAACGATCCAGCCTGGCGCATCGGCGGGGATCTGTTCGTTGATCTTGTCCTGGGTGCGGGCGAACACTTTGGCGGTGCGTGAATCGTCCACCATCGGGATTGAATCCGTGGTCACGACGCGGTCATAGACCACCAGCGTAATCGCCACCAACAAGATGCCGCGCGCGACCCCGAAGACAAAGCCAAGCGCCTGATCAATGCCGCCCAAGGCCGAGCGTTGCACCGCCGAGGAAAACAACGGCGTAAAGATCGACACGACCACCAACGCCAGGGCAAACACGGCCGCAAAGGCGGCGATGACGGACAATTCGCAGCTGTCGGCGAAGAAGTCGCTGACCACCGGAATTTCTTTTACCAAAGGCACCGCCTTGGGGGCGAAAATATAGGCCAGGATAGCGGCAACGATCCAGCCGGCAATCGACATGCCCTCGCGCACAAAGCCGCGCGAATAGGCCAGGATGGCTGATACCAGAACGACTGCCGCGACGACGCCGTCGATGATCGTGAACGATTCCATGCTTTCTACCTCTTCGAACGGGCTCTAACCGGCCCCGAATATGTCTCCGACAAAACCGGCCAAATCCGGCATTTCTTTGACAGAAATTCCCGGGTTCGTTCCAATTTTGCTGCGCGTTGGCGCAATAGCTGCGGAGAAACCAAGTTTTTGCGCTTCTTTCAAGCGGTTTTCTGTCTGACCCACCGGGCGCAGGGCCCCTGATAGGCTGATTTCGCCGAAAACCACAGTCTCTTTCGGAATCGCGGCGTCTTCGCGGGCCGAAAGTAGCGCCGCCGCAACAGCCAGATCGGCGGCAGGTTCGGAAATCTTCATGCCGCCCGCGACATTAAGATAGACGTCCAAGCCTGTGAAAGGAATGCCACATCGCGCCTCTAGCACGGCCAGAATCATCGCCAGGCGTCCGCTGTCCCATCCCAGCACCGATCGGCGCGGTTGCGACAGCGGGCTGGGGGCGACCAGCGCTTGCAATTCGACCAACACGGGGCGCGTGCCTTCGATGCCTGCGAATACGACGCTGCCCGGCGCGGGGTCTTCGCGGTCCGACAGGAACAGGGCCGAGGGGTTCAGAACCTCGGCAAGCCCCGTGCCGGTCATTTCAAACACGCCGATTTCGTCGGCGGGGCCAAAGCGGTTTTTCACAGCGCGCAGGATGCGGAACTGGTGGCCGCGTTCGCCTTCGAAATAAAGCACCGTGTCGACCATGTGTTCGATAACGCGCGGGCCTGCGATCTGGCCGTCCTTGGTGACATGACCGACCAGGATCACGGCGATGCCTTTGCGTTTTGCAAACATTGTCAGCTCGTGCGCGGCGCTGCGCACCTGGCTGACCGATCCCGGTGCGCTTTCGACATTGTCGGCCCACATGGTTTGAATCGAATCGATCACCACCAGATCGGGTTTTTCGGCGTCCAAGGTGGTCAGGATGTCGCGCAGATTGGTTTCACAGGCCAGTTTGACCGGCGCTTTCTCAAGCCCCAGCCGTTGGGCGCGCATACGCACCTGCGCGGTGGCTTCTTCGCCCGACACATAGACGACTTTCAGCCCGCGGTTGGCGAACTGCGCGGCCGCTTGCAACAACAAGGTCGACTTGCCGATGCCGGGGTCACCGCCCACCAGAACGGCCGAGGAAGGCACAAGCCCGCCACCCAACACCCGGTCCAGTTCCGCCACACCGCTGGTTGTGCGGGGCGGGGGGGCTTCTTCGGTTGCCAGGTCGACCAGCGCCAGGTTTGATCCCCGTTTTCCGCCCAGGGTTTTTGAGGCCGGGCCGGCGGACAGGGGCACCTCTTCGACGATCGTGTTCCACGCGCCGCAGGCGTCACAGCGCCCGGACCACTTTGAAGATGTCGCGCCGCAGGCGTTGCAGGTGAAATTCTTTGTTTTTGCCATGGGCCGTTTGTGCCTGAAACGCAGGAGTGCATCAAGCACGACGGCGCCGTTTTCTTTTCAGGAAACCGGTCTGAAACCCGTCAAAAGTTTCGGGCCGCTCGGCTGCCTTTGCTGGTCAGATGGCTGATCGCAATTGAGGTCAGGATGCAGGTCGAAAACAGGTAAAGCCCCCAGGCGGTTTCCACCTTGGCCAGCCCAACGCCTTTGACCACCACGATATACAGGGCGATCAGGAATACGTCGGCCATGGCCAGTTTTCCCAGGCCATTCAGCACCGGCAGCACCTTGCGGCGCATCAGGCCGAATTGGATCAGCGCAAGCCCAAGCGTTTTCAGCAGCGGCGCGAAGATGGCGAAAAACGTGACCAGCAGGGCCAGCAGGACATCGGTCTCCCACAGCGCCTGAAGGCCTGAAATGACGCTGATGTCCTTTAGCCCAAACAGCGGCAGTGCAATCCCCGCGCGCAGCAGGGGCGCGAACCAGGCGACCGGGAAGGCAACAAGAAGGGCGAGGTTGAGGTAACGCAAAACGATCATGGTCCTGATCTAGGGTGGTATGCCCCAAATTGCCATTCTTTCAGTGAGCTTCCTGTTTTTCCGCTGTTTTCCCACGTTGGGCGGCCAGTGGTACCACGGTCGCATCCTGCACAGGACGTTCCTCAAAGCCCAGCTCGTAGCCCAGCTTGGGCAACAGCTCCATCAGGTCCTTTTCCAGAACCTCCATCTGGCCCTTGGCGACGGTTTCTTCGGTGTCCAGTTGCAACATCCAACGGCGCATGTCGCCGACCGTGCTGTTTGCCAGCGCCAGGTTTTCCTGAAATTGTTCGACTTCTTCCTGACGTTGTTTCAGGAAGTCTTTGGCACGGCTGACTTTTTCATCCGAATAGATCTGTGCCAGATCACGACTTTCGAAGCTCATCTGGGCGGCCAATTCCAGCACCTCGGGCTCCAATGCACCAAGGTCAGGATGGTCGCGCAAATGCGCAATGCGTTCGCGCACGGCGTCAAATTCCGACCCGATCTTGAACAGCTTTTTACGGTCTTCCTCATGGGCGGCGCGATAGGCGCGTTGCACGTCTTCCATACGCAGGTTGAAATCGCGATGCGAGCCTTCCAGCCGCAACATGCGGGCGTTTGCAGGCAAGAAGAACAGCAAGGAGGTGACAAAGGCGGTGAACCCCAGTTGGGCAATCACACCGGCGTTTGCAACGTCCAGATCACCGAAACGGGCGGTGAATTCCAGCCAGGGCATCATGCCCAGCGTGGCGCCGATAGATGCGGCGATCAGAACACCGGCCAGCAGGCCAATCAGGACCAATGAAATGCGTTGAAAAAGGTTTTGACCATGGCCCATCAGGCCAAGCGATTGCGCAGACATATGACTTCCCCCACCAAAGCCAACCCGAACACACAATGAAATCAATTCGCGAAATCAATGGGCTGACGCAGTCTGACCAGTGTAGGCGGAAAGGCGCATATGGTTAATACGGAAAGATGTGTTCAGTATGGGCGAGAATTGCTGACTGTTTCCTCTGGGGGGGCAAAGCCTCAGCGAACGGCCTCAATCGGCCCTTCGGCCAGCCCATGGATGAACTGATGCACGTAAGGATCGCCGCTGTTGTCCATATCTGCCACCGGCCCGGTCCACTGGATCACGCCTTGGTGCAGCATCGCGACCTTGTCGGAAATCGCGCGCACCGATGACATGTCATGGGTGATGGTCATGGCGGTCGCGCCCATTTCCACCACGATTTCGCGGATCAATTCGTTGATGACGCCCGCCATGATCGGGTCCAGCCCGGTGGTGGGTTCATCGAAAAAGATGAT
>DFBF01000057.1:14089-24525 GCA_002367285.1 Rhodobacteraceae bacterium UBA3087 | reverse complement strand
AGGTCGGCGACATCCGGGGTCAACCCGACGCGGCGCAGTTTTTCGATGGCGATCTCGCGGGCCTCGGCGCGGGGCCGGGCCAATGATCCGCGCAGCAGGCGAAAGGCGACGTTTTGCCAGACTGGCAGGCTGTCAAACAAAGCCGCACCCTGAAACAACATGCCAAAGCGGGCCAGAAAGGCGTCACGTTCGGCGCGCGCCACGTCTTCACCGTCCAGCAGGATCGTGCCTGCGTCGGGCGTCATCAGCCCCAGGATGCACTTCAACAGCACCGATTTCCCGGTGCCGGAGCCACCGATCACCACCATGCTTTCGCCGCGCGGGACGGTCAGGTTCACCCCTTGCAGCACCTTCTTGGGGCCAAAACTTTTATGGACGTCGCGCAGCTCTATCATGATGTGAAAAACAGATTTGTGAGAAGGAAGTTGGCGGACAGGATCATGATGGCGGCGGCGGCGACCGAGGTCTTGGTGGCGCGGCCCACGCCCTGGGCGCCGCGGCCTGAATTCATGCCGTGATAACAGCCCATGATCGTGGCGATAAAGCCAAAGACGCAGCCCTTGATCAGGGACGACACGATATCGGCCTGTTCCAGGAAATTCCAGGTGTTCTGGATATAGGTGCCGGGGGCAAAGCCCAACTGGCGGGTGCCAACCAGAAAGCCGCCATAGATGCCGATGATGTCGCCCACACCCACCAGAGCAGGCACGACGATCAGGCCAGCCAAAACGCGCGGCGCGGTCAGGTATTTCATCGGGTGAGTCGACAGGGTGATCAGCGCGTCGATCTGTTCGGTCACCTTCATGGTGGCGATTTCGGCGGCAATGCTGGAGGTCACGCGCGCGGCCACCATCAGGCCAACCAGCACGGGACCCAGTTCGCGCACCATGCCGATGGCGACGATTTGGGGCACCACGGCCTCGGCCGAGAACCGCTGACCACCAGCATAGATCTGCAAGGCCAGCGCGCCGCCGGTGAAAATAGCGGTCAGGCCGACGACCGGCAGGCTGAACCAGCCGACATTCATCAGCGCGTTCAGGAATTCACGTGGATAGAACGGCGGGCGCAGGATGTGACTGATCGCGTCCAGCGCAAACAGCATCACGCGACCAATCCCGGCCAGCGAGGCCAGCACCCAGCGCCCAAGCGCGGCCAGAGGCGCTATCACGATCACTGGCGCCCCCTCGCGTAGCGCCGCGTGTAACGCGCGCCAAGTTGGGTCAGGATTTCATAACCGATGGTGCCAGCCACATTGGCCAGATCATCGACGCTCTGATGGTCGCCCAGGATGGTCAGCGCCTTGGGTCTTTCGCGCAGGTGGGTCACGTCGACCCCGATCAGATCCATCGACACGCGCCCGACGATGGGGCAGGGGATGTCATCGTGAAACAGAACCGCCTGGTTCGAGATATGGCGCTGTAACCCGTCCGCATAGCCGCCGGACAGCGTGGCAATGCGCGAGGGGCGCTCGGCCTCCCAAGTATTGGAGTAGCCGACGGTTTCGCCAATGGCGATGTCGCGGATCTGGATTACCGGCAGGTCCAGGTGGGCGACCATGGCGGCGTCCTCGTAAGGGGCACCCCCATACAGCCCGATGCCCGGGCGGGTCAGGTCGAAATGGTAATCCGGCCCCAGCAGGATGCCCCCAGTGGCGGCCAGCGAACGGGGCACGTCAATGCCGTCTGTCATCTCGTGAAACGCGGCCAGTTGCCGGGCGTTCATTGCGTGATCAGGTTCATCGGCGCAGGCCAGGTGGCTCATGATCAAGGTGGGGCCCTGGGCCAGGGCAATGGGGGCGATCGCGCCCCATTCGCCGGGCTCCATGCCCAGACGGTTCATGCCGGTATCTAGCTGCACGCCGAACGGGTGGCCAGGCAGGGCCTCGAAATGGCGGGTCAGCTGGTCCATCGAATTCAGAATGGGCACCAGATGCAGGTCGTGGATCATGTCGGTGTCCCCGGACATGTGACCGGAAAACAGGCTGATTTCCGGCCCCGGCCCCAGCGCTTCGCGCAGGGCGGCCCCTTCTTCGGCGGCGGCGACAAAGAACCGGCGCGCACCAGCAGCGGCCAGCGCGCGGCCAACCTTGGCCACACCCAACCCATAGGCGTCCGCCTTTACGACGGCCGCCGTCTGAACGGCCTCACCACTCATACCATCCAATGCACGCCAGTTGGCGGTCAGCGCATCGAGATCAATCGTCAAACGTCCTGTGCTCATGCAGGGGTTTTTGACGGGCGACGCGCCAAGGTCAAGGGAAAAGGCGCGTTCCATCCGTCAGGCCAGCCGGGTTTCGATCCGGCTGGACTGTTCCAGGGTCTTGTGGACCGGGCATCTGTCGGCGATTTCCAGCAGACGTTGGCGTTGATCGTCGCTGAGGTCGCCCGTCAGGTGAATGTCGCGGCTGAACGTGTCGATCTTGGCGGTCTGGCCGGTTTCCGCGTCCTGTGCGTGGACCTTGTCATGGCTGACATCCACACGCACATGGTCCAGCGGCCAGTTCTTGCGCCGCGCATACATGCGAATGGTCATGGAGGTACAAGCCCCCAGCCCTGAGGCGACAAAGCCGTAAGGTGACATGCCCTTGTTGGTGCCGCCATAGGCCAGCGGTTCATCTGCCAACGCATGATGGAACGGGCCCGAGGTCACGTCTTGCAAAAACCCATTCGGGTCGGCCTCGGTCACGCGGACGATGCCTTCGGGGGCACCGGGGGGCGGAGCGGGGGGGGACAGGTCCAGATACCGCGTCGCCCAGGCGGTGATGACACCGGCGGCATATTCCGCGTCTTCGCCCCGTGACAACAGGTGATCGGCATCATCCAGCGTGACAAAACTTTTCGGATGGCGGGCGGTGACAAAAATGTCCTGTGCATTTTCGATGCCGACCACGCTGTCCAGCGGCGCATGCATGACCAAAAGGGCGGCGTTCAGGTGGGCAATCGCCGGGGTCAGTTCGGCTGCCGCAATATCGTCAAGGAAATCCTTGCCGATGCGAAAGGGGCGCCCGCCCAGGTTAACCTCGGCAACACCATCGCGCATGATGTCGTCCAGCTTGTCGGCAAAATTGTGGGCGACGTGGTTGGGGGCAAAGGGCGCGCCCAGCGTGACGACGGCTTTGACCTGATCCATGTCGGCGGCGGCTTTCAGAACCGCCGCGCCGCCCAGGCTGTGGCCGATCAGCAGGGTCGGGGCCATGCCCCTGGCGCTCAGCGCCGCGCAGGCCGCTTTCAGGTCCTGAACATTCGAGGTGAATGTCGTGTTCTCGAATTCCCCGTCCGAATGGCCCAGCCCGGTAAAATCAAACCGCAGCACCGCAATGCCAGCCCCGGCCAGACGCGCGGCGATGCGCCGTGCGGGCAGAATGTCCTTGGAACAGGTAAAACAGTGGGCAAACAAGGCGGTCGCCAGATGCGGCCCGTCGGGCAGGTCCAGGCGGGCGGCCAGGGTCGAGCCATCGTGGCCCGTGAAGGTAATCTTGTCGGTTCTCATGATGCGCTCCGAATTTCGTGTTGTCCCACAGATAGGGGGGCGGCGGGAGTTCGCGCAAGGTCGGCGGGCGGTCGCTCACACACAGGTGAAGCGCGTTTCACTGTTCCAGGTTTGGCGGTAAGATCGCGCCATGATGAAACGGCTTGTCATATCCGCGACCTTGGCGGGGCTTGTGGTCCTTGGCGGTGGCTATCTGGGCGCCTGGCACCCGGCCGGGGATTCGTTGGCGGTGGCCCGGCCTTACATCTCTGCGGTTTTGGCGGGGCTTGGCGTGTTTTTGCTGGCCTATCGCCTGCGTCTGGCGGCGGTGGTTACGGTTGGCGCGGCCGCAGTGGCCGTTGCCCCGATCCTGTGGGCGATGGGCAGTGCCGCTGCGATGCCTGTGGCCAGCCTGAGCCTGTATCAGAAGAACATGCTGTTCCGCATGCCCAGCCCGCCGCGTCTGGGCGACGATATCCTGATCCACAATCCCGACTTCGTGACCTTGCAGGAGGTCAGTGGCGTGAACCTGGCGGTGTTCGACACGTTGGGCGATGCCTATCCCTCGCGGCAATTCTGCCCGTTTGAAACCATCGGCGGTGTCGCCGTGGCGTCACGCTGGCCGGTGGTGCCGGGCACCGGGTTCTGTGCGCAACACTATGGTCTGGCCGCCATGCAGGTGTCGACGCCACAGGGCAAGGTCTGGGCCGTATCGATCCACCTGCATTGGCCCTGGCCGCATAACCAGACCAGTCAGGCTGCACGCCTGTTGCCGCTGTTGCAGGCGCTGGACGGGCCCATGGTGATCGGGGGCGATTTCAACATGGTGCCCTGGTCCCACCTGATGGGGCAGTTCGAACAGGCCACCAACACGCGCCGGATCGGGCGGGCGCATGTCAGCCTGATCAAGTTTGATGGCTGGCTGCGGGTGCCGATCGACCATGTACTGGTCTCAGGCCAGGGCGATACCCAGCGGCTGCCGCGGCTGGGCTCGGACCACTATGGCATCCTGGCCCGGTTCGATCTGGCGTGGTGAATTTGTCCGCTGATCCAAGGACAGCAGCTGCGTTTCGATCCATTTCCCGCCGGGGATGATGCCAACGCCTTGCGTCTCTTGCGGGCATGGTCCGTCTTGGTTTTCCTCCCTGTGTCAGGTTGACGCGAGGGCATGACATGCGGCTTGCTTTCCCAAATGCGCCGCTCCAGTGTCGGGTTTGAGCCAGCGGGAGTGAGGAAAGCCATGGTCGAGATTTGCCAAACCAGCCTGCCGATCAAGCCCTGGGCCGAAGACCGTCTGCGCCGTTTGCCCGGTCTGAACCCTATCCCACCGGGCGGATGGCTGTTGGTGGACGACGCCTATGGGGCGCAAATGGCGCATCGCGCCGGGTTGATTGCCGACAAGGGCGCCGCGGTTCTGCGTCTGGACGACAGCGCGCGCCCGGCGGCGGATGAACTGTTACAACGTGTGCTGGAGGACCTGGCGCTGCATCCCGCGTTTACGGTTGCGGGCGATCATGTCACCTGCCCGGACGGGCGTATTGTGCCCATTGACCGGGACCAGCCACTGCAAACCTGTGGTGCTTTGGTGCAGGAAGACCTTGTGATCATGGAGAAACATGGCGACGAACATGTGCTGACCGGCGCGCTGTTGTGTTTTCCCGCAAGCTGGACCCTGGCGCAGAAATTCATGAAACCAATGACGATGATCCATGTGCCGGTGGCCGTCTATACCGCCGACCTGGCCAAGCGCGTCCAGCGGTTGTTTGACGGTATTCAGGTGGATCGCCCGATGTGGCGGGCGAATTTCCTGACCTATGGCGACCCTGAATTGCACCAACCGCGCACCGAACAAGACCAGCGCAGCCTGTATGTCGACGGGCCCAAATGGATGCGGGTGGAACGTCAGGGCATGTTGCGGCTGCACCACACGCGGGCGGTGATCTTTTCGATCCATACTTTCGTGGTACCCTTTGACGCGCTCAGCGTCGAAGATCGCCGTGTTCTGGAGGGCTGAGGATGCGTCACATGTTGATCTGTCTGCTGTGTCTTGCAGGCTGTGCCGAAAAGCCGCTTGCGCCGATTGATCCGGTGCCGGTGCCGGATCCTGGCACGCTGGCCACCTGTTGCGCCAGTCAGGATCACTGGCCTCTGGCTGTGGTCGAGATGGCCGAGGCCACGTCTCTGTGGATTGTACCGGCGACACGCGCCGTAAAGCTGCGCCCCTCCTATCTGGAGGATCAGACCGGCGCGCAGGACCATCTGATTGACCAGGCGCAGGTGTTGGACCTGATCCTGATGTCCAACCATTCGCGCCTGTCAGGTGCGGGGGGCGATGGGTTCTTTGGCCACAGCGCGCTGTTTCTGGGGGGCGAGGGAGAAATGCGCGCGCTGGGCCTGTGGGACCATCCGGCGGTGACGCCGCACCATGCCATGCTGCGCCAGGGATCGGTGGCAATCGAGGCGCTGGATGAAGGTGTGCATCTGTCCCATCGCAGCGATCTGTTAGAGGCCGATGCGGCGGCGCTGTTCCGGCTGGAGCGCGTCAGCACGGCGCGCAAGCGTGCGGTCGTGCTGCACCTGCTGGCCCAGCTGGGTCGCCCGTTTGATCAGAGTTTCCGGCTGGACAACGGTGCGCCGCTGTACTGCACAGAGCTGATCCATGACGCCTTGCCTGAGGCCCGCTTTCCTCAGCGCGAAAGCTATGGCCGGGTGGTGATCTGGCCTGACGAGATCGCCAGCCAAAGCCTTTTGGGCACAACAGGGTTCCGTTTTGTGACCTATGTCGAAGGCGGTGACGGGGGATGGCGGACGGGCAGCGCAGACCTGATGGCCAGCCGTATTCTGGCTGCTTGGCCAGCGGACGGGGATTAGGCCGTTGCCCGCGTTCTGAGCATATCCAACGCACGTGGGTGCGGGGCCGCGACCAAGGGCGTTTGCGCGGCGGGGATCAGATCAATCCGATCCGTATCCGCCGCGTGCGCGATGCGAAAGCTCTGACCGGCGTGGTGGAAGCTTTGGCCATCCACGACTGCGGCACTGGCGCGCGCGGCTTTGACAAAGGCCAGCGCGGCGTGGCGCACGACCTCGCGGGGCAGGGCGCCCAGTTGCGCGTGCAAATCCAGGCCCAACCAGGGCTGGGCGCCGTGGATGCGCAGCCCAGGCAGGCGGCGTTGGCCGGTGATTTCGTCGCTGGCCGCCAGAAACAGCGCGATCGGAGCGTCGTCTTCGACCATGGGATCAAACGCGGCGCGTTGCATCAAGCGATTGGTCGGGCCCCAGTGCAGCGCCAGGGGCGGATGCAGGCGGGCCAGTTCGGCGGCGCAGGCATGGGCCAGGCGCAGTTGAAGCCGTACGGTTTTCGCGGTGTCGGTGGGGTCTGCGGGCCCTGTGGCCTGGATCGCGAACCGCACCCAGCCCCCGTGACGCCCAACAATTCCGATCAGGGCGGCGCGGGTCGCGGCGGGGGTGTCTGGCGTGATTGCGCCACAAAACGCCTCGGCCCCCAGCGGGGCCGGGCTGGTTGTGATCGTGACCTCAGCCTTGCCAGATGTCAGCCCAGATGTCTGCCGCGATGTCTGCCGCGCGCGGGTCGGTTCAGCCTGTCCATCCTGCGCTGGGGCCAGGTCCAGGCCAGGCATACGCGCATTTATGCGTCGCGCCAGGCTGGACAGGTCCAGGTTGGGCAGGATGGTGAACAGAAGTGTCGCGGTGATCTGGGGCTGGGCCATGGTCGCAACCTCAGGCAGCCAGCGGCAGAGAGACGAAACCGCCGTCCTGCCAATGGCGAATGCGCGTCACCTGGCCTGCGGCGCGTCGTGGCGCGCTGCTGTGGCCCAACCAACCGGTCTGGCGAAAGGCCTGAACCAGGCGGTGTTCGGCCATCTGCGATTGCAGACGGAACAGCGATGTTTGCTTGATGCTTGTATAGGTGCTCATTGTCTCTGCCTCACGGACTATTGTCTCTGTAGGCACAACAATGGCGGGCCA
This sequence comes from Rhodobacteraceae bacterium UBA3087, assembly GCA_002367285.1. GTDB lineage: Bacteria > Pseudomonadota > Alphaproteobacteria > Rhodobacterales > Rhodobacteraceae > Aliiroseovarius_A. Next base: position 17,070 of record DFBF01000057.1, on the reverse strand, counting down.
ATGCGGTCGCGATTTGGAAACAGTGGGGCAAAAAACGTGAATTGTGGTGCCGGTTTCGCCACAATTGAAAAGGGCGCCCCGCAATGGGACGCCCTGATTGTTTCCGCTAGGTGGGGAGTTAGCAGCTGTAATACAGCTGGAATTCCACCGGGTGCGGGGTGTGTTCATAGGCGTAAACCTCTTCCCACTTCAGTTCCATGTACCCTTCGATCTGGTCTTTGGTGAACACGTCACCAGCCAGCAGGAAGTCATGATCTGCGGCCAGGCTATCCAGAGCTTCGCGCAAGGATGCGCAAACCGTCGGGATGCCTTCCAGCTCTTCAGCCGGCAGGTCGTACAGGTTCTTGTCCTGCGCGGGGCCCGGGTCGATCTTGTTCTTGATACCGTCAAGGCCAGCCATCAGCAGCGCGGCGAAGCACAGATAGGGGTTCGCTGCGGGATCGGGGAAACGGGCCTCAACGCGCTTGGCTTTGGGGCTTTCGGTCCACGGGATCCGCACGCAACCCGACCGGTTACGGGCCGAATAGGCACGCAGAACCGGGGCTTCAAAGCCCGGGATCAGACGCTTGTAGGAGTTGGTCGACGGGTTGGTAAAGGCATTCAGCGTTTTGGCGTGTTTCAGCACACCACCGATGAAATACAGCGCTTCTTGCGACAGGTCGGCGTATTTGTCGCCCGCAAACAGCGGCTTGCCATCTTTCCAGATCGACATGTTCACGTGCATGCCGGTGCCGTTGTCACCTGCGATCGGTTTCGGCATGAAGGTCGCCGTTTTGCCGTAAGCATGTGCCACGTTGTGGATGATGTACTTGTATTTCTGCAGCTCGTCGGCCTGTTTGGTCAGGCTATCAAAGATCAAGCCCAGCTCGTGCTGGCACGAGGCCACCTCGTGGTGGTGCTTGTCGGTTTTCATGCCGATCTGCTTCATGGTCGACAGCATTTCGCCGCGGATATCCTGGGCGTCGTCGATCGGGTTGACGGGGAAATAGCCGCCTTTGACGCCGGGACGGTGGCCCGAGTTGCCCATTTCGTATTCGGTATCGGTGTTCCAGGACGCGTCGATGGCGTCGACCTGATAGGAGACCTTGTTGATGGCAACCTGGAAACGCACGTCGTCAAACAGGAAGAATTCGGCTTCGGGGCCCATATAGGCCACGTCACCAATGCCCGACGCTTTCAAGAACGCTTCGGCCTTTTGCGCGGTGCCGCGCGGGTCGCGCGAATAGGCTTCGCCGGTGTCGGGTTCGACAATCGAGCAGTGCACGCACAGCGTTTTTTCCGCATAGAACGGGTCGATATAGGCGCTGTCGGTGTCGGGCATCAGTTTCATGTCCGAGTTTTCGATCGACTTCCAACCAGCGATGGAGGAGCCGTCGAACATGAAGCCTTCTTCCAGGAAGTCTTCGTCGACCAGGTCGCAATCGACCGTCACGTGCTGCAATTTGCCGCGAACGTCGGTGAAACGGATGTCGACATAGGCAATGTCGTCTTCCTTGATTTGCTTGAGTACGTCTTTAACGCTCATTTCTGGTTCCCTCTTTTAGATATCTTGGGTGTTCGTGGTGTTTACAGCGCGTCCTGACCGGCTTCACCGGTGCGGATGCGAATGGCTTGTTCGACGGTCGAGACGAAAATCTTGCCGTCACCGATCTTGTCGGTCTTGGCGGCCTCGACGATGGCTTCGATGGCGCCGTCAACCTGATCGGCGGGCAGCACGACTTCGATTTTCACCTTGGGCAGGAAGTCCACGACATATTCGGCGCCGCGATACAGTTCGGTGTGGCCTTTCTGACGGCCAAAGCCTTTGACTTCGATAACGGACAGGCCTTGCACGCCAATGTCCTGAAGCGCCTCTTTCACTTCGTCCAGTTTGAACGGTTTGATGATGGCTTCAATCTTTTTCATGTGCTCTCCCCCGCAAGAGTTCTGGTGGATTCTATGTTTCGAAGTTGAAAGATCACTTTCGCGCGGGGGGCTCAATTGGCTAGGCTGAGCGTAGGTTGACACAGGGCTGGATTCTGGCGTCAGTGACCAAATAATAGGCAAAATGCTTTCTTGATGGGCAGTTTGCGAATTTTGAGGGCGAAATTCATGACCGAACTGCTGACCGCTGCCCAAATGCGCGCCATCGAACACGCGGCGATTGAGTCGGGTGAGGTCACCGGGCTGGAGCTGATGGAACGCGCCGGGCGGGGCGTGGTCGAAGCGATTTTTGAGGAGTGGCCCGAGTTGGCAACGACGTCCCATCGCGCGGCTGTCTTGTGCGGACCGGGCAACAATGGCGGCGACGGGTTCGTGGTGGCGCGGCTGTTGAAGGACTGGGGTTGGGAGGTCGAGGTGTTTCTGTACGGCAACGCCGAGAAGCTGCCCCCGGATGCGCGGGTGAATTATGAGCGGTGGGCGGAGATGGGGGCGGTGCTGCCTCTGGACCATGAGGGTTTCCCCTTTCCCCACCATCGTCACTTTGACGTGGTTTGCGATGCTCTGTTCGGCACCGGTTTAACACGCCCTGTTGAAGGAGAAGCAGCAAGAGTTCTCGGTAGTATACGCGGATCAATATGGCCCTATGAAAGGTCGCTCAGAGAACCGGAGCGTTTGGTTGCAATAGACATCCCTACGTCCCTGTGTTCGGACAGCGGGCACGTTCTTGACAGCGGAAAATATCCTCTCGCCCATTTTCGCGCTGATCTGACCGTTTCGTTTCATGCCGCTAAGCTTGGTCATGTACTTTTCGACGGGCCAGAGTTGACAGGAAAGCTGGTCGTTAAGGGCATTGGCTTGGAGACGCGATGGACGACACGAACGGACAGGGTTCGGACAGCTTGGGCAGATATGGATCGAGTTGAGAAAGAGACCTATTTCCACAAATTCTCGCACGGCCACGCTTTGATCCTGTCGGGCGGCTCTGGCAAGGGCGGGGCGGGGCGTCTGGCGGCGCGCGGCGCTTTGCGCATTGGCGCGGGGCTGGTGACCGTGGGGTG
>DFBF01000057.1:9610-14020 GCA_002367285.1 Rhodobacteraceae bacterium UBA3087 | reverse complement strand
ATCTTGCAGGATGACCGGATCAATGCGCTGTGTCTGGGGCCGGGCATGGGGCTGGACCGGGCGCGCGATCTGGTGCCGGTGGCCTTGGGTGCGGGGCGGTCGGTCGTGCTGGATGCGGATGCGCTGACGACGTTTGCGGATGCGCCTCAGGTTCTGTTTGGGATGCTACATGACAAATGCGTGCTGACACCCCACGCGGGCGAATTTGCACGTCTGTTCCCGGATATTGCCGAGAAGCTGAGCGCGAAACCCACCACAGGCCCGGCCTATTCCAAGGTCGATGCGACCCGCGAGGCTGCCGCGCGGGCGGGCTGTGTTGTTCTGTTCAAGGGGGCGGATACGGTGATTGCGGACCCGTCAGGGCGCTGTGCCATCAACTCGGCGGCCTATGACCGTGCAGCGCCATGGTTGGCGACGGCGGGAGCGGGCGATGTGTTGGCCGGGTTCATCACCGGGCTGCTGGCGCGGGGATTTTCACCGATGCAGGCGGCCGAAACCGGCGCTTGGTTGCATGTGGAATGCGCGCTGTCCTTCGGCCCCGGGTTGATCGCCGAGGATCTGCCCGAGGAGGTGCCGAAGGTCTTGCAAAAGCTGGGGCTTTAGGTCGCGCGGGCCGTGGTCAGCTCCAACCCATTGGCATAGATGATGTGTTCGGCATCAAAGCACAGGCGGTACAGCTGGCTTTGTTCAACGTGACCGCGCAGCGTGTCCACCAGATGGCGGGCGGTGGTGACGGTGGTGCTTTCGCCACGGTTCAGAACGGGCTGATTGGCGGCAATGCGCATGTCTCGTTCGGGACGGTTGGCACCAAGCGAATCCTTGGCGATATGTGAGCTGGTTGCGCGATACTGTGTGACGCGTCGCAGCGGCTGGGCACCACGGTCGCGCGTGATGACCTTGTCTCCGGCTCGCAGGTCTTCAACGGCAACTTCACCGCGCAGGGTCAGAACAATCGTCCCTAGCGCCAGGCCCGTGCGGGCGGTCTGGGCTTCGGTATTGGCGTCAAAAGCTTTGGTCATCATGGTCATGGCAGCTCACTCCTTGCATCCCCACGTGCATTAGTTAACGCGAAATGGGGCAAGAATGGGGCGGCGTTAAGGAAAGTTAACGACCTGTTGACATGACCTTGGCACGGTGCTGCGATGCTTTTTGCAAGCCGCGCAGTTTGGTTGAGGTCAACTCAAGCCCGCCAACCCGCAGCAGATGCGTGGCTTCAAAGTGCAGCTGGAACAGCATGATTTCGCCCTCGGCCTTTTCGCGCCGCATGTGTTCACCGTCCAACATCCGGTTGGCGGGCACCATGACACGGGTGCGTCCGAACATCGCCTGGGCGCGCCAGTCGCGGATCAGGAGCGGCTGATGCGCTGCGATCCAGAAGTCGGGGGTGTCTGATGTTGGGGCCAGGGCGCGGGAATTGACCCGCACCAGGTCGGGTTTCCACGCCGGTCGCGCAGTGATTGCGCGCAGTTTGACCATGCCGTGATCCAGCGTGACAAGACGATCGCCAGCGTGCAGGAACTCGACCGGCAACGCGCCGTCCAAGGTCATCACTGACGCCCCAGCCGCAAGGCCGGACATATATATATGACGGGGCGCGCGGGTATTGTTCCCACGTCTGTGCCCCTGGATTTTCTGTACCATGGGTGCCTGTTCGTTATGACTGCTTCGTTTTTCGCAACCATACCCCAAGATAGGGTTAAGCGCACGCCTTTTTCCTCTCGCTTCCCACATTGGTATGCGCTAGAAGGGCGCGGAAATCAGGCGGCCAGAAGCGGGCTGCCTGTTGGTTTTGGCGGGTGTGGCGGAATTGGTAGACGCACCAGATTTAGGTTCTGGCGCCGCGAGGCGTGGGGGTTCGAGTCCCTTCACCCGCACCAGATAAAAGAAGAAGGACGATATCATGCAGGTCACCGAGACCCTGAACGAAGGCCTCAAGCGCGCATACAAGATCGTGGTTCCCGCCGCTGATCTGGAAGCCAAGGTCAACGAAAAGTTGGAAGAAGCCCGCCCCGAAGTGGAAATGAAGGGCTTCCGCAAAGGCAAAGTGCCGATGGCTCTGCTGAAAAAGCAGTTCGGCCCGCGCCTGATGGGCGAAGCCATGCAGGAAACTGTTGATGGCGCCATGGCCAAGCATTTTGAAGACTGCGGTGATCGTCCGGCCATGCAGCCCGACGTGAAGATGACCAATGACGAGTGGAAAGAGGGCGACGACGTCGAAGTCGACATGTCCTATGAAGCTCTGCCCGAAATTCCGGAAGTTGATCTGAAAAGCATCAAGCTGGAAAAAATGGTCGTGAAGGCAGCCGAGGCGGACGTTGACGAAGCGCTGGCATCGCTGGCTGAAACCGCACAGGATTTCGACGACCGCAAGAAGGGTTCGAAAGCCAAAGACGGTGACCAGGTCGTGATCGACTTCCTGGGCAAGGTCGACGGTGAAGCCTTCGACGGTGGTGCTGCCGAAGATTATCCGCTGGTGCTGGGCTCCAACAGCTTTATCCCTGGCTTTGAAGAGCAGCTGGTTGGTGCCAAAGCTGGTGAAGACATGGAGGTCAAAGTGACCTTCCCCGCCGAATACGGTGCGGAAAACCTGGCCGGTAAAGACGCAGTGTTTGAATGCAAGATCAAAGCCGTCAAAGCGCCGAAAGCCGCCGAGATCGACGATGAACTGGCCAAGAAATTTGGGGCCGACGATCTGGCCGGTCTGAAGACCCAAGTTTCCGAACGTCTGGAAGCCGAGTACACTGGCGCCGCCCGTGCCGTGATGAAGCGTAGCCTGTTGGACGCGCTGGACGGTCTGGTGACCTTCGATCTGCCGCCGTCGCTGCTGGACGCCGAAGCCGGTCAGATTGCCCACCAACTGTGGCACGAAGAAAACCCCGACGTGACCGATCACAACCACGATGCGATCGAGCCGACGGACGAGCACAAATCCCTGGCCGGACGTCGCGTCCGTTTGGGCCTGTTGCTGGCCGAGCTGGGTCAGAAGAACGAGATCGAAGTCTCGGAGGCTGAATTCACTCAGGCCATCATGAACCAGGCCCGTCAGTACCCGGGCCAGGAACGTCAGTTCTTTGAATTCGTGCAGCAGAACCCGCAGATGCGTCAGCAGATCCAGGCACCGCTGTTCGAAGACAAGGTCGTCGACTATGTGTTCGAGCTGGCTGAAGTTGCCGAAAAGGAGGTCTCGAAAGAAGACCTGCAAAAGGCTGTGGAATCGCTCGACGAAGAATAATCCAAACCCTGTTTGGACCCGAAAGGCCGCCCTGTGGGCGGCCTTTTTGTTTTCAGAGGGCTGCGAGGCCGGTTTTGATCGCATCAATCAGCGGCGCGGTGGGCTCGACCCCGAAGGACAGGCGCAGAAAGCCTTCGCCGACCTCATCGCCCCATCGCGCACGCCTGTCGGCCGAACTGTGCACACCACCAAAGCTGGTGGCGGCGACAAAACAGCCAGCAGTTGCGATGAACCGGTCTGCGGCAGCTTTGTCCGCCAGGTCTATGCCCAGCAAAAAGCCCTGATGGCGTGCCTGGGGGTGCCTGGCGGGATAATAGACCTGCGCAACGGCGGCATGGTCGGCAAACAAGGGCAGGGCGGTCTGGGCGTTGTCGCCCATGCGCGACAGGCGGATTTCCAGCGTGTCCAACCCGCGCGCCAGCAGCCAGGCCTCGAACGCGCCGGGGATCGGGCCCATCAGCGTGCGGACCTGGAACAGTTTGGTGAACAGCGCCTCGTCCTGGGTCGACACATGGCCCAGCAACAGGTCGGAATGACCGCCCATGGATTTGGTGTCGGCACAAATGATGATGTCGGCGCCCAGCGCGATCGGGTTCTGCCAGATCGGGGTCATGACCGTATTGTCGACGGCCAGCAGCGCGCCAGCGGCTTTGCAGCGGTCCGCCAGTGCGGCGATGTCGACCACGTCCAGCGTTGGGTTGGACGGCGTTTCGATGATCACCAGGCGATAGCCATCAACGGGGTGGTCTGCCACATCGCGCGCCGCGACGGTGTCGAGTGTGACGCCAAAGGGGCCCATGACCTGGGTGATCAGATTGCGCGCGGCATAGTAGCCATCTGATAAGAGCAACACCTTGTCACCTGCCGACAGCGTGGCCATGGCCACAGCACCATAGGCCCCCATGCCAGAGGGGAACACCAGGCTGCGCGCGCCTTCCAGAATCGACAGACGGGATTCGCAGGCCTCGACTGTTGGATTTCCGACGCGGCCATAGGTGCGTTCGGGCGGTGGCTGGTCGTCCAGCAGAAACATCGACGATGTGACCATGGGTTCGGCCACCGTGTCGCCCGGACCAATCCGGCGGGCGCGTTCGTGCAGCATCTTAAAGACGCGGGAATCTGTATCGCTCATCTGGGGCCTCATGTGGTGATCCCCATGGCTAGCGCGGTGCCAAGGC
>DFBF01000057.1:2403-9502 GCA_002367285.1 Rhodobacteraceae bacterium UBA3087 | reverse complement strand
CCGGCCACCATATATGCGCCGCGCAGGTATTTGCCCGCGTATTGCAGGTTGATGTCGGGGTCCAGCAGGTCCGAGGCCGGGCCGCGATGGCCCATGGTGCGTGCCGTCTGGGGCAGGATCTGCAACAGGCCCCAATAGGGACCGTTGCGCGCCCAGGGCTGGTGAGTGCTTTCGCGCACGGCCTGGCGATGCACCAGTTCGCGCGGGATGTCATAGTGATCGGCCCATTTGTTGATGAGCCCCCGTAACGCGGCCGTTTCATTGGGAAACAGCGGCGGATTATAGCCTGAGGCAGACAGGGTCGTTGCGGGTTTGCGGCGCCCGCAGGCCAGCAATGGCGCAGACAGGATCAGGGTAAGGGCGGCGCGGCGCGGCAGGGACGAGTGTGACATGGCCACACTATATCCCCCCCCTGTGCGTCAGGAACAGGGGGGCGGGCGGCCCCCGGCGGTCTGCCGCCCATCGGGCCGCCTAGCGCCGGTAGGTTTCGATTTTCAACTGTGCATCGCAGACCGCGCCATCGTGGGTGCCGACCCAGATGTCAAACCGGCCACTGCGCGGGCGGGTCAGGATGATGCGTGCGTCATAGTTACCGTTGTCATCATCATCGTAAAACCAGCTGCCGGTGCCGGTGTTGATCAGCAGAATGCTGTCACATTCGCTGACCACGCTGAATTCGATCTTGTAGTTTTCAAGCCCGTTAATGCGGATCGTGAAATCCGGTGCGACGGTGACATAGCCCCGCCCGCGGTCCGACCCGAACCGGATGCCGCAACCGTTGATCGACTGATCCCCCCCGGCCCGCACCGAGGCGGTTTGCGGTTGATAAAAGTCACCGGCGCTGAAGGTGCCGCTGATGCTGCCGCGTTCATAGTTCGGGCAGGCCCCGGCGGTGGTTGCCAGCAAAGCCAGGCCAATGGCGGCGCAGATCGTGCGAAATGTCATGTCTTATCCCCTTTAGTCCCAAGGCCAGTTTAAAAGCCACGCGGGAAAAGCCAAGGAAAAGAAAAAACCGCGCCCCGAAGGGCGCGGTTTAGGATCTTGCGATGGGGGGCGAGGATCAGTCCTCGTCCGACCCTTCGTCTGCGGCGGCGGGGGCGTCGCCCTCGTCGTCATCATCCGATGCGGCGGCTCCGATATCGTCGAACAGTTCGGCGATTTCGAATTCGGCTTCGGCTTCAGCTTCGGCGGCCAGTTCCTGGATCGACTTGCCCGAAGCCTGCAATTCGGCTTCTTCTTGCGAGCGGGCGACGTTCATGATGATCTCAGCCTGCACTTCGGGGTGCAGGATCACAGCAACAGCGTGCAGACCCAGGTCTTTGATCGGAGCGATCAGAGCGACCTGTTTCTTGTCGACCGAGAAACCGTTTTCGGTTGCAGCTTCGGCAGCGTCACGCGGGGAGACGGACCCGTAGAGCGAACCAGAGTCCGAGGCGGAGCGAAGCACGATGAACTGCTGTCCATCGAGTTTTTCGGCCATCGCTTCGGCTTCTTTTTTGGTTTCCAGGTTGTTGGCTTCCAGCTGTGCCTTGCGCGCTTCGAAGGATGCCACGTTGGCAGCCGAAGCGGTCAGAGCTTTGCCTTGCGGCAGCAGGAAGTTGCGGGCGTATCCGGGTTTGACGTCGACGACGTCGCCCATCTGACCCAGTTTGACAACGCGTTCCAGAAGGATAACTTGCATGATGCTCTCCTTACTTCACGGCATAGGGAAGCAGGGCGAGAAAGCGGGCGCGTTTGATTGCGCGGGCCAGTTCCCGTTGCTTCTTGGCCGAAACGGCGGTGATGCGGGACGGCACGATCTTGCCACGCTCAGAGATATAGCGTTGCAGCAGACGTGTGTCTTTATAGTCGATCTTGGGCGCGTTCTCACCAGAGAACGGGCAGACCTTGCGACGGCGGAAAAATGGTTTCGATGCCATGGTTTAGGTCCCCTCGACTTAACGGTCACGATTGCGGCGGTCGCCGCGTTCGTCACGTTTTTGCATTTGGATCGACGGGCCTTCGGCGTGTTCGTCAACCTTGATCGTCAGAACGCGCATGACGTCGTCATGCAGGCGCATCAGGCGTTCCATTTCCTGAACGGCCGGTGCCGGGGCATCCGAACGCAGGAAGGCATAGTGGCCCTTGCGGTTCTTGTTGATCTTGTAGGCCATCGTTTTGACGCCCCAGTACTCGCTATCCACGAGTTTGCCGTCGTTGTCCGACAGCACGGTGCCAAAGTGTTCGATGAGGTTTTCAGCTTGCGTGTTGGACAGGTCCTGACGCGAGATGAAGACATGCTCGTAAAGCGGCATGCGAACTCCAGTTCTATTGTTCGGCGCGCTTCAAAGGGCAGGGGCCAATCCTTCCACGACCCACCCACGAGAGGCTACGCATTCATAAGACATGCGGAAGGAAGCCGCCTTATACACGCGCAGGGGCGGGATGCAAGCCCGAAGCAAGGCTTGGGCCGATCTTCGAAAGGCCGTGTGTCTGCCCAATTTGTGCCATGTTTCTTACCGAAAAGTTATCACAGCGGGGGCTGATCGAGGCGAACATGCAAGGGGATGCAGGATGAACGCGATTGTCGGTGGTTTTGAAAAGGGTGCAGTGCGTGTGAATGGGGCCAAGGGGCCCGTGGTGACCCAGACGTACTGGGGGTATACCGTCTCTGAGGGCGACAAGGCGCAGAAACGCGGTCAGGTATTCGAAATAGCCGGGAAATTCATGGGGTCGATCCTGCTGCTGGCGGCGGCTGGCCTGTGGCTGTTGCCCAACGCGTCGCAGGGCTCGGACATCATGGTGATGAAGCTGGGCATTACGGTTCTGTTCCTGATGGTCGGCGCTGTTTTGGTCTGGAGCGCCCGCAAGGGGTTCAATGATGAATTGCAGGTCGATTTGGTGCGCAAGGAGCTGCGTATGGGCCAGCGCAACATGGCGGGGGACTGCCGTCTGGTGGCTATGTTGGACTTTTCCGAGGTCGGCTCGGTCTATCTGATGCGCTCAAAGGCCAAGGGCGAACCTGCTCGGCTGTACCTGCGTGTGGGCAACAGTGATCGTGCGCTGGAAGTGGCTCAGGGGCGCGCCGACATGCTGGAGCCGATCAAAGAACGTCTGGCCCGTGATCTGGCGGGTGGGCAGGATTTCACGAAACGCGCACGTCATGCGTTGTCCCCCCTGTCCGAACCCAAAAGCCTTCTGGTCGCCTGACCCTACAGGCATGACGACCCCTAAACCGCGCCCATTCGGCGTGGTTTTGTCGTTTTCAGCCCTGGAATTTGGTGAATCCTGCGTCGGGCAATTGCACCGCAAGTCCACGCGCGGTATCCCGGTGCAAATGATCCGAGGAGAAACCATGAGCCGCGCATTCGTATTTCCAGGGCAGGGGGCCCAGTCGATTGGCATGGGCAAGGCCCTGGCCGAGGCCTATCCGGCCGCAAAGGCCGTGTTTGACGAGGTGGACGAGGCCCTGGGCGAAAGCCTGTCCTCACTGATCTGGGAGGGAGAGCAGGATGCGCTGACCTTGACCCAGAACGCACAGCCGGCGCTGATGGCGACATCCCTGGCCGCAGTGCGGGCGTTGCAGGCCGAGGGCGTTGAGGTGACCGCAGCAACCTATGTCGCAGGTCATTCCTTGGGCGAATATTCCGCGTTGGCCGCTGCGGGGGCCATTTCTGTGGCCGACACCGCGCGCCTGTTGCGCACGCGGGGGCTGGCCATGCAGCAGGCCGTGCCGGTTGGCGTGGGTGCCATGGCCGCGCTGCTGGGGCTGGATTTCGAAACCGCCGCCGAGGTGGCCGCCGAGGCGGCGCATGACCAGGTCTGTCAGGCTGCCAATGACAACGATCCGGCCCAGGTGGTCGTGTCCGGCCACAAAGAGGCCGTTGAACGCGCCATTGAGATCGCTAAAGGTCGCGGCGCCCGTCGCGCGGTTTTGTTGCCCGTCAGCGCCCCGTTCCATTGTGCGTTGATGCAACCCGCCGCCGAAGCCATGGCCGAGGCGCTGTCGCATGTGGAAATGCACCGCCCCAGCGTGCCGTTGGTGGCCAATGTTCTGGCCCATGACGTTAGCGATCCGACCACGATCCGGTCGCTGCTGGTCGACCAGGTTACGGGATCCGTGCGCTGGCGCGAAAGCGTGGCCTGGATGGCGGGACAGGGCGTAAGCGAGATCTGGGAGATCGGGGCAGGCAAAGCTCTGTCGGGCATGATCCGACGCATTGCAAAAGAAGTGGACACCCGCGCCGTGGGCACGCCCGAGGACATCAAAGCCGCTGTCGAAGCGCTGAACAGCTGAGGCGGGCGCGATTTTTCGTCGAAAAATCGGGGGCCGGCTGAGAACTTTAAGAAGGATACGCAGATGTTTGATCTGACTGGAAAAAATGCGCTGGTAACCGGCGCGTCCGGCGGTATTGGCGGCGAAATCGCCAAAACGCTGCACGCCGCTGGGGCAACCGTTGCCCTAAGCGGCACGCGGGTTGAGCCGCTTGAAGCGCTGGCCGCCGAGCTGGGGGGGCGCACCCATGTGCTGCCCTGCAACCTGTCTGATGCCGAAGCCGTTGACGCTCTGCCCAAGCAGGCTGTCGAAGCCATGGGCAGCGTGGATATTCTGGTCAACAATGCTGGCATCACGCGGGACCAGATTTTCATGCGCATGTCGGATGACGACTGGGCGTCGGTGCTGGAGGTCAACCTGACCTCGACCATGCGTCTGTGTCGTGGTGTCATGCGGGGCATGATGAAATCGCGTTGGGGCCGGATCGTGAATATCTCGTCCATCGTTGGCACCACCGGCAACCCGGGGCAGGCGAACTATGCGGCCTCTAAGGCCGGGATGGTCGGCATGTCGAAATCCATCGCCTATGAGGTCGCCAGCCGTGGGATCACCGTGAACTGTGTCGCGCCTGGCTTTATCGCAACGGCGATGACCGACAAGCTGACGGATGACCAAAAGGACAAGATCAACGTGCAGATCCCCGCCGGGCGCATGGGCACCCCCGAAGAGATCGCGGCGGCGGTTTTGTACCTGTCCAGCGACGGTGCCGCCTATACCACAGGCACCACATTGCATGTGAATGGCGGCATGGCGATGATCTGACACGCCCCTTGTGATCTGAAAGCGTTTGCCTAAGTGTTGCGATATGCTATAGGCGGCGCAGATTTGGTCCCGCTGTCGCCTGACGTCGGGGCATCTCGGCACTACGCGCGGGAAATTGAGCGGCTCTGACGAGCCAAATGAAAACAGGCACGAATGCCTGAAAAACTGTGAGGAATTACCATGAGCGACGTCGCAGATCGCGTGAAGAAGATTGTTGTTGAGCACCTGGGTGTTGAAGAGGACAAGGTTACGGAAGCCGCCTCGTTCATCGACGACCTGGGCGCTGACAGCCTGGACACGGTTGAACTGGTCATGGCCTTCGAAGAAGAGTTCGGTATTGAAATCCCGGACGACGCTGCCGAGACCATCCAGACCTTTGGCGACGCGGTGAAATTCATCACCGAAGCTGTCTGAGCCTCACGGCAAGACTTTCGAAAACGGCGCCCCTTGGGGCGCCGTTTTTCTTTGTGCTATGCTGATTTAAAAAGGGGGATGACATGGCGAATGTGAAAAGCGTGGACGTGGCGACAGTGAAATCCTGGCTGGATCGCAATGAAATCGTGCTGGTCGATGTGCGTGAAACCAAGGAGTTCGAGGTCGAGCATATCGCCGGCGCCTTGCTGTTGCCGCTGTCCAGTTTCGACCCCGAAGTCTTTCCCACCCTTCCCGGCAAGCGATTGGTCCTGCATTGTGCCATTGGCAAGCGGTCCGAAGCGGCTGGCAAGATGCTGATCAATGAGGGCCACGAGAACGTGGTGCACATGGAGGGCGGCCTGGGGGCCTGGAAGGCCGAGGGGTTTGCCACCGAGGTGCAGATCCTGCCGCCCGACGCAGCCCCCGATGCCCCTGTTTTCCTGTGTCCGACGCCGGGTCAGGTGTTGCACGCGGAATTCCTGACACCGCTTAAGATCAGCCCCGCCGAACTGGCGCTGCGCCTGAAACTGTCCGATGCGGTTGTTGGCAACCTGTTGGCGGGGGACATCCCCGTCGATGTGGAACTGTCCTTGCGCCTGGCGCGGTTCTTTTCCACGGCGGCCGATTTCTGGGTGCATTTGCAGCTGGAACACGACATGGAGCGCGCCCGCCACGCGATGGGTGAAAACATCCGACAGGAAATCCGCCCCCGCGCCTCATAGGTGTCAAATGCGGGCAGGGGGCTTGCAGGTCATTCCGACTTGCCCCACCTGTGACGAACGGGCTATCAAGCTCCGAGGAAAACGAACCTGGAAAGGGCAGCAGTATGCGTCGAGTGGTCATAACGGGTCTGGGCATGGTCTCTCCGCTGGCAAGCGGGGTTGAAGAAACCTGGGAGCGTCTTTTGGCGGGAAAGTCGGGCGCGGGTCCGATCACCAAGTTTGATGCGTCACGCGTGGCAACCAAATACGCCTGCGAAGTGCCCTATGGCGACGGCAGCGATGGCACGTTCAACCCGGACGATTTCATGGAGCCCAAGGAGCAGCGCAAGGTTGACGAGTTCATCCTGTTTGGCGTGGCTGCGGCGGATATGGCCGTGAAAGACGCGGGCTGGATGCCCGAGGATGAAGAAAGCCAACACCGCACCGGCGTGATGCTGGGGTCTGGCATCGGCGGGCTGAGTTCGATTGCCGACACGGCGATTCTGTTGAAAGAACGCGGGCCGCGTCGGGTGTCGCCGTTTTTTATTCCCGGTGCGCTGATCAACCTGATCTCGGGTCAGGTGTCGATCCGGTATGGCTTCAAGGGCCCGAACCATGCGGTGGTGACCGCCTGTTCGACGGGCGCACATGCGATTGGTGACGCCAGCCGTCTGATCAAATACGGCGACGCGGACGTGATGGTCGCGGGCGGTGCTGAATCCACGATTTGCGAGATCGGCATTGCCGGGTTCAACGCCTGCAAAGCGCTGTCGACCAAAGGCGGCAACAGCCCGGAAACGGCCAGCCGCCCCTATGACACAGACCGCGACGGGTTCGTGATGGGCGAGGGCGCGGGCGTTGTCGTATTGGAAGAATACGAACATGCCAAGGCGCGTGGCGCCAAGAT
>DFBF01000057.1:0-2377 GCA_002367285.1 Rhodobacteraceae bacterium UBA3087 | reverse complement strand
TATCAACGCGCATGGCACATCGACCATGGCCGACACGATTGAACTGGGCGCGGTTGAACGTCTGTTGGGGGATGCGGCTGAAAAGGTGACGATGTCGTCGACCAAATCGTCGATCGGTCACCTGTTGGGGGCCGCTGGCGCGGTCGAAGCGATCTTCTGTGCGCTGGCCATTCGCGATCAGGTCGCCCCGCCGACCATCAACCTGGACACCCCGGCGGTTGAACCGAAACTGTCCCTGGCCGCCAATGCCAAGGAAGAACGTGAGATCAATATCGTGCTGTCCAACAGCTTTGGCTTTGGTGGCACGAATGCCAGCCTGGTTCTGGGCAAGGTCACCGACTGATGTGGCGCAACATTGCCTCGAATGCGCTGAGCCTGTTTGTCGTGATCCTGGTGGTCGCGGGGGGCGTGATTGCCTGGGGTAAACGACAGTATGAGGTCGCGGGTCCGTTGGATGCCGCGATCTGTCTGAAGGTCGAAAGCGGGTCAAATTTCAGCCGTGTCAGCGATGATCTGGCCGAACAGGGCGCTGTCAGCAGTGCGGCGATCCTGCGCATGGGGGCGGAGTATTCCAACAAATCCAGCCGGCTGAAGGCGGGGTCTTTTCTGGTGCCGGAAAATGCCTCGATGCAGGAAATCGTCGATATCGTCACCCGTGGCGGCGCGTCGACCTGCGGCACCGAAGTTGTTTATCGCATCGGCATTCTGGCCAGCGAAGTACAAGTGCGCGAGCTGGATCCAACCACGCAACGCTTTGTTGTGAAATCGGAATTCGTACCGGGGGAAGACCTGCCTGCGGACTATGCGCGGGTGCGCGACGAAAGTGACACGCGGTTCCGCATCGCGTTGGCCGAAGGGGCGACCAGCTGGCAGATCATCGACGCCTTGAAGGGTGCCGAGTTCCTGACCGGCGAGGTTGGCGACATTCCCGTCGAGGGCAGCCTTGCGCCTGACAGTTATGAGGTGCGCCCGGGGGCGGACCGCGCGACCCTTGTGGCGCAGATGGTGTCGGCACAAGAGGCCCGCCTGGCCGAAGCCTGGGCCAACCGCGCCGATGGCTTGCCCTATGCATCCCCCGAAGAGGCGCTGATCATGGCGTCGATCGTGGAAAAGGAAACTGGTCTGGCCGAAGAGCGGCGCCAGGTTGCCAGCGTGTTTGTGAACCGTTTGAACCAGGGCATGCGGCTGCAAACCGACCCCACCGTGATCTATGGCATCACCAAGGGGCAGGGGGCTTTGGGACGTGGTTTGCGTCAAAGCGAGCTGCGCAGCGAAACGCCGTACAACACCTATGTGATTGACGCTTTGCCGCCGACGCCGATTGCCAACCCAGGCCAAGCGGCAATCGAGGCTGCGTTGAACCCGGACAGCACGCCGTACCTGTTCTTTGTCGCCGATGGCACCGGCGGGCATGCCTTTGCCGAGACCCTGTCCGAGCACAATGACAATGTCGCCAAGTGGCGCGCGATTGAGGCAGAACGCGCCAATCAGTAGCATCTTGAGAGTGCCTGTCCGCGCCAATCGGGTGCGAGAAAACCCTAACAAATCATGAACTTGCCGGGCGGCCGTCGCGTCGCCCGGATTGACAGACCGTCCGGTTTCGCGTATAGATTGTGACATGCTAGATGAGATGGGCAACGGCCCCGGGGAAACCCGGCGGCCGTTTTTTTCGTCTCACTCGTGCGGAGGTAGCATGAGAGGCTCTATCAAGCAAATGACTTTGAATACGCCCCCAGGGAAGGAGACGGCCCCGGAACACAACGATGTTCTGGCTGCCGTCGAACGGCATTTCGATCGCGCAATCCTCGCATTGGACATCCTCGTCGCCAGTCTTGAGACCGGCGAAGGGCAAGATGTCACCGATATCAAGAAGAGAACAGGCGAAGCCCGCGCGGCAATGCAAAGTGTAATTGATGAAAGGAAACGAGTTGACCAAGCCCGTAACAAAGCACCTGGTTTTGAGGCCGGAGGAGAGCTTGACCTTGACGCAGCACGCGATGAGATCGGGCGCCGAATGGTTGTGCTCCGTCGCGCAGGAGGATCAGGAAGCATTCCTGACCAGCCTGAGTGATGGTGCAATTATGTCTTTGCCCTATTTGTTCGAATTCTGGGCGCTTCCCCATCAGCTGGCCCCGGAAGGGGATTGGCGAACGTGGGTGATCATGGGCGGTCGTGGCGCGGGGAAAACCCGCGCCGGGGCCGAGTGGGTCCGTTCTGAGGTCGAGGGGGGCAAACCCCTGGCCCCGGGGCGGTCGCACCGCATGGCCTTGGTGGGCGAGACATTCGATCAGGTGCGTGACGTGATGATTTTTGGCGACAGCGGCATTCTGGCCTGCTCGCCCCCAGATCGTCGACCCGTCTGGGAGGCCTCCAAGCG
>DFBF01000132.1 GCA_002367285.1 Rhodobacteraceae bacterium UBA3087 | reverse complement strand
CTGGCCTGGCTGAACAGGTTGCCGAAAAACAGCAACGCATAGGCCAGCGCGGCATAGGCAAAGACCACTGAAACCGCGATGATCCGGGGTGTGCGAGGTGTCACCCGGCGCGGGATCGTCATCCCAGATCTCCGGTGATCACATGGCCCTGCGCCAGCAAGTGATCGGCCAGGTGTTTGATATGCGCTGGCCTGACTTCGCAACAGCCACCCAGGATCGTGGCCCCCATATCGACCCAGCCCTGGGCGAATTCCGTGTACCGCTCGGGCGTCACATCGCTGCGGGCCTGAAGCCCTTCAACCGTGCCGCCAATCTTCAGCGCATCAATGCCGGTAAAGGCATTGGCATAGGCGCCAAACGGCAGGCCCGTTGCGGCAAGCGCTGGCAGGTGTTTGCTGACCACTTCGGGGGTCGAACAATTCAACCCGATGGCAGTGGGTGCGGCGGCCTTCAGCGCCACCAGCGCGTCAGACAGGCGTTCACCCGAACGCAGACGGGCGGTGCCGTCATCCATCAAGCTCATCGAGACATAGGTCGCAAGGCCCGTTTCCAGCCCGGCCTGGGTCGCCGCGGTCAGTTCGGAAATCGAGCTGAGCGTTTCGCCCAGCATCACGTCCGCACCGGCCGCCTGTTCCTGTGCAATCTGGCGATAGGCAGGCAGCAGGTCATCATGGCTGCGCGACATATCAGGGATGTATGACCCGTGCAGCGGCGGCAAGCAGGCGGCGATTTTCACGTCCACCCCGGTGGCGTCACGGGCGCGTTCCACCAGCAGCTGGGCTTGGGCGTAAAGCGTGTGGAACATATCGCCCTCGCCTTCGCGTTCCAGACGTTCGGGGGTGGTCGAATAGGTGTTCAGCGTGATCAGACGGGCCCCGGCGCGGATGTATTCCTCGTGTACCGTTTGAACCAGATCAGGGTCCTCCATCATCACCTTGGCGGACCACAGAGGATGGGCGGGCATCGTCGAACGGTGGATCAGTTCCTGCCCGGTACCACCGTCCTTCAGAGTAATCTTCATCGCGTGATCCTTTCGATGGGGAAACCGTGCCACGGCTAAGCCTGCTCAACCTGCGAAAACGTCAAATCTGTTGGCTTTTCCGACCCCGGATTTGTTGCGGCGTGGTGCCGAACATGGCCTTGAACGGGCCAGACAAGCCGCCCAGAAAACCGCAGGCGATACCGATTTCCTGGATCGACAGCAAGGTGTTCAAAAGCAGAGTGTTGGCTTTGTTCAGGCGCAACGCACGATCGAATTGGTGTGGCGCAGTCGCGAATTCGATCATGCAACAAAATGCTTGCACCCGCCATGAGTTTTGAGGTCGGCACATGACGGTTCAAAAGCGCCAGCATCAGACCGACCGTCGCGCCCATGCCCGCGCAGGTCAGGATCACACCATCTTCGACCGCCAGCGCGAATTTGGGATCAATGGTCACACGGCCTTCGCCCAGGATGGCCGAGTTTTCCCAGTGGGTCGTGCGGGCGCTGTCGGGTGCGGTTTTGGCGATATGGCGTAATGCGGCCTCGGCCAACAGCACGACCTTGGCGCCGCGGTGCGTGTATCGACGCACGATGTCCTGCACCGACAGGCCAGGTGCCGCAGGGCTAGAATTGCCAATCACCACCAGGTAGTCGACCTCCGGCTTGTCGGGCACGGGGGCGGTCTCAACCTCGAGTGCAGCACGACAAGGGACACGCCCACCGTGGCGGCTGAGGTATCGAAACGCAAAGCGATCCGACGGGGTCACCCGGTTCATGATGCGCAAGGTGTCGACCACCCCCGCCGGTTCCGTCAGCACGAAGCCATCGCTGACAAGGATGTCAAAGCGGATCGTGTCCGTCCGGGTGGATGCGTGATGCAAGGGTTGGCTCATCAGGGTGCCTTTGGTACGTGGGTATCAGGCCCGGATACGGTCGTTTTCCGGGTCCCACAGCGGTTGATCTTCCTGAACCACCGCCTTGCATTTCTGGCCATAGATTTCGACCTCAAGCTTGGTGCCCGGCGTGGCCATATCCGCGCGCACCATGCCCAGCGCAATCGACGCATTGACCCGATACCCCCAGCCCCCTGAGGTCGTTTCACCGACGATTTCATCGCCTGACCAGATGCAGGACATATAGGGCGCATCAGCATCGCCTGCGTCCACGACAAGGGTGACGAACCGCTTCTTCACACCCTGCTGTTTCTCGGCCAGGATCGCCGCCTTGCCCGGGAAGTCCTGGGGTTTGTCCAGTTTGACAAAACGCTCCAGCCCACCTTCGAGCAGCGAATAGTCTGTCGACAGGTCGCCCTTCCAGGCACGATAGCCTTTTTCCAAACGCAGCGCGTTCAGCGCCCACATGCCGAAGGGTTTGGCGCCCGCCGCTGTCACCGCGTCATAGATCGCGGGCATATGGTCGTTCAGCGCATGTATCTCCCAACCCAATTCCCCGGCAAAGGACACGCGGATCAGATAGGCGGGTTGGCCGGCAACCGTCGCCGCCTGATGGGTCAACCAACCGGTGGACAGGTCGCCATCCGTCAGCCCCGCCATCAGGTCGCGCGATTTCGGGCCGGTCACGATCAACGTGTCACGGGTGGTGGTCACGTCCTCGACCGTCACAGGGGCGGGCATCGCGCCCATCAGGATATCACGGTCATGCCATTGCGCCGTGGCGGCGGTGATCATCAGGAATTCATCGTCCTCCATGCGAATACAGGACATTTCCGTCAGGATGCGCCCCTGGGCGTTGGCGATATAGACCAGGTTCATGCGGCCCACCTTCGGCAAGCCACCGGTGACCAGCCCGCGCAGCGTTTCCGCAGCCCCTTCGCCCTTCACCACAAAGCGCGAGAAACCGGGTAGATCCAGCACGCCGACACCATCACGCACCGCTTCGCATTCTTCTTTGACGCGGTGCTGCCAGGGGCCTGATCGGTTCCAGGTATGCGTTGCTTCAAGCGAGGTATCATCGCCATCTTTGGCGTACCAGTTGGCCCGCTCCCAGCCGTTATACACCCCCATGACACCGCCATTGGCGATCACACGGTCATGCACCGGTGACAGTTTCTGGTCCCGCCCGGCAGGCCATTCGTGATGCGGGAAATGCATGGCGTATTCGTTGCCATAGGTCTCCATTCCCTTGGCGACGCAGTAATCGTGGTCGGTGTAATCGGTATAGCGGCGCGGATCGACCGCCCACATGTCCCATTCGGTCGCGCCGTCGACGATCCATTCGGCCAGGCATTTGCCAGCCCCGCCGCCCTGGGCGATCCCAAAGGTAAACACGCAAGCCTCGAACGCGTTTTTCACGCCGGGCATCGGGCCCATCAGGGGCAGGCCATCAGGCGCATAGGGGATCGGCCCGTTGATCACGCTGCTAACACCTGAAGTCGCCATCAGTGGTACGCGCTCCATCGCGTCGGTGACAATGTCTTCGATCCGGTCAAGATCATCCTGCCACAGCTGAAAGCTGAAATCGTCTGGCATCGGGTCGCTGGCTTCGGTCCAGTGGGCGCGACAGCTTGGCTCATATGGGCCAAGGTTATAGCCGCCCTTTTCCTGACGCAGGTAATAAGACACGTCCACATCGCGGATCAGCGGCAGTTTCTTGCCGTTTTCCTTGGTCCAGGTTTCGACTTCGGGGATCTGTTCGGTCAGCAGATACTGGTGGCTCATCACCATCATCGGCACGGTGCGCCCGCCATAAGGTTTGAACCATTCACCGACGCGCTGGGCGTAATATCCGGCGGCGTTCACCACGATATCACAGGCGATATCGCCCTTGCCGGTGTGCACGGTCCAGGTGTCATCATCATGCTGGGTCACGCCAGTGGCCGGGCAGAAGCGGATGATCCTTTGCCCCATATCGCGCGCACCCTTGGCCAGGGCCTGGGTCAGCTGCGCGGGGTCAATGTCGCCATCCGACGGATCAAACAGAACGCCAACAAGATCGTGGATTTCCAGGAAGGGATAATGCGCCTTGGCTTCCTCCGGGGTCCAGATTTCCATCTCGATGCCCTGATACCGACCCATCGAACAGGCACGTTCGAATTCCTGCATCCGTTCTGCCGTGTGGGCCAGACGGATCGACCCGGTCTGGTGATAGGTCATCGGGTAGTCGACCTCATCCCCCAGACGGGCATAAAGCTCGGTCGAATACCGCTGCATGTTCATGATCGACCAGCTGGTCGAGAAGGTCGGCACGTTGCCCGCTGCGTGCCAGGTCGACCCGGCAGTCAGTTCGTTCTTTTCCAGCAGAACACAGTCGGTCCAGCCCTTCAGGCCAAGGTGGTACAGGGTCGATGCGCCAACAACGCCTCCGCCGATGACGACCACGCGGGCTTTAGTGGGAAAATCGGACATGGTTGCCTCCTTTATTGGTCGTGCTGCGGTACATCGCCCGCAATGTCATAATAGTCGCCCTTGTCCGCGACAAAGATGTGCTTTTCGAGCGTCATGCCGGTCGGATTGTCCACCGCGCCCAGCGCAAAGCTGATCGTGTCTTCGCCCGTGCCTTGCCAGAACAGGAAAGATCCACAACGCGGGCAAAATCCACGCTGCGCCGTGTCAGACGCCGCAAACCAACGCACATCACCGGTGATGATCAAAGCGTCCTGCGCCACGAAAGCCGAAGACCAGATGCCGCCAGATTGGCGGCGACACTGGCTGCAATGACACATCGACACGCCTTGCGGCATTGCCGAGGTTTCAAACGTGATGGCGCCGCACAGGCAATGCCCTTTCATCTCAAACCTTTCAATACACAGGCGGGGCGATCACCCAGATCGCAACGGCCGGCTCATCATGGGGGTTGGCCCACTGATAGGGTTCATGTTTGATGCGAAAGCTGTCACCAGGCCCGACAGAAAAGCTGCGCCCGCCGATCTCCAAATCCAACCTGCCCGCCACCATGTACCCAACTTCCTGCGTTGGGCGATTGGCAGGTTTTTGCATGGCGGACTGCGGCGCAAAGGTCGAATGTACCATTTCGAAATCATCGGTCAGGTCAGGGGACAACAACTCCTCGACCAGACCTTCCGCGCCCGACCCCATGGGGCGACGCGATCCGGCCCGCACGACATACCCCTGCTCCTCAGCCGGAGCACTTGAATGGGCGAACAACAGCGACATCGGAACGCCCAACGCCTGGGCAATTTCGCGCAGATCAGAGATCGACGGCTCGGACATATCGCGTTCCACTTGCGACAGCCAACCGACCGACCGGTTCAACGTCTCGGCCAAATCCGTCAACGTCAGCCCGCGCCCCTTGCGCAACGCCCGCAGATCGGCACCCAGGCTTTTGTTCTGGTTCGGATCGCTGTGCAGCACCGGTCTCTCCTTGATGAAATCAGCCGTGAAAATTTCACGTATTTTTTCATCATGGGGCATAGAATTGATTCGTAGCAAGTGATTTCTGACATGGCGGGGCCCACCCGGTGGCTTTTTCAGACACCGGGGCGGGCGGGTGGGCGGTGTCTGGAAAAGTCACGCCGCGCCAGCGGCACAGCTGGCTAGCCGCTAAAAACGTCCGCCAGAATACCCGTCAGCGCATCTGCATCCCCCTGCGTGAACGCATTCGGTTGGTTGCTGTCAATGTCCAGCACCCCCAACAGAACCCCCGTCTTGTTCCACACCGGCAGAACGATTTCCGACCGGGTCGATGATGCACAGGCAATATGGCCCGGAAAGGCGTCAACATCGGCGACCAGCTGAACCTCACCGGTTCGGGCCGCCGCGCCACAAACCCCGCGTGAAAACGGGATTTGCAGGCAGCCGTGGCCGCCCTGATATGGCCCAATCTTCAACAGATCAGGTGCAACCACGCGGTAAAACCCGGTCCAATCAAACCGGTCATCCGCGTGGTGCAATTCACAAGCGACGGTGGCCATCAAGGCGACAGTATCGTCCTCGCCTTCAGTCAGCGACCGGATCGCGGCCGCCAATGATGCATAGTCCACCGGTGCCCCCATCAGGCCAGCTCGATCGCGATGGCCGTGCCTTCGCCGCCACCGATACAGATCGCCGCCACACCGCGTTTCAGTCCGCGTTTTTCCAGCGCGTTCAACAGTGTAACCATGATGCGCGTGCCAGAGGCACCAATTGGGTGGCCCAACGCGCAGGCGCCGCCGTTCACGTTCACGATGTCGCGTGACAGGCCCATTTCATGCATGAACGCCATGGGTACGACGGCAAACGCCTCGTTTACTTCCCACAGGTCGACATCGTCCTTGGTCCAGCCGATGTTTTCCAACAGCTTTTGCGCGGCGGGCACAGGGGCGGTGGTGAACAGGCCGGGCGCCTGGGCGTGGCTTGCATGGCCCAGAATGCGGGCGCGAATGGTCAGGCCTTTCGCCTTTGCGGCATCTTCGGATGCAATCACCAGCGCCGCCGCACCATCGGAAATCGACGACGAATTAGCAGGCGTCACCGTGCCATCTTTGCGGAATGCGGGCTTCAGCGTCGGGATTTTTTCAGGCCGGGCATTGCCGGGCTGTTCGTCTTCACCCACCACGGTGTCACCCCGGCGCGAGGTCACGGTGACGGCGGCGATTTCACCTTCGAATGCCCCGGATGCCTGCGCCGCCAACGCGTTGGACAGCGATTTCAGCGCATATTTGTCCTGCGCCTCGCGGGTGAACTGAAAGCTCTCGGCGCAGTCTTCGGCAAAGGTGCCCATCAGGCGGCCCTTGTCATAAGCGTCCTCCAACCCGTCCAGGAACATGTGGTCCTGCACCTGTTGGTGACCCAGTCGTGCACCGCCTCGCATTTTGGGCAGGATGTACGGTGCCTCAGTCATGCTTTCCATGCCGCCTGCGACCATCATATCGGTATGACCAAGAGCGACCTGATCATACCCGTTCATGGCGGTCTTCATTCCCGATCCACACATCTTGTTCAGGGTCGTGGCGGGCACGTCTTCACCCAAGCCTGCAGCAAACCCCGCCTGGCGCGCGGGCGCTTGGCCCTGCCCGGCTGGCAGGACGCACCCCATCAGCAACTCTTCGACAGCCTCAACTCTTGCATCTTTCAGCGCCGCCTTGATAGCCGCACCTCCAAGAACCGATGCACCAACTCCGTCAAACACACCCTGAAATCCACCCATTGGGGTCCGGGCGGCACCCGCGATCACTACGTTCTTCATGTCTCAGTCTCCAAAAGTCGTCTCTGCATACAGAATAGTAAGACTTTGGGTCCAGACTTTTGCACAAAGATTTCCGTGGGAGCAATGAAATGAACATTTCCAGCAAGGCTGATGGTGGCACCCAAATCGTGACAGTCCATGAAGACCGAATCGATGCCTCTGTTGCCATTCGTTTCAAGGATCGAATGCGTGAACAAACGGACGCAGGTGAAGGGCGGGTCGTCCTTGACCTCAGTCAGGTCGACTTTGTTGATTCCAGCGGGCTTGGGGCCATCGTTGCAGCGATGAAGCAATTGGGAACGGATCGTCCACTGGATCTGACTGGCCTGACCGAAAATGTTGGTAAAGTGTTTCAGCTGACCAGGATGAACACAATTTTCAATATCTTTGACACGCTGGAAACCGCTCTTGAATGTCAGGAATAGAGTGTCGGTATGTCTTGAGCCTGCTCTTGTTGGGGTCAGGCCAATGAATCCCCGCAAATTGCTGGATATACGGTTCTCCGGTCACGAAGAAAACGTGCGTGAATGCCTCGCGAAGCTACGCGTCTGGACGACCTCACTTCACTTCTGCGCAGGGTTTCGCGGAGAGATAGAACTGGTTCTGGCAGAGGTGCTGAACAATATTGTGGAACATGCCCAACCCGGGTGCCTGAACGACAAAATCCATGTTCGCGGCGAGCTTTTGGATGACCGTCTGGCGTTTCAAATCGTGGACTACGGTGCGCCACTTCCTTATCTAAAAATCCCCGAAGGAGCACAACCCAGGCTGGATGTTGAACCACAAGACCTACCCGAAGGCGGGTTTGGTTGGATGCTGGTACGAAACCTCACCTCAGACTTGCACTATGAACGGCACCCCGGCGCAAATTATCTTTCCCTGAGTTTTGCACCAGGGCGCTGCCTGTGATCGAACCGCAGACAAAGACCATAACCCGTGGTCCAACGAATTGCATTCCTATCCTTTCGCATTAATGTCTCGCTTGTAGCGGATCAGATTGGGATTGGTATGCGTGATTTTCATTTGCAGGGGCGGTCTCCGGTTCTGGCGAAAAACGGGATGTGCGCGACCTCGCACCCACTTGCGTCCAAGGTTGCCGTCGAAATTCTGGAACGTGGCGGCAATGCTATGGATGCAGCCATTGCAGGCGCGGTTTTGCTAGGAATTTGCGAACCGCAAATGACAGGCATTGGCGGCGATTGCTTTGTTCTGTTTTCACCAGCAGGCAGCGATGACGTTCACGCCTTTAACGGATCAGGCAAGGCCCCAGCCGTTGCAAGTGCGTCTAAGATGCGTGAGGCCGGACACAGCGTCATGCCTCTGAACACCCCTGATGCCGTGACCTTGCCCGGCGCGATTGATGCCTTCTGCCAA
>DFBF01000301.1:14680-37756 GCA_002367285.1 Rhodobacteraceae bacterium UBA3087 | reverse complement strand
TTATAGTGATGGTCTGAATGGCGTTGCAGATTGATCAGCAACCAGTTTGACGCTTTTTGATCCGAATTCCAGCTGTGGTGCGGCTTTACGTGTTCGTATTTTCCATCCCCCAGATATTTCCGGGTCAGACCATAGTGTTCGACATAGTTCGTCAGCTCCAACTGCCAGATCGCGACGATAGCCTGGAAAATGAACAGACCCAGCCCGACCCAACCGCCCAGGATCAACGCCAGTAACATCGCGGCAAGCTGTAATGCGCCATAGCGCCAGAACGGGTTGGCGGCGTCAAATGCACTGAGATCACGCCGCGCCAACATCGCCTTTTCCGCCTTCCAGGCGGACAGCGACCCATGCGTCACAACCCGCAGGAAATAGCGGTGAAACCCTTCGTTATATCGTGCCGTCACACCGTCGCGCGGGGTGCCGACATAGGGATGATGCACCAACAGGTGTTCAGTGCGGAAATG
This sequence comes from Rhodobacteraceae bacterium UBA3087, assembly GCA_002367285.1. Taxonomy (GTDB): domain Bacteria; phylum Pseudomonadota; class Alphaproteobacteria; order Rhodobacterales; family Rhodobacteraceae; genus Aliiroseovarius_A. Next base: position 37,289 of record DFBF01000301.1, on the reverse strand, counting down.
CGAATACAGCACGGTTGCCAGCAACAGGTCGGCCAACCAGCGTTCCAGCTTGTTGGACTGGTGCATCAACTCGTGGGAATACACGATGCCCACGGCGCCCGTCAGAACGCCGACGCCAAAGAACACGCCCAGTTTTTCCCAACCATTCAGGTGATCGGCGCCGCTGACATACCAGATCGTGCCGTAGATCAGGACAACCTGGATTGGAAACCAGATCATGGTGATCAGGCGATACCAGAACAGCGAACTGACCGGCGTATCCAGATCGGGATTTTCCGTGTTTCGCCCCAGGGCTGCGTCCAGGAAGGTATACAACCACCATGCGCCCATCGGCGGCAGCAACAGGGCCCAGCCGCCGTATTTCGCCGCCAGCCAGACCAGCGGCAACAGGGTCAGAGACAACGCAAAAGGCGCGGCGTGGCTGAGTTTGGCAATCGTGGACGCCGGGACCATGAGCGTAATCCTTTCATTTCCCCGCGCGCCTTATACGACGGTTGGGGCGGTGCCTCAATGCGGCACGACGCTGCGGGCAAGATCAAAGGCTTTGCGCATGACGGTCGGCAGATCGCTGGGGCGCACAGGTTGAAAACTGCCGGTCTGTGGCTCGGCCTCCATCGCCACCCGGGCCACCCGCAACGACAAGCGCAGGTGGAAGTGGGTGAAGGTGTGGCGGACCTCCTCGCCGACCTCGTGCCAGTGTGCTTGCATTGGTGGAGATTCGGTCGCGATGTCACCCCAAGGCGCGCCCGGCCAGCCCAGCATTCCCCCCAAAAGGCCCTTGTTGGGGCGCTGCTCTAACAACCAGGTCCCATCGGGTCTGCGCGCCAGATAGGCGATGCCAAGACGAACCGGTTTCGCCGCTTTCGGCGTGCGGGCAGGCAACGTCGCCTGAAGACCCTTTTCCCGTGCCAAGCAGTCTCTACTCCAGGGACAAATGCCACATGTGGGGCTTTTGGGCGTACAGATCGTGGCCCCCAAATCCATTACTGCCTGGGCATAATCACCGGGCCGTTCGGGGGGCGTCAGACGGGCGGCGCAATCCTTCATCTCTGGTTTTGCATCAGGCAGAGGCGTTTCAATACAGAACATTCGCGCCATGACGCGTTCAACATTGCCATCAACAACGGTTTCGGACCGATCAAAGGCAATCGCGGCAATTGCGGCGCTGGTATAAGGGCCGATGCCCGGCAGTTCCATCAACCCCTCGCGGGTGTCAGGAAAGCCACCGCGTGCCGTGATCTCGCGTGCGCATTTCAACAGATTGCGGGCGCGCGCATAATATCCGAGCCCTGCCCATTCGCCCATTACACGGTCCTCCGGCGCATTCGCCAAATCCTGAACCGTGGGCCAAAGAGACATGAATCGGGTGAAATAGGCTCTTACGGCCGCCACGGTGGTCTGTTGCAACATCACTTCGGACAGCCAGACCGCATAGGGGTCGGGCACCACGCCAGCGGCACGATCGGCGGGGCCAATACGCCACGGCATATCGCGCGCATGGCGGTCGTACCAAGCCAGAAGCTCGGCAGATTTCTGCGCCGCAGTTAACTCATCACGCATTTGTTTTTGCCCCTCACCGGCTTTGCTATGGCATAGCATCCCATGAACGATAGAATAGGCGTCATGAAAAAACATGCCAGCAATACGGGGCAAAAAGGTCCGGTGCAAAAACCCGAACGGCGCAGACGGGGGTTCGAACGGACCGCTTCCCTTCTGACCGCGCGCATCCGCAAGGCGGGTGAGGCGCGCGGTTTTGCCGTGACCCGGTTGCTGACCCACTGGCCTGAAATCGTCGGCGACCAGACCGCCGCGGTGGCCCGTCCGGTGGACGTGAAATACGGCCGCGAGGGGCTGGGCGCGACGCTGACCATTCTGACCACCGGGGCGCAGGCACCGATGCTGGAAATGCAGAAGGAACAGCTGCGTGACAAGGTGAATGCGGTCTATGGATACACCGCCATCGCCCGTGTACGGATCACACAGACCGCCCCCACGGGATTTGCCGAAGGCCAAGTCGAATTCACCGCAGCCCCTAAGGCAAAACCGAAACCAAACCCCGAAACTCAGGCCAAGGCCCGTGACACCGCAGCCCCCGTCAAAGACGATGGTTTGCGCGCAGCCCTTGAAGCTCTGGGACAAAATATCTTATCTCGGCAGGAAACCAGAAAAGGCTGACCCAATGGACCGTCGTACAGTTACCCTCTCGCTTGGCGCATTGCTTGTTGCAGGCGGTGGGGCGATTTACCTGAACCAGACCAACGGCGCGCTGCCCGGCGTGAACCCGGCTTTGGCCCAGACCAGTGACGATGTCGTCCTGGCCCCCGATATTCCGATGGGCGATCCGAACGCGCCCGTCACTATTGTCGAATATGCGTCCTATACCTGTCCGCACTGCGCGAATTTCCACGAGGAAGTTCTGTCGCAGCTGAAGACCGAGTATGTTGAAACTGGCAAGGTTCAGTTCATCCACCGCGAAGTTTATTTCGACCGGCTGAGCCTGTGGGCCGGCATGATTGCACGCTGCGGCGGAGAGCTGCGGTATCACGGGATGAACGACCTGATCTATGGCGGCCAACGTGACTGGATCGGCACGGGAGAACCGCAGGAAGTTCTGGAAAACCTCAAGAAGCTGGGCCGCATGGCTGGCATGAATGATGACCAGATGACCGCCTGCCTTGAAGATCGGTCGATGGCCGAGGGCATGGTCGCCGCCTGGCAACAAAACGGGACTGAGGATGAAATCAACGCCACCCCGACCCTGGTGATTGATGGTGAAAAGTACCAGAATATGTCCTATGCCGAGCTGAAGGCAATCGTCGACGAAAAGCTGGGGCAGTAAATGACATCACCGCTTGAGGGGCTCAAGGTTATCGAGCTTGCCCGCATTCTGGCCGGTCCCTGGGCTGGTCAGACCCTGGCCGATCTGGGTGCCGATGTAATCAAGGTGGAAAGCCCGGCGGGGGATGATACTCGCCGCTGGGGTCCGCCGTTCATCGAACGGGAAGACGACCGGTCCGCCAGCTATTTCCACAGCTGCAACCGGGGCAAACGGTCGATCACTGCGGATTTCACGTCAGAGGAAGGTCAAGCCCTGGTGCGTGATCTGGTGGCCGACGCAGATATCGTGATCGAGAACTTCAAGCTGGGTGGGTTGGCCAAGTACGGTCTGGACTATGCGTCTCTATCCCAGCTGAATCCGGGTCTGATTTATTGTTCGATCACCGGGTTCGGACAGACGGGGCCTTATGCCCACCGCGCCGGATATGACTATATCATCCAAGGCATGTCCGGCATGATGTCGGTGACCGGCGACGTGGTTGGACAGCCGCAAAAGGTTGGCGTGGCGGTGACGGATATTTTCACCGGCATGTACGCAACCACCGCAATCCTGGCCGCCGTACATCAGCGCGGCGCGACCGGCAAAGGCCAACATATCGACATGGCGTTGCTGGATGTGGCGACTTCGGTGATGGCGAACCAAGGGATGAATTATCTGACCACAGGCATCGCGCCGCAACGCATTGGCAACGCACACCAGAACCTGACGCCGTATCAGGTGTTTGATTGCGCTGATGGCTGGATCATCATCGCAACCGGCAATGATGGACAATACCAACGCCTGTGCACCCTGCTGGACCTGGATGATATGGCGACCGCACCCGAATTCCTGACCAATTCCGACCGCCTTACAAACCGCGATGAAATGACCCGACGCCTGACCGGGGCAACGACGCGCTTCACAAAGGCCGAGCTGTTGCAGGCCTGCGAAGACAAGGGCGTGCCTGCCGGGCCGATCAACGACCTGGGCGAAGTCTTTGCCGATCCGCACGTGCAAGCCCGCGGCATGCAGACCGAACTGGACGGTATCCCAACCATCCGTGCGCCGTTCACCTTTTCGGGGGCCGACCAGGCCATGACACGCCCCAGCCCGAAACTGGGCGAGCACTCGGATGAAATCCGGGCCGAGCTGGCGTCCAAAGCGTAACCCTCCCGCCCATCGTTGCCGCCTTCGGCGTCGCCGCCAGTTGGGCGTGGCACATCCCCAAAGGGATGTGCCGATACGTGACATCAGGGTCTAATTCAGGCCAATTCGGACCAGTTCGGCATCGACAGGCGCCCAGTCTGACAGGTCCAGCCGCACCGGCACAGTCAGCACCTTGCGTCGGAATGTCTCTGGCAAGCGCACCGCATCTTTCTCGGTCGTCACCAGCTGTGCGCCAAGGGTGGCAGCTTCCAGTTCCAGGCGCCGCATCAAGGCTTCGGTCAAAGGCTGATGATCCGACAGCCCCTCGCTGCGCAAGAGGTTCGCACCCAGATTGGTAAGCGTGGCAAAGAACTTCTCAGGGTGACCGATGCCCGCAAAGGCCAGCACATCCATTCCCTGCCAATCCATGCCGGTTTGAAGCGGCACAAGGTGACCGGTGGCATGGGGGCAGGTCACATTTGGCCAAGTCTTGGCAAATTGGGATTGGGCCGGGCCCGGACCGATGCTGAGCAACAAATCAGCGCGTGTTAGACCCACATTCACGGGTTCACGCAATGGCCCCGCAGGCAGACAGCGGCCATTGCCAAAGCCCTTGGCGGCGTCAACAACCACAAAGGTCAAGTCCTTGTGAACACTCGGATTCTGGAACCCATCATCCATCAGGATCGCTTGTGCGCCAGCGGCTTCGGCGGCCTTGATCCCCTGCACTCGATCCCTGGCGATCCACGTGGGCAAAAAGGCGGCCAGCAACAGGGGTTCGTCCCCGACCTGAGCGGCAGAATGGTCGCGTTCGCTGACCTGCAAGGGGCCTTCGAGCGATCCACCGAACCCGCGTGACACAGCATGCACCGCAACCCCCTGGTCCACAAGACGCTGCGCCAAGGCGATGACCGTCGGTGTCTTGCCTGTTCCGCCCGCATTTATGTTGCCCACACAAATCACTGGAATGCTGGCACGGTATCCGTCGCCCCGCGCCAGTCGCCTGGCCGTTGCGGCTCCATAAAGCACACCCAAAGGCGCCAAAAGTCGTGCGCGCCAATCCGGGTGCGTCGGAGGGGTGAACCAGAACCGTGGTGCCTGCATTGCCTAAATCCCCCGCGCATCAAGCGTTGTGTGGATCAGCGACGTCACACGATCCGTCACCTCTGCCCCGGCGGTCGAAACTTCCCACGCCGCAGTCGCCATGCCCGCCGCCTTGTCCGGTGCCAAAAGGTGTTCGACCTCGGCGGCCAGTTTGGCTGTATCGTGGACACGTCGGGCTGCGCCTGCTTCGGCCAAACGGTTAAAGCGTTCTGCGAACCGGGCCGGGTGGGCTCCGAACAGAATGGCGGACCCCAAGGCCGCCGCTTCATGAGGATTCCGCGGCTCGCCCCCGTCGAAGGTCTGACCAATCAACGTGACCGGCGCAAGACGGTACCACAGGCCCATTTCCCCAGCCTGATCCCCCACCAGGATCTGAACCTCAGGTCCAGGGTCGTCATCCACCGATCTGCGCGCAACAATCCAGCCTTCGTCTCGCAGGTTTTCCGCAAGAATAGAGCCTCTTTCCGGGTCTGCAGGGACCAGAATCAGCAACAAACGATGTGAGCGGCGAATGACCTGGCGATATGCGGCCAGAACGGTTTCTTCTTCTTCGGCGCTCACCTCGGCAGCCAACCAAACCGGGCGCGCGGCCAGAACGGACGCCATGTGGTCCCTTTCTCCCTGCACACAGGGCAAAGGCGCGCCACCTTCCTGAAGGAACCCCGTGACTTCAACCTTGTCAGGATCAGCCCCCAAACGGCGAAAATTTCGCGCACTTTGACCGTCGGCGGCCAGGATGTTGGAAAAACACCGCAAAAGATTGCGGGCCATACCGGGGCGCCAACGCCAGCGATGCTGGACGTCATCCGGCATGCGGGCATCTATCATGATCTGGGGGATGTTCGCCTCAGCCGTGGCTGTGATCAGTGCAGGGTGCAGGTCGTGATCAGACCAAAGCGCAATGTCCGGCTTCCAGTGCGCCAAAAAGGCTTCGACCGCCTGGGGCACATCATAGGGCGCATATTGGTGCCGCGTGTTGCCGGGCAACAAGGCATCCAGCCGGTGCTTGGGGTTGTATCGGGTGGTGGTGATCAGAAAGTTCAGATCGTCCCTTTCGACCTGAAGCCGGGAAAACAGTTCGGGCAATGCCATCGCGCCGCTTTCCCCCCCGGCATGGAACCAAACTAATGGCCCATCAGGCCGGGTTAGAGACGTTTTCCCAAGCCGTTCCGCCCCACGATCAGGGTCTTCCTGACCGGCTGACAGGCGGGTCTGAAGCTGCGTTTGCGCCCAGCCCAAACCACGCCGACGCTGTTGCGCCAGATACAGTTGCAAGCCAGGAGCGTAACGCATTGGTCGGTTCAGTTGCCCAGTTCCTCGGTTGCCGAGGCTTCCGCCTCTTCTTCCCTCAGCCGGTGCAGGTGCGCGATAAAAAACCGCATATGCGCGTTGTCGACGGTGCGCTGGGCGTTGGATTTCCAGGCGTCATAGGCGCTTTGATAGTCCGGGAAAATCCCGACCACTTCGATCGCATCGACATCCTTGAAGACGTTTTGGGATGGATCGACAAGCTCGCCACCAAAGACGAGGTGAAGGCGTTGGGTCATGGGTCTCTCCGCGTTTTGCATTCGCCCACAAGTTATAGGATTGGCGACGCGGGGGAAAGGGTCAGTCGGGCCAGTGACCAGCCCCCAAATCCGTCAAAGCGGCAATGATCCGCCCGAAGCTGTCACGGGCTCGGGCAACAGTTGTTCTGCCCCGCAGATACCCGTGCACAAGACCCGGCTCGAAGATCCACTGCGCCAGCCCTCCTGCAGATGTGATTGCGGCGGCATAGTCACGGGCGTCATCCGAAAGCGGGTCACATTCCGCCGTGATAGAAACTGTTGCTGGCAGATTTCCGAAATCTGTGTCGCACAACGGTTCGGCAGTTGGATCACCTTGCGCGGCCTGGCGGATATCCATGTAAAAGACGACTTCCTCACGCGTCAGCATCGGCGCATGGGCATGCACCAGACACGACCCGGCGTTCGCATCCCCCCCCAAGCCGGGATAGATCAAAACCTGGCCGGCAATGTCAATTTTGCCACGGGCATGATGCGCAACTGCGGCGGCCAGATTTCCCCCGGCGCTGTCGCCACACAAAAGCAGCATCTTAGGGTGCGTTAGAGCCGCATATTTCGTTGCAGTCCATGCATCCTGGAAGGCCGCAGGATGAGGATGTTCCGGGGACAAGCGATAGTCGACGGCAACAACACGAAACCCTGTCTTGGCACAGATCTCGGCGCAAACATCATCGTGGCTCTCCAGCCCTCCGACGACGAACCCGCCGCCGTGGAAGAACATCACGGTGACATCAGGCTTGCCTGTCTCATATATCCGAACCGGAACACCATTATAGGCTCTATCCCTGCTTGTTATGCCCCTCGGGCGCTCCTGCATGAAAGCGCGGCACATGGCGTCATAGACACGGCGTTGCTGAGCGATGGACATTTCTGTCGCATCAGGAGGATAGAATTCCGCCGTTTTGTGAATGAAAGCCCAGGTTTCGTCGTCGATCAGCGTGCCATAGTCCATAGCATCAGCCTAGGACGCAGCTTGCCCCGCCGCAAGGCGCTGCGCGGCCAGCCAACTGGCCCCAGCCATGGCGGCCGCTGTACCCAAACACAGGGGCAACCCCCCTATCTGGTAACTGAGGCCGGACAGCAACGTGCCAAGCAAGCGCCCCGCCGCATTGGACATATAATAGAACCCGACATCCATGGTCACACGGTCCTGCGAGGTAAACGCAAGGATCAAGTAGCTGTGCACCGAAGAATTCACCGCGAAAACGAAACCGAAGGCCAAAAGCCCCACAACCAAGATGGGCGTCAGCCACGGGCCGGGGAACAGAGAGATCAGCGTCAGGCTTGTGATCACAATTGTTAGAATGCCGACCCAGGTCACCGCCGCGTGGATCATGTCACCCTCAGGCCGATTGGCCGCGTTCAGCAGCTTGGGCGCCCAGGCCTGGACGGCACCATAGGCGATGATCCACAGCGCCATGAAGCTGCCAATCAGGAAGAATGCGGCGCGGTTTCCCTCTTCGGTGCCATCTGACAGCACGGCGTAGAAATAGATTGGAATGCCGACGACAAACCACACGTCGCGCGCGCCAAACAGGAACATCCGCGCCAGGGACAGGCGGTTGATATTGGCGTCCTTTGACCAAACTTGGCTGAATTTGGCCGACTTAGAGCCCTTTGGCAGGCCGGTTGGCATGAAGATTGCAATGCCGACAAGGATGACGGCAAGAACGGCTGCCATACCAATTACCGACCCGGTGAACCCAACAGTCCCCAGCAATCCGGCCCCCAGCAGGAAGCCAAACCCTTTGACCGCGTTCTTGGACCCCGTCAGCGCCGCAACCCATTTGAACAGCCCACCGTGGCCGCCGGGGGCCAGAAGTTTCACCGCCGATTTGGACGACATCTTGGCCAAGTCCTTGGCGATGCCGGACAGGCCCTGAACGACCATCACATAGATGATGCTGAAGCCGACAGCCCACTGTGGCGACAGCTGCGCCAGAGCAACGAGGGCCACAATCTGCAAAGTTAGACCCGCATATAGGGTCGATGTCAGGCCGAAGCGCGCCGCGATCCAGCCTGCCGACAGGTTTGTGATCACACCCATGAATTCATACAGCAGGAACAGCCACGCCAACGTGAACGCGCTGAACCCAAGCGTGTGGAAATGCAACAACACCAGCATCCGCAACGCGCCATCGGTCAGCATGAACGCCCAATAGGCCACCGTCACGGCGACATAGGCGCTGAACCCCTGTGGTTTGCTCACAGTGACGCGCCAACCAGGCGGGTGACATCCGCCAGCCGGCAGGCATATCCCCATTCGTTGTCGTACCAGGCATAGATCTTCAGATGTGTGCCGTTCACCACCATGGTCGACAGCGCATCAACGATGGTTGAGCGCGGGTCGTTGGTGTAATCGGTCGACACCAGCGGGCGTTCTTCATAGCCGAGAATACCCGACAATTCGCCTTCCGAAGCGGTCTTGAACAGGGCGTTCACCTCTTCAACGGTGGTTTCGCGTTCCAGTTCAAACACCATATCGGTCAGCGAAGCATTCAGCAGCGGCACGCGCACAGCATGGCCGTTCAGCTTGCCCGTCAGCTCCGGGAAAATCTGCGTGATCGCCTTGGCGGACCCCGTCGTGGTCGGGATCAACGAATTCAGCGCGGACCGAGCCCGGCGCAGATCCTTGTGCGGGCGGTCAACAATGGTCTGTGTGTTGGTCACATCGTGGATTGTCGTCATCGACCCGTGTTTGATGCCCAGATGTTCCAGCACAACCTTGATGACCGGGGCCAGACAGTTTGTGGTGCAAGACGCTGCCGTCACCAAGTCATGACCGTCATACAGGTGATGGTTCACGCCAAAGACCATGTTCAGCGCATTTTCTTCTTTCACCGGGGCGCTGACCACAACCTTTTTCACGCCAGCCCCGTAGTACGGCGCCAATTTCTCGTTCGTCTTAAAGGCTCCGGTACAGTCGATCACCATGTCGATCCCGTCTAGCGGCAGGTCTTCGAGCGTCCAGGAATTGGTCAACTGCATGCGCTGGCCGTTCACCGTGACGCTGTCTTCGTCATGCGAAATATCGGCGTCCCAACGCCCGTGGACCGTGTCGAATTCGAACAGGTGGGCGTGCTGATGGGCATCCCCCACGGGGTCGTTCAACAGAACGATCTCACCCGGCGCGCCGTCATCAATCAGCGCCCGCAGAACAAGTTTCCCAATACGGCCAAGGCCGTTGATAGCGATGCGAGTCATGGGGTGTCCTTTTCGACGGTTAAGCAAGCCTGTGCGGCATAGAATACCCGCGTAACCGTTTCGTGACAGCCCTATTGTACGCCTCTATTTTGTATCGGCCCAGGCGGTCATTTCCGCCGCAATAGAGCGGGCAATGTCCGGGTCCAGATCCACCTGAGTGATCCGCTTGCCTTCACGCAATACCAGGCGCAGCATTTTCATGCCGCTGTCGAATTCTACCTCACGCAGTTCGGCTTTGCGCATATAGGGCAATTCGAACTTGGCGATCTCGCGCACGGGCTCAGTCATATTTCGTGCCCCGGGTGAACGCGGATTCCAATAGCCATTCCCATTTGCGCGGCGTGTCGCGGTAATCGGGCTTCAGGTCGAACTCCAGATGCATGAGGCCGCTTTCGCCCGCGTGGGCCACCAGCTTTTCCAACTCAGCAAAGCTGGTTACCTCCTGGTGCGAAATGATGAGGTCGCTCAGTTTGGCCATGTCAGACTCCTTTCACGCGGTTGTGGAAACGAACGCGATAAACAGTGCGATCGGATTGTGCGGCATCTGGATCGAACCCGGTTCGGTCATGCAGCACATTGTTGCACAACACACCCTGCCCGGCGGCAAAACGCAAGGAGATGGTCAGGGGATCATCGGCCAGCTTTTCCATCAGACAGGCGGCGGCTTCGGCGGTCAGCGGATCATCCTTCCAGGTGATTGACCGGGTCCGCGCGGTGTATCGCATCTGCAATGCGCCGGTGTCGGGATCCGGGTAAAACACCGGACCGACCGAGACAGGGCGGCCCGTGGTATCGTCCTGCGGGATCGACATGGCATCATCAGCCATCAAAGCCTGCGCAAAGGCTGGGTCTTCATCCATCAATCGGATGAACGCCACCGTGTGGTCCAGGAATTGGTTCGAGCCACCGTCATCGGCCGGCACCGCGGTGTGCAACACCATGGCGCTGATCCGGTCTTTGGGCGCGTTGTAATACCCATCCGTGTGCCAGTTCATGCCGCGTTTGGAATAGGGGATGTATCCGACCTGCGCGGGCGCATTGCTTTCACGCAAGGCGACAATGCCATCACCGCCCGCCGACCGGTGCTTTTCAGCGATACGCAATGCAAACCCATCGGCGAAATCGCGAAGCGCAAGGCGGGGATCTGTGCCCGGGTCGGTCTGATACAGCGCAATATTCGAAATGCTGCATCGCCGCATGAGTTCGAATCTTTCAGATTCGGTGAGGTTGGCGAGATTTTCGATCTGTACGAAACCGGCGCGACGAGTCCACTCAGCTGCTTCAAGCCGCTTATCACGCCATTTCCGATAGAAATTATCGGCCTTTGCCGACTGCCAGAAAAACTCGTTACCTTTGTGCGGGTTACCCGTTTCTTCAGCTTCCACTAACGTCATCCTTCTTGCATCACCCATCATGAAATCCTTATTTTTCAACGACGTGACAACATTTTTCTTACATTCGATTATCGTGATGTGTAGATTGAAAAGCAATGACGCAGGACACTTTGCATGTGCAGAAACCGGGAGGAGCTGGGGTTTGCACGCGCCGTTGGTCGCTGTGATCGGTCGAAAATACCAAGCGCGAACAGCTCGTGAGGGAGGAACGACATGAAAGACGATGCGTCCAAGAAGGATATCAACCCGACACCCATGCTTGATGAGTTGGAGGGGGGCAAATGGCCCAGTTTTGTGACCGGCCTGAAACGGCTGCGCGACGAAGGCACTCCGAACAATCAGGAAATGGTGAACGACCTTCTGGGTCAGCTGAACCATTCCTATGAAGAACGGCTGGGCTTTTGGAAGGGCGGCACCCTATCGGTCTTCGGCTATGGTGGCGGGATCATTCCAAGGTTTTCCGAAGTCGCGGACAGGTTCCCGGCGTCAAAGGAATTTCACACGCTGCGGGTCATGCCGCCTGCCGGGTATCACTATACCACCGACCTGCTGCGCCAGATGGCGGATGTCTGGGAACGCCACGGCTCGGGCCTGATCGCGTTTCATGGTCAGTCCGGCGACATCATGTTCCAGGGCTGTTCCTCGGAAAACGCACAACCGGCTTTTGATGAGCTGAACGCGATGGGTTTTGACCTGGGTGGCGCGGGCCCCGCGCTGCGCACCGCCATGTCCTGCGTTGGCCACGCCCGTTGTGAACAAAGCTGTTATGACGAGGTGCGCGCGCACCGGTCGATCATCAACAAGTTCCTGGACGAAATGCACCGCCCCGCGTTGCCCTATAAGTTCAAATTCAAGTTCTCGGGTTGTGCGAACGACTGTGTGAACGCCATCCACCGCGCCGATTTCGCGGTGATCGGCACCTGGCGCGATGACATGAAGGTCAACCAGGAGAAGGTGAAAGAACACGTCGCCGAGAAAGGTCGCAAATACACGATCGATACGGTGATTTCGATGTGTCCGACCCGTGCGCTGTCGCTGAATGACGACGACACATTGGACGTCGACAACCGGTCGTGCGTGCGCTGCATGCACTGCATCAACGTCATGACCAAGGCGCTGTCTCCCGGTGACGACAAAGGTGTGTCGATCATGATCGGCGGCAAACGCAGCCTGAAGGTCGGCGACCTGATGGGCACCATGATCGTGCCCTTCATGAAGCTGGACACGGACGAAGATTTCGAGGCGCTGGAAGACTTTGCAGAAACCTGCATCGAATTCTTCGCCGACAACGCGCTGGAACATGAACGCATCGGTGAAACCATCGACCGGATCGGCCTGCCCGCCTTCCTTGAGGCGGTCGAAGTCGACCCCGATCCCAACATGGTCAACCACCCGCGCACCTCGTCCTATGTGCGCACGGATGACTTTGACGAAGCCGCCGCCGAGTGGTTCGAGAAAAAAGCACGCGAGGCGGGCTTGACCGTCAGCGCCGAATAATCCGGTTGAGGGAGGAAACGACATGAATGATCAATCCAACAAACCCCGCACTCCGGACGAGGTTGGCGTACCGGACCCGTTCCCGTACATGCACCCAACCCTGAAGGCCAACTATGGCAACTGGGATTGGCATGACCGCCCCCGCGCCGGCGTGTTGCACCACGTATCGAAATCTGGCGACGAGGTCTGGACAGTTCGCGCCGGCACCCAGCGCCAGATGGACGTGTTCACGATCCGCACACTGGCCGACATTGGCGACAATTTCGCCGATGGCCACGTGCGGTTCACCACCCGGTCGAACATCGAATACATGGTTGCAGACGAAGCAAAGGTCGCCCCCCTGATCGAAGCGCTGGAAGGTGCGGGCTTTCCGGTCGGCGGCACGGGCGCGTCCGTGTCGATGATCAGCCATACCCAGGGCTGGCTGCACTGTGACATTCCGGGCACCGATGCGTCTGGCGTTGTAAAAAGCCTGATGGACGAGCTGCACAAGGATTTCGTCGAAGAAAAGATGCCCAACCGCGTGCGCATCACGACGTCCTGCTGTCAGATCAACTGTGGCGGTCAGGGCGATATCGCCGTGAATGTGCAGTACACCAAACCGCCCAAGATCAACCACGATCTGGTCGCCAATGTTTGCGAACGCCCCGCCGTTGTGGCCCGCTGCCCGGTGGCCGCGATCCGGCCCGCGATGGTGGATGGTAAACCGTCGCTGGAGGTGGACGAAAAGAAATGTGTCTGCTGTGGCGCCTGTTATCCGCCCTGCCCGCCGATGCAGATCAACGGTGCCGAAAGCACCAAGATCGCGATCTGGGTGGGTGGCAAGCATTCCAACGCCCGATCGAAACCGACGTTCCACAAGCTGGCCATTGCCAACCTGCCCAACAACCCGCCGCATTGGCCCGAAGTGCGCGACGTCGTGCGCAAGATCGTCGATGCCTATAAGGCGGATGCGAAACACTGGGAACGCATGGGTGAATGGATCGAACGTATTGGCTGGAGCCGGTTCTTTGAAATGACCGACCTGGCATTCACCAAGCATCACCTGGACACATGGACTGGCTCGCGCAAGACCATGAATATGTCCGCGCACGTTCATTTCTAAGGAGAGCTGCCCGTGAAATTCGGAGTTGTCGTCAGCGAAGGCCCTTACACGCATCAGGCCGTGGATTCCGCGTATCTGTTCGTGAAGGCCGCGCTTGATGCGGGCCACGAGGTGCCGCGCGTCTTTTTCTATCACGACGGGGTCAATGTCTCGACCCGCCTGTCGATCCCGCCCCAGGACGAACGCAATATCCAGCAAAACTGGACCGCGCTTGCCAAGGGTCACGGGATCGACCTGGTCGTCTGCATCGCCGCCGCCCAGCGCCGCGGGTTGCTGGATGAAAACGAGGCGACCCGTCAGGGCAAAGACGCCAACAACATTGCCGAAGGGTTCCGGATTTCCGGGCTGGGGCAGCTGATCGAAATGGGGATCCAGACCGACCGTCTGGTGACTTTTGGGGACTAGGGGCGGATCATGACCATCAAGAATTTCCTCTATGTGAACCGCAAGGCGCCCTATGGGACCATTTACGCGCTGGAAAGCCTGGAGGTCGTGCTGATCGGCGCGGCCTTTGACCAAGACGTCAGCCTGGCGTTTCTGGACGATGGCGTCTTTCAGCTGACCAAAGGCCAGAACACGGATGGGATCGGGGTCAAGAACTTCTCGCCGACCTTCCGGGCGCTGGGCGATTACGACGTGACCAAGCTGTATGTCGAAGCCGAAAGCCTGGCGGAACGCGGGCTTACGGCCGACGATCTGCAAGAGGTCATGTATGAAGACGAAGATGACGATTGGGCGGAAAAGCCGTCGATCAAGATCATCTCGCGCGCGGAAATGGCGGATGTCATGGCTGGCGCCGATGTCGTCTTGAGCTTTTAGGGAGGGCGGAACATGTCGACACTGCACACTGTGAACAAATCGCCCTTTGCCAATCAATCGCTGATTTCCTGCCTGGGTCACTGCAAGGACGGCGACGCCGTTCTGATGATCGAAGACGGGGTCTATGGCGGGTTGGGTGGCACCGGGTTGACCGAGATCATGGCAAACGCGGCGAAATCTGTGTCCCTTTATGTCCTGTCCCCCGACCTTGCCGCGCGCGGGGTTGATGCCGCACGCCTAATGCAAGGCGTTCAGGGCGTGGACTATGCGGGGTTCGTCGATCTGGTCGCGACACACGACCGGACACAGAATTGGCTGTAACCAACACACGTTTCAACACGAAGGAAAGCGAACATGGCATACGAAGTAAACGGCACGACCGTTGAGCATGACGAAGAAGGCTACATCACCAATCTCAGCGAATGGACCAAGGAATTGGCCGACGTGATCGCCAAGGCTGAAGACGTCGAGATGGACGATGAACGCTGGGAAGTCGTGAATTTCCTGCGCGAATACTATGACGAATATCAGATCGCCCCGGCCGTGCGCGTGCTGATCAAAGCCGTCAAGAAAACCATGGGTCCCGAAAAGGGTAACAATAAGTACATGTACGAATTGTTCCCCTATGGTCCGGCGAAGCAGGCTTGCAAAATTGCCGGTCTGCCGAAACCGACCGGTTGCGTCTGAGAAGATGCACCCCGGCGGCGCGGGAGGAGGAGCCTGCGCCGCCAACCAGATAATGCCCTGAAGAACAATAACAATAGGGCACAATATGGGAGGAGTCCGCGTGCTGGGCACGATTTACGCATTGCTGTTCTATGTCGCGACTGCCCTTTTGGTCGTGGGTCTTGCGATGAAAATCCGCAAATACGCCCGCACCCCGGCGCCACTGCGCATTCCCGTAACCCCGTCGCCCACGACACGAACCGGCGTGATCCTTCGCATGTTTCGCGAAGTGCTATTCTTTGAAAGCCTGTTCAAATCAAACAAATGGATCTGGGCGTTCGGCTGGGTCTTTCACATGTCGATGTGGTTGGTTCTGGCCCGCCACCTCCGGTATTTCACCTATGATGTCTGGGGGTGGGTCGCGTTTATCCAACCCTTTGGCACCTACGCGGGGTTTGCCATGGTGGCCGGGTTGGCTGGCCTTTGGGCGCGTCGGTTTCTGGTGGAACGCATCCGCTATATCTCGAACCCATCGGACCACCTGATGCTGGCCTTGATCATTGCGATCGGCGGCTCGGGCCTGACCATGCGGTTCGTCGCACATACTGATATTATCGCCGTCAAAGCCTTCATGCTGGGCCTGTTGCGGTTCCGGATCGGCGATTTGCCGGCTGATCCCTTCCTTCTGATCCACCTGGGGCTGGTCGCCACGTTGATGATCATCTTCCCGATCTCGAAACTGTTGCACGCGCCGGGCCTGTTCTTTGCCCCCTCGCGCGTGCAGGCCGACAATGCCCGCGACGTGCGCCATGTTGGCCGTTGGGACAACGAAGGGGAACAGCATGACTGAAGACATCCCGCAGATGGACGACCCGCTGGACATCCCCTGTCTGAAACACGGCGCGATGGAAGGGTTGAAGCCGTTTATCGCCGCCCCCATCCATCAAGAGGCTTTGGGCTTTCCCGGTGAATTGGTGCCTGATTGGAAGGAAAGGGCGCTCGAAAAGATGGCCGAGATGGCCGAAACCAACCGCGCCTTTCAGATCTATCTGGACACCTGCGTGAAATGCGGTGCCTGCACGGACAAATGCCACTATTTCCTGGGCACGGGTGATCCGAAAAACATGCCGGTCGCGCGCCAGGACCTGCTGCGCAGCGTCTATCGCCGGTACTTTACCTTTGCCGGGAAATACTTCCCCTGGCTGGTCGGCGCACGTGACCTGACCGAAGATGTTTTGCACGAGTGGTACAGCTATTACCACCAGTGCAGCGAATGCCGCCGTTGTTCGGTTTTTTGTCCCTATGGCATCGACACCGCCGAAATCACCATGGCCGCGCGGGACATCCTGGCGCATGTGGGCATCGGGCAGAAATATTCAAACGAGATCATCGGCAAGGTCCACGCGATCGGCAACAATCTGGGTCTGCCTGCTAAGGCTCTGGGCGCAACATTGGAAGACCTCGAGGAAGACATCGAGGACGAAACCGGTGTGTCCGTCCGCATTCCCGTTGATGAACACGGCGCCGATATCTTGTTGGTCACGCCCAGCGCGGATTTCTTTGCCGAACCGCATATCGACGGGCTGCTGGGATACGCCAAGGTGTTTCACGAGGCGGGCGTTAGCTGGACGGTCAGCTCCTATGCCTCCGAAGCCGCGAATTTCGGCCTGTTCATTGGCAACCAGGATCAGATGCGCGAAGTGTCACTGCGGATCAAAAAAGCTGCGCAGGATTTGGGCGTCAAACGCATCATTTTCGGGGAATGCGGTCACGCTTGGCGGGTGGCCTATGGGTTTATGAACACGCTGGCCGGGCCGTTTGATTTTCTGGATCAGAACTACCCGATCCCGCAGCACATTCTGGAATTCACCTGGGACGAAATTCAGAAGGGTACGTTCACTTTCGACAAGTCAAAGAACGACCATATCCGGCTGACCTATCATGACAGTTGTAATGTCGCACGGGCCAGCCGCATGGGGGATGAGCCCGGCGGCCAGTTCGAAATTCCGCGCAATGTGATCAAGGCGGTTTGCAATAATTATTTCGACATGGAGCGCGACACGACCCACGAAAGCACCCTGTGCTGTGGCGGTGGCGGGGGACTTCTGACAGACGATCTGATGGACCTGCGCGTCAAGGGGGCCAGCCCCCGCATGACCGCGCTGCAACAAGTCACCGAAGACCACGGCGTGACCCACATGGCCGCAATTTGCGCCATCTGCAAAACGCAGTTTTCCAAGGTCATGCCAAAATACGGATACGACATGGATTCGATCCTGTCGGTACACCAACTCGTCTCGAACGCCATCATTCTGACTGGCCAAGAGATCGACGATGCGGAGGATACCAATGACTGAGGTTACCGAAAAGAAAGCCAACTTCCGGCGCTTTAAAGAGGGTGCAACCGAAGCCGATTGGGATCTGGAGGAAAAGATTTTCCAGGCCGACACGTCGTATAAATGCCCGACCTATATTCACAAGACGCCGCCGTGCCAGGGCTCGTGCCCCTCGGGTCATGAAATCCGCGGCTGGCTGGCAATCGCGCGTGGCATGGACAAACCTGCGGACCCCGATATGGCCTGGCAGGAATACGCGTTCCAGCGCATGGTATCCGCCAACCCGTTTCCCGCCACGATGGGTCGCGTTTGTCCCGCACCTTGCGAAGCCGGGTGCAACCGCAACGAGGTCGACGATTACGTCGGCATCAACGCGGTCGAACAATACGTGGGCGACTGGGCCAATGAGAACAACGTCAAGATGGCAACGCCAGGCGCGGATACGGGTCGCAAAATCGCCGTCATTGGCGGCGGCCCTGCCGGTCTGTCGGCGGCCTATTTTCTGCGGCTGGACGGCCATGCGGTGACGCTGTTCGAAGCGCATGACAAGCTGGGTGGCATGATGCGTTACGGCATCCCCGGATACCGCACCCCGCGCGACATGCTGGACCGCGAAATCGGGCGGATTATCGACATGGGCGTCGATGTGCGCACAGGCACCCGCGTCGGCACAGATGTTTCGATGGAGGAATTGGATCGCGCCTTTGACGCCGTATTCTGGGCTCTGGGTGCACAGAACGGTCGTGACCTGCCAATCCCAGGCTGGGGCGCGGAAAACTGTATCAACGGCATCGAATTCCTAGACGCGTTCAACCAGGGGTATGTGCTGGGCACCGCGAAAAAGGTTGTCGTGGTCGGGGGCGGCGACACCTCGATCGACGTGGCCAGTGTTGCGCGGCGTTTGGGTCACATTACCGAGGTGAAACCATCCGAACACCCGTCGGGCAGTGCTGTGGATTTCACCGCCCAAGATGTGGCCGGAAGCCTGACCCGCGAGGGCATGCAGGCGACCCTGACCAGCCTGTTCCCGATTGAACAGATGACCGCCGCCGAACACGAACGCGAGGACGCAAAACGTGAAGGCGTGGACATCAAAGGCAGCGTCATGCCGCTGGAGGTCATCGTCGATGCCGACGGCAAGGCGACCCGGCTGAAGATGTGTGAATGCACCATGAAGGGCATGACTCCTGAACCAATCGAAGGCACCGAATTCACGCTGGAGGCGGACATCATCATTTCTGCCATCGGTCAGTTTGGGGACATGACCGGGGTCGAAGGTCTGGACAACGGGCGCGGCTTTATCGACACCTCGCCGACCTATCAGGTCAAAGGGCAGGACAAGCATTTTGCCGGCGGTGACATCATCCGCCCGCACCTGTTGACGACCGCAATTGGCCAGGGGCGCATCGCTGCCGAAACCATCACCGATTTTCTGGATGACGGCCAGGTTGCCAAGCGTCCGAAGGTGGACGTGCATCACTTCAACCTGATGGAAGAGTTGGCCCGGCGCGGCAAGCAGCCCGGCGAATATGACCATGTGCAGGACCGCGGCACCGCGTCCGCCAATTATGCCGTGCACAATTTTGAGGACCGCTCGCGGGGGCAGATCATCCCACACACGGAACTGTTCAAAGGCCACTTCAACTTCATACCGCGCGAGGTGCGCGACGAGGTGCATATCGAAGGCGACAGCGTGCTGGGCAATTTCGAAGAACGCATTATAGCGCTCAGCGAGGAACAGGCCCAGAAAGAAGGCGAACGTTGCATGTCCTGTGGCATGTGTTTCGAATGCGACAACTGCGTGATTTATTGCCCGCAGGACGCCGTGCATCGGGTGAAAAAGGCCGACCGCACCGTCGGGCGATATGTCGAAACCGATTACACCCGCTGTATCGGTTGCCACATCTGCGCCGATGTCTGTCCGACCGGTTATATCAAGATGGGACTTGGCGAATGATCATGCGGATTGCTCTTTTGTTGGCCTGTTTGGCTGCACCGGTATGGGCGGGCGATCTGATGCCGGCCATCCCGGTGGCGACGGGCGATCCGCATCCCGAAGGCAATGATTACATGCGTCGCAATCACATGGAGATGATGAAGCATGACCGCGACCTGACCCTACGCGAGGGAGATCGCGACATTGGCGCCAGCTTGGGTCAATGTTTCGACTGCCACGCGGTTGAAGTCGCCGGGGAACCGGTGGGCTATGACAATGAACAGCATTTTTGCCGGACCTGTCATGACTATGCCGCCGTGAAGGTCGACTGTTTCATGTGCCACACATCCAAGCCATCCACGGACATTCACCGCACCATGGCCACAGCCGATGAACCAAATTCCATCGCCGCATATCTGACCCGTGTCGAGGGGGCCGAGCAATGACAAACCGTGCTGAACTGACCCGCCGCGATATCCTGAAATCTGGGGCTGCTGTCGCCTCGCTGACATTGGCGTCGGGGGTCACGTTGATGGCCTTTGGTGGCTCGGCCGATGCCAAAGGCGCTGACGCGGGCAAGCGTTGGGGGCTGCTGATCGACGCTGGCAAATGTGACGCGGATTGCAGCGACTGCGTGACCGCCTGTTCGACCGAAAACGGCTGGGGTCATGGCGACCACGGATCACCGGAAACCGACCCCGCCTGGATTCGCAAGGTGACGTTGAAGGAACAATCGACCGGGCGCACCGTGTCCGCGCCCATCATGTGCCAACATTGCGAGGCCCCGCCTTGCGTCGATGTCTGCCCCACGGGCGCGTCGATGCAGCGCCCCGACGGGGTCGTTCTGGTCGACAAACATATCTGCATCGGCTGCCGCTATTGCATGATGGCCTGCCCGTTCAAGGCGCGGTCGTTCGTGCATGAACCGGTGGCCGACCAAAAGGTCAACGCGCCGCGTGGCAATGGCACGGTTGAAAGCTGTACCCTGTGCGTGCACCGCGTTGACAAGGGCCGCATTCCGGCCTGCGTCGAGGCCTGCGAACAAGCCGGACATTCCGCCATTCTGTTTGGTGATCTGAACGACCCCGACAGCCCGATTTCCAAAGCGTTGGAGCAATACCCCTCCATCGCGCTGCGTGACGACCTGGGGTTGAACCCCGCCGTTCGCTACCAAAACATGTGAGGTGACCATGGAGCGCACGATTTATCGCGAGATAAGAGCAACACCCCAGGTCATGCAGCTGGGCGGACTTCTGGCCGCCTTCATCCTGGCCGCATTGTGGAGCGTTTATACCGTCGAACACCACGGCCATGTCATCACCGGTATGACCAACCAGATCGTCTGGGGCCTGCCGCACGTGTTTGCGATTTTCCTGATCGTCGCGGCGTCTGGCGCGTTGAATGTGGCCTCGATTGCGTCCGTGTTCGGGCAGAAGGCATACAAGCCCATGGCACGGTTTTCGTCGCTTTTGGCGATTGCCCTGCTGGTGGGCGGGTTGGCCGTTGTCGTGCTGGACCTGGGTCGCCCGGACCGCCTGATCGTCGCCATGACCACGTATAACTTCAGTTCGGTCTTTGCCTGGAACGTGTTGCTGTATAACGGGTTCATCGTGATTGTCGGCGGTTATCTGGTGCTGCAAATGATGCGCAAGGTGGACCCGCGTCTGGTGAAAGCCGCCGGTCTGGTTGCCTTCCTGTGGCGTCTGGCACTGACTACCGGCACCGGGTCGATCTTTGGCTGGCTGGTGGCGCGTCCAGGCTATGACGCTGCGATCATGGCGCCGTTGTTCATTGTCATGAGCTTTGCGTTTGGCTTGGCGGTCTTCATCCTGGTCACGCTGTGGCTGTTCACCCTGTCGGGCCGTATCTTTGGCGACGCGCTGCTGATCCGCATGGGGCGGCTGTTGGGCATCTTTGCCGCTGCCGTTCTGTATTTCACCGCCGTGCAACATCTGACCAACCTGTATGCCACCGAACATGGTGGCGTTGAACGGTTCATCCTGCGCGATGGCGGAATTTACACGCTGCTATTTTGGGGGGTGCAGGTTGTTATCGGCGGGCTGGCCCCGATCGCTTTGGTGTTCCTGAACCCATCGCGCAGCTCAACTGTGCTGGCCGCGACATTGGTCATCATCGGCGGCTTTGCACAGATTTATGTGATCGTGATTGGCGGCCAGGCGTATCCGCTGGACATTTTCCCGGGCTTTGATGTGATCGAAGGCTTCAACGAAGGCATCGTGAACCCCTATGCGCCGTCGATCTATGAATTGTTGCTGGGATTGGGGGGCGTCGCCATCGCCTTGTTTGCCGCAGGGCTGGGCGCGAAGGTTCTGCGGGTCTTGCCAACCAATCTGTCGGATGCGAACCTGCCTGCTGACAGGTAAGGCGGACCCATGACACAGCACCCATTTTCGAAATTCGTTGCCATTCTGGGGCGCGGAAAAACCAAGCAACGGCATTTGACGTTGGAGGAAAGCCGCGAGGCCATGGCAATGCTATTGCGTGGCGAGGCCGAGCGCGAACAGATCGGCGCCTTTCTGATGCTACTGCGTTTGAAGGAGGAGGCCCCTTCGGAAATCGCCGGGTTCGCGGCGGGCAGCAAGGCCACGTTCGACTTGCCTGAGGGCCTGCCTGAGGTGGACCTGGATTGGTCCAGCTATGCGGGAAAACGCGTGCAGCTGCCGTATTATGTCCTGTCTGCTTTGGCATTGGTGGGCGCGGGTTACAGCGTGTTCATGCACGGCACCGAAGGCCACACGCCGGGGCGCGTATATACGCGCGAAGTGCTGGAATATCTGGGCGTGCCCATATCGGATAGCTTTCAGTCTGCGGCTGACAGTATCCGTGCCACCGGCTTTGCCTATGTGCCGCTTGAGGTCCTGTCGCCCACCTTGCGTGACCTGATCAATCTGCGTCCGATCCTGGGCCTGCGCAGCCCGGTCCACAGCTTCACCCGCATGCTGAATCCGTTCAATGCCAAGGCAACGGTTCTGGGCATTTTCCATCGCGGCTTCATGGA
>DFBF01000301.1:12331-14621 GCA_002367285.1 Rhodobacteraceae bacterium UBA3087 | reverse complement strand
GATGGTGGCGAAGTCGAACGCCGCCCTAACAAACCCACCCAGGTCTGGACTACACACGGCACCGATGGGCTGGAGATAGAAACCTGGCCCGCGCTGCTGGACGACGGTCACGCGCCCAAGGATACGGAAATGGACATCACCCGCCTGAAAGACATTTGGTTCGGGACAGACACCGATGCCTATGCGCTGGGGGCCGTCACCGGCACTATGGCGATCGCTTTGAAAACCATGGGCAAAGCCGACACGATGCAGGCCGCCCAGGCCATGGCGGAAGACATCTGGGCGACACGAAACACGACCAAGATCCCGGCAGCGGGCTGATGCACGCGCCCCGGTTCATGATTGCTGCGGCCCACAAAAGTTCGGGCAAGACGGTGATCTCAACGGGGCTGGCGCAGGCCTTTGCCGCCAAGGGCATCACGACGTTCAAGAAGGGCCCGGATTACATTGACCCGATGTGGCTGGCGCAGGCCAGCGGGCGGGCATGTTACAACCTCGATTTCAACACCATGTGCGGCGAAGATCTGTTGCCATTCTTCACCGCCCGCGCGGGCGCACTGACCTTGGTCGAGGCAAACAAAGGCCTGTATGATGGCGTGTCCATGGACGGGTCCGACAGCAACGCGGCGCTGGCGAAATACCTGGACCTGCCGGTCATTCTGGTGATCGACACGGGTGGCATGACACGCGGCATCGCGCCGCTTTTGGCCGGCTATCGCGCGTTCGATCCCTGGGTGAACATCGCCGGCGTGATCCTGAACAAGGTCGGCGGCCCACGCCATGAAAAGAAGCTGCGCGAGGCCGTAGAGCGATACACTGATATTCCGGTCGTCGGCGCGGTGCATCGCAATGCCAAGCTGGAGATCGGCGAACGTCACCTGGGCCTGACCACCCCTGCGGAATCCAATGCGCTGGACGATATGATCACCGCGTTTGGCGACATCGTCGGCAGCTCGGTCGATCTGGAGGCGATCGAGCGTATCGCAGCAACCGCGCCCGACCTGCCCACGCCCCCGGCGGCAAAACCGCTGCCCATGCCGGATGTGAAAATCGCCATCGCACAGGACCGCGCCTTTGGCTTTTATTACCCCGATGACCTGGAACTGTTTGCAGCCTCAGGCGCGCAACTGGTCCCGTTCGACACGATGCGGGACGCGGCCTTGCCCGACTGTGACGGGCTGTTCATCGGCGGCGGTTTCCCCGAAATGTTCATAAGCGAGCTGACCGCGAACGACAGCTTGCGTGCTGAAATCCGCACGAAGATCGAGGTAGGCCTGCCCAGCTATGCGGAATGCGGCGGGTTGATGTACCTGTGCCGGTCCATGTCCCACGATGGCAACACGGCACCGATGGTTGGGGCCATTGCCGCCGATGCGATCATGGAGAAACGGCCCCAAGGGCGCGGCTATACCCGGTTTTCAAATCGCGACGAACACCCCTGGCCCGAATGCCCAGAGGTGCGGGCGGCGCACGAATTTCATTATGCCCGGTTGGACAATGTTGACCCCACGCTGCCCTATGCCCGCGATGTCACACGCGGTTATGGTGTGGATGGCAAACATGATGGCATTCTGGTGCACAATGCGCTGGCGGGATTTTGCCATCTTCGCTCCTCTGGCCGTCGCCCTTGGGTGCCGCAGTTCGTCGATTTCGTTCGTCGGCTGAAATTGACCGATTGGCAAAAACAACGCGCCGATCTGTGACTTCCCTGTTACGCTGCCTGGATAATGATCGCGCGAATTCAGACAGAGAGGCTGCCATGACAACTTTCAACCGCCGTACATTCCTGAGCACTGCCGCCGGGGCATCGCTGATCGCCCTGCACCCGTTCTCCGCCCGCGCGGCAGCCAATCAGGCGCACCTGCGCATCATGGAAACCACGGATCTGCACGTGCATGTGTTTCCCTATGATTATTATGCCGACAAGGCGCGCGACACAGTGGGCCTGTCGCGCACCGCGACGATCATTCAAGACATCCGCGCCGAAGCGACAAACACCATGCTGGTCGACAATGGGGACTTCCTGCAAGGCAACCCGATGGGCGACTACATCGCCTATGAACGCGGCATGAAGGAGGGCGATATGCACCCGGTTATCGCTGCGATGAATACGCTGGGCTATGACGCGTCGACCCTGGGCAACCACGAATTCAACTATGGTTTGGACTTCCTGATGAAGTCCGTCATGGGCGCGAATTTCCCTGTGGTGTCGGCCAATGTTGCCAAAGAACAGGGCGCCACGCCGCGCGAAGACAAGACACTTTTGAAACCCTATGTGATCCTGGATCGG
>DFBF01000301.1:8358-12288 GCA_002367285.1 Rhodobacteraceae bacterium UBA3087 | reverse complement strand
CCGCAGATCATGAACTGGGATCGCCGCCATCTGGAAGGCAAGGTTCAGGCCCGCGATATCATCAAGACGGCCGAAGCCTGGGTGCCGCAAATGAAAGAAGAAGGCGCCGATATCATCATCGCGCTGTCGCATTCCGGTATCGGTTCTGCCAAGCGCACCGATGGTATGGAAAACGCATCCGTTCCGCTGGCCGAGGTTGACGGGATCGACGCGCTGATGACCGGGCACAGCCACCTTGTCTTCCCATCCCCCACCTATGCGGATTTCGCGGGTGTGGATGTGGAAAAAGGCACCATTCATGGCAAACCCGCCGTAATGGGCGGCTTTTGGGGCTCGCACCTTGGCGTTATCGATCTGATGCTGGAAAACGAAGGCGGGCAGTGGCGTGTGGTCAGTCATGCGTCGGAAACCCGCCCGATCTCCAAGCGGAACGAGGATCGTTCAATCACCGCGTTGGTTGAAGATCATCAACCGGTGCTGGATGCTGTGGCGCAGGAACATAACGAAACGCTGGCTTATATCCGCCGCGCGGTTGGCAAGACATCGGCACCGCTGCACAGCTATTTCGCACTGGTTGCTGATGATCCCTCGGTGCAAATCGTGTCGATTGCCCAGCGCTGGTATGTCGAACAGATGCTGGCGGGCACGGAACACGAGGGCCTGCCGATCCTGTCTGCCGCCGCGCCCTTCAAGGCGGGTGGCCGGGGTGGGCCTGAGTATTTCACCGATGTGCCGGCAGGTGATGTGGCGATCAAGAACGTGGCTGATCTGTACCTGTATCCCAACACCGTGCGCGCCGTGCGCATCACCGGGGCACAGCTGAAAGGGTGGCTAGAACGGTCCGCCGGAATGTTCAATCAGATCACGCCGGGCGAAGCTGACCAGGTGCTGCTGAACCCGTCTTTCCCCAGCTACAACTTTGATGTGATTGACGGTGTGACCTATGAAATCGACCTGAGCCAGCCGTCGCGCTTCGGCCCCAAAGGCGAGCCAATGGATGACAGCGCCACGCGGATCGTGAACCTGATGTTTGAAGGTCAACCGGTAGCAGATGACATGGAGTTCATCGTCGCGACAAACAACTATCGCGCCGGTGGCGGGGGAAGTTTCCCGGGAACGGGTGGTGAAACCACCGTGTTCGAAGCCCCTGACACCAACCGCGATGTGATCGTGCGCTATATTGTTGAACAGGGTACGATCAACCCGTCTGCCGATGCCAACTGGCACTTCAAGGCGCTACCGGGCACGACGGTTTTGTTTGATACTGGCCCCAAAGCGGCGGATTACATGGATGACGTTAAAGGCGTGACCATTGAGCCTGCGGGCGACGGCCCCGATGGCTTTGCCCGGTTCCGGATCGCCCTGTAACCAATTCCGGGTCCCGAAACACGAAAGGTCCCGCCAGATTGGCGGGGCCTTTTGCTTGGCGTCAGCTGGTTCAGCTGCGCTTGATCTCGTAGGTATAGATGTCACCATCCTGACTCTGGCTGACCAGTTCGTTGCCCGTCTGGTTGCAGAACGCTGCAAAGTCGGCGACCGAGCCCGGGTCAGTGGCGCGGATCGACAAAACGTCGCCCGGCGTCATCCCCTTCAGGGCCTTCTTGGCTTTAATAATCGGCAGTGGGCAATTCAGCCCCTCTGCATTCAGTTCCTGGTTAGCCATGTGGTTTCCTCCCTCAGTGGCGTCTTAAATATACAGATTTATGTCGGATTTCAGCGCATTTTCCATATAGGTCGCCGCGCCGCCGATCTCTAATCCGTCGATCAGATCGTCCTGTTTCATCTCGAACAGGTCCAGCGTCATCTGACAGGCGATCATGTTGACCTCCAGTTCCACCGCTGCTTCGCGCAGGTCGGGAATTGATGCCACACCCTTCTTCTTGATCAGGTTCTTCATCATCGTGGTGTTCATGCGATCCACGCCGGGCAACATCGACACCATGTTGGGCATCGCCATGTGCATTCCCATCATCGGCATTTCCATTCCGGGGTTGCCCAGCGTGGAAATCTTCAGATGATCCAGATCCTTTTTAAGCAGCTGCAAGCCATAGAAGGTGAAGAACATCGTCACCTCAACGTCCATCGCCGCGGCTGTCGTCGCCAGGATGAAGGGCGGATATGCCCAATCCAGCGTGCCTTTGGTCACGATGATGGACATGCTTTTCGCATTCTCCATGTTGTCTAACATGGTCCATTCCTCCCTTTTGGTCGTATATTTGAGTATTAAAATCCTTGAATACATTTGTCTCAGGGTCAAGAAGAGTCTTCATAGCGTGATTTGACAAATCCGTCGTAATCCGACCAGAGTCAGGAAACCGAGGCCAGGAGCAGACCCAAGTGAACACTGACGACCTTTCCAGAACCGCTGAACAAGCCAGCGAGCTATTGCGCGTTCTGGCCAACCACAAGCGGCTGTTGATCCTGTGCAAGCTGGTTGAAGGCGAAAAGTCGGTGGGGCAGCTGCAAGACGCAACCGGTCTGGGTCAATCCACCGTATCGCAGCAGCTGGCCAAGCTGCGGGGCGAAAAGCTGGTGACCGCCCGGCGTCAGGCGCAGTCGGTCTATTATTCGCTGTCCTCGAAAGAGGCGATGGCGGTGATCGAAACGCTCTATCGTCTCTATTGTAACGACGATTGCTGACCCAGCACGCGTCTGGACCTACGCTCCCCGAAAACTGGCCCTACCCGGCCTGACTCGCGCCTGATTTTCTTGGATTTCGCGCGGCATGGTTTTCTTTTGATCAAAGGGAAAACTGTGTCATGCTCATTCAAATATCGCAATGATGAGATATGTTCTGATGACGAGACCCGAGAATATCCAAGTCGAGACCTCGCCGCCCGTTTCCGATGAGGTGCGCCAGACAACGTGTTACATGTGCGCCTGTCGATGCGGCATCAATGTGCACATGAAGGACGGTCAGGTCGCCTATATCGAAGGCAATCGCGACCACCCGGTGAACAAGGGCGTGCTGTGCGGCAAGGGATCTGCGGGCATCATGCAGCACTATGCTCCGTCGCGCCTGAAGGCCCCGTTGAAGCGCGTCGGCCCGCGCGGGTCTGGGGAATTCGAGGAGATCTCCTGGAACGAAGCGTTGGATATTGCCGCCGGGTGGCTGGGGCCAATCCGTGACACAGACCCTAGAAAGCTGGCCTTCTTTACGGGCCGTGATCAGTCACAGAGCTTTACCAGCTGGTTCGCGCAGGCCTATGGCACGCCGAACTATGCGGCGCATGGCGGGGTTTGTTCTGTAAACATGGCCGCCGCCGGTATCTATACCATGGGCGGCGCCTTCTGGGAGTTCGGACAGCCCGACTGGGATCGCACGAAACTGTTCATGCTGTTTGGTGTCGCCGAGGATCACGACAGCAACCCGATCAAAATCGGCCTGGGCAAGCTGAAGGAACGCGGCGCCAAGATCATTGGCGTGAACCCGATCCGGTCTGGCTACAACGCCATCGCCGACGAATGGGTCGGCATCACGCCCGGCACGGACGGGCTGTTCATCATGGCCTTGATCCACGAGCTGATGAAGTCCGGCAATATCGATCTGAATTACCTGTCGCGATACACCAACGCCGGGTTTGTAGTGAACGAAGACCCTAATTCACCAGAAAAGGGTCTGTTCCTGCGCGGCGAAAACGGTGTGCCGCAGGTCATCGACCGCGCCACCGGAAAGCTGGCGGATTACGACAAGCCGGGCATCATGCCTGATCTGGCCGGCAATTTCCGCAACGCGGGCGTCACCCATCGCCCGGTGTTACAGCTGATGGCCGACCGGTATTTGTCCGAGGACCACGCACCCGAGGCCGTGGCAGACCGCACCGGCGTATCCGCCGCACGCACCAAGGCGATCGCATCCGAACTGGCCCGTGTGGCGTTCGAAGAAGAGATCGTCATCGACCAGCCCTGGACAGACTGGAAGGGCGAAAA
>DFBF01000301.1:7857-8330 GCA_002367285.1 Rhodobacteraceae bacterium UBA3087 | reverse complement strand
GCGCATTCCAACGGCTTCCAGACCTGCCGCGCGTTGCATGTGCTGCAAATCCTGCTTGGGTCTGTCGAAGTGCCCGGTGGGTTCCGGTTCAAACCGCCCTATCCAAAGCCGCCCGAGGCACACCCCAAACCGCACGCAGGCGTGACCCCTGGTCAGCCGCTGGACGGCCCGCATCTGGGCTATCCAATGGGTCCCGAACACCTGTTGATTGATGACGAGGGCAAAGCCAAACGTATCGACAAGGCGTTTACCTGGGAAAACCCCCTGTCAGCCCATGGGTTGATGCATATGGTGATTTCCAATGCCCACGCGGGTGATCCCTATAAGATCGACACGCTGTTCATGTATATGGCGAACATGGCGTGGAATTCGTCGATGAATTCGTCCGAGGTCATGAAAATGCTGACCGACAAGGATGACAACGGCGCCTATGTCATTCCGCACATCATCTATTCCGACGCCTACAGCTCGGA
>DFBF01000301.1:6636-7719 GCA_002367285.1 Rhodobacteraceae bacterium UBA3087 | reverse complement strand
GCGCGAAATTCAAGGATTACGCCGACTATCTGGTCAACCACGAACGCCGCCCCGGCGTCGGCCCGCTGGCCGGTTGGCGGGGTGAGGGCGGCGAGGGCAAAGGTCGCGGCGCACCGAACCCGGAGCAGCTGGACAAGTACATCGAAAATGGCGGCTTTTGGGTTGATCACATCGCGCCCGAAGCGCAGTTCTATAAGCCCTGGAACAAGCATTATCAGGAATGGGCGGTCGAACGTGGCATTTTTGATGCCGAGGCCCCCTATGTGTTCAACCTCTATGTCGAACCGCTGCGCAAATTGCAGCTGGCCGCCGAAGGGCATGGCGACATTCAGCCGCCTGACCACCTGCGCGCGCGCGTCAAGGCGACGATGGACCCCCTGCCAATCTGGTATGAACCATTCGAGGACGGCAATGTCGACATCGACGAATTCCCGATCCACGCCCTGACCCAACGCCCGATGCACATGTATCATTCCTGGGGCTCGCAAAACGCGTGGCTGCGCCAGATCACCGGCAAGAACGCCCTGTATCTGCCCACTAAGATCTGGGAGGAGAACGGGTTTGCCGACGGCGACTATGCCAACGTCACGTCGGCCCATGGCACGATCACCGTGCCTGTCGCCCATCAGGCCGGGTTGAATGAAAACACAGTCTGGACTTGGAACGCCATTGGCAAACGCAAGGGGGCCTGGGCACTGGACGAAGGTGCGCCCGAGGCGACCGAAGGCTTCTTGTTGAACCACCTGATCCACGAGCTGCAACCGCCCAAAGGTGACGGCATGCGCTGGGCAAATTCCGACCCGATCACCGGCCAGGCCGCGTGGTTCGATCTGCGCGTGAAGATCAGCAAAGCAGTGCCTAAACCATCAGAATCTCAGCCTGCGCATCCACCGATTAAGTCTCCTGTCGGCAAGGGGCCTAAAAACGTGGCGAGGAAGGTGAAATGACCGCTCTTCCCGCCCATACCGACAAGAAGCTGGGCCTTGTCATCGATCTGGATACCTGTGTTGGCTGTCATGGTTGCGTGACCTCGTGCAAAGGGTGGAACACGGAAAACTATGGCGTGCCGCTGTCGGACATGGA
>DFBF01000301.1:5855-6573 GCA_002367285.1 Rhodobacteraceae bacterium UBA3087 | reverse complement strand
CAGCCAGAGGGAAAAGCCGCACAGACCGTGCATTTCCCGAAATCCTGTCTGCATTGCGACGACGCGCCCTGCGTGACCGTCTGCCCTACCGGCGCCAGTTATAAACGCACCGAAGACGGCATTGTTCTGGTCAACGAAGACCGCTGCATTGGCTGCGGGCTGTGCGCCTGGGCCTGCCCCTATGGTGCACGCGAATTGGATCAGGCTGCCGGGGTGATGAAAAAGTGCACCCTGTGCGTCGACCGGATTTACAACGAAAACCTTGAGGAAGTGGACCGCGTCCCCGCCTGCGTCCGCACCTGCCCGGCAGGCGCGCGTCACTTTGGGGATTTCGCTGATCCCGACAGCAACGTGTCGAGGTTGGTTGCCGAACGGGGCGGCATGGACCTGATGCCCGAACAGGGCACCAAGCCAGTGAACAAATACCTGCCGCCGCGTCCCAAGGACACGATGGAGGCTGCGAATATCCCTGACCTGAAACCTGTCACAACCGAAGCCTCAGGCTTCTTGGGGTGGCTCGATAAAGCGCTGGAGAAACTGTAATGCACCCGGCCCCCTCAGTTATCATCTTCACTACGTTTTCGGGTCTTGGCTTTGGCCTGTTGTGCTGGCTTGGGCTTGGCTATCCTGACGTAACCGGCATGACGGCCCTCGCGTTCTTCGCCATCGCCTATGCCATGGCGGTCGGCGGGCTGGTGGCATCGACCTTTCACCTGGG
>DFBF01000301.1:4792-5775 GCA_002367285.1 Rhodobacteraceae bacterium UBA3087 | reverse complement strand
TTGTCGCTGATCTTCGCTGAAACGGTGATCCCGTTGTTGGGCTATGTCGGCGCGATGTTTGCGCTGATCACGGTCCTTACCACGTCGATGATCTATACCCAATTGAAGACGATCCCGCGTTGGAACATGCCGCTGAACCCGGTGCTGTTCCTGCTCTACGCGCTGGCCGGTGGCGCGCTGATGGCCGGCGAGGCCAAGGTTGCCGGCATCCTGATCCTGCTGCTGACCCTGCTGCAAATTGCGGCCTGGATGATGGGCGACGGACGGCTGTCTGCCATCGGCACGGACAAGGGCACTGCCACGGGTCTGGGCAGTATTGGCAAGGTGCGGATGCTGGAAAGCGCGCACACCGCGCGCAATTACATCCTGGATGAAATGGTCCATATCGTCGGGCGCAAACACACCCACAAATTGCGCATCATTGCGGCGATCCTGATCGGCGCCTTCCCGGCCCTTCTCCTCCTTCTGACCCCTGCGGGCCACGTGACCAGCTTTGTCGCATTGGCCAGCCATATCCTGGGGGTTATCGTCGGGCGCTGGTTGTTCTTTGCCGAGGCCGAACACGTCGTCGGCATGTATTATTCGCGGGGCTGACCCCGATCAGACTGACCCACGGGAGGGGACATGAAAACACGCATCCTTGCGCATTTGGCGCATATCGAAGTTGACGGTGTGAAAGGCAACATCGTCCAGGCCGGGCTTGTGGCCGAAAAGGACATTTCGGTCAGCGGGCACAAGGTCGCCATTTCCGTAAATGTCCCGCCCGATTTTTCTGGTGATCTGGGCGCCCTGAAAGGCGAGATTGAAAAGCGTGTTGGCGGCAATATCAAAAGCATCGAAAGCCTGTTGGTGGTTCTGACCGCCGAAAAAGGGGCTGCGCCAGAACTGCGGCCCGCACCGGCGAAAAATCCCGGTGTGCCTGGACCCGACATGCGCCCCGCCTCCGCCGGTATTCCAGGTATCAAACACATCGTTGCCGTTGC
>DFBF01000301.1:989-4729 GCA_002367285.1 Rhodobacteraceae bacterium UBA3087 | reverse complement strand
TCCATCCCCCGCCTGTTGGACATCACCGAACGACCCGAAATCGTCGATGAAAAGATCATCCCGATTGAAAAATACGGCATGAAAGTCATGTCCATGGGATTCCTCATGGATGAAGAAAGCCCGGTGATCTGGCGCGGGCCAATGGTGGTGTCGGCCCTTATGCAAATGGTGCGCGAAGTTACCTGGGGCGAGCTGGATTTCCTGATCCTCGACATGCCGCCGGGTACGGGGGACGCACAGTTGACCATGGCCCAACAGGTTCCCCTGGCGGGCGCTGTCATCGTCTCGACACCGCAGGACCTGGCCCTGGTTGATGCCCGCAAGGGTTTGAAAATGTTCAAGGATGTTGATGTGCCGATCTTGGGCATCATCGAAAACATGTCGTCCTTTGTCTGCCCCCATTGCGGCGAGATTTCGGAGATCTTCGGCCATGGTGGGGCCGAGGCGGATGCGCGTCGCCTGGGTGTGATGTTCCTGGGCGCTGTGCCGCTGCACATGGCAATCCGCGAAAACTCGGACGCCGGCACACCATTGATTATCGGTGACCCGGACGGGGTCCACGCGGATATCTACAAGAAACTTTCGCTGAAGATTGCGACGCTTCTGGGCGAAGCGGAAGACTGATCCAAAGGGCCCCTTCGTGGGGCCCTTTTCTGGTTCAGGCGCGGATCAGGCCATGGCCTCCATCGCCTTCATTCCGACAATCCCGCCAATGATGATAAAGACGAACGTCAGCAGCGATCCGACTGCCAGGGTGGAAAACCCCGTCACTGCCTGACCCACCGTACAGCCCAGCGCGACCACGCCGCCGATACCCATCAGGACAGCCCCCGCCATGTTGCGCAACGTGTCTGGCGCATCGCTGAAGGTTGCCAGATGGAACCGCTTTTGGCTGACAGCGCCGATGAAAGCGCCGATCAGCGCGCCCAGCGTGGTGACCACCGAAAAGCTGATGCCTTCGAAAGCGGTGAAGCGCATGAAATAGTCGATCGAGTCCCCCGCAGGCCGCACGTAAGACAGAGAGGCCAGCGTCGGATTGTCAGCAAATTCATCAAAGGTCATGGCGGTCAAAAGCCAACCGGCCGTTACACACAACCCGATGCCGATGCCGGCAATCATGTGGCTGGGCGACGAGCGGAACGCCTTATTCGCCAGCCCATAGACAATGAAACCACCGCCAAACAGGATCACGGCAATCAGGTTCGCCGTGCCCGACGCCATGCCGGTCACGCCCGACAGGATCGTGCCAATACGTTGGTCATCCAAGGCCAATTCAGTGGTCAAAGGGGTCACGATCGCCACCCGCGTGGGGCCAAACAGCCCGCCGATGGTCATATAGGCGGTGATGCCGATCACGCCCAACACAATGAGGGACCGAAGGTCGCCGCCCCCTGCCCGCACCAGGTTCTTGGACACACAGCCTCCGCCGAATACCATGCCGACGCCAAATACAAAGCCGCCAATGATATGGCCACCCCAGGTCAGGCTGGGCGTGACATACATCGAAAAGCTCATGTCGGCGATTTCAGTACGTTCCAGCACAGCCACGCCGACAATCGCCACGCCCGACGCCATCAGCCAAGCGCGAAACCGGCGCCAGTCGCCGAATGACAGAATGTCCGAAATAGAACCCATCGTGCAGAAATTCGTCCGCTGTACGATAAAACCGAAAATGATACCGATGATCAGACCGCCCCAGCCGACCCAGGCTGTCGCGTTCTCGACCATGGCTTCTTTCCACAGATCGATCATAATAGTCCCTCGTTGGTCTTTTGTTGTTGTCTGTCCGGTCTTGGTGCCGGTACATAAAGACACATTAGCATATATTGTTTCATTTATGCCTGTTTTTTTGGCGTGCGCTTTCACGGCCCCTGTTTCCATTGATCCCGCCGCCGCTTGGGCCTATCAGGGGATTGTGAATTCAATCGGGGACAGACATGGCCAATCACCTGTATAAACGCGACCTTCCGGACGGGCTGGACCTGGGCCCGGTGGTGGCCATCGACTGTGAAACCATGGGGTTGAACCCACATCGTGACCGTCTGTGCGTGGTGCAGATGTCGGGTGGTGACGGCAATGCGCATCTGGTGCAGGTCGAAAAAGGCCAAACCAGCGCGCCGAACCTGGAACGCATGCTGGCCGACCCGAACGTGTTGAAGCTGTTCCATTTTGGTCGATTTGACATTGCGGCGCTTTTGAACGCCTTTGATGTGGTGACCGCGCCGGTCTATTGCACCAAAATCGCGTCAAAACTGATCCGTACCTATACGGATCGCCACGGGTTGAAGAACCTGCTGGATCACCTGTTAAAGGTCGATATTTCCAAACAACAGCAGATGAGCGACTGGGGCGCACCCGAGTTGACCGAGGCACAGTTGGACTATGCTGCCTCGGACGTGCTGTACCTGCACCGCCTGCGCGAAAAGCTGAATGTGTTGCTGGAACGCGAAGACCGGATGGAGATTGCGCAAAGCTGTTTCGATTTCCTGCCCACCCGCGCCAAGCTGGACCTGGCAGGTTGGCCCGAAATTGACATCTTCGCGCATTGATCCGCCGATGGCGCGGCGCGGGCATTGGATTGCCCGCCACGCGTGTTACATACCCTGCAAAGGGCAGGCATATGGCGACTTATGACAACACATACTCTCGCGTGGTGGCGTGGCTGAAGATTCTTCTGCCCGTGATCGCACTTGTGCTGTTGTCATCAATGTTCCTGATTTCCCGCACAATCGACCCCAGCCGCGCCATTCCATTCGCCGATGTGGATGTCGATGATCTGATGCGTGACACCCGCATTTCCGGGCCCAGCTTTTCCGGTGTCACCAAAGATGGTGCTGCCGTGTCCTTTACGGCGGAAACTGCGCGCCCATCGCCCGATAGCTCAAACCGACTAAGCGCCAGCGTGATGAGCGCCAGCATCGAAACCCCGGATGGCGCGCGGGTGGATATTGCCGCCCAAAGTGCGCTGATCGACGGGGACAACAACCTGTTGACGCTGTCCGGGGGCGTGGTCGTGACCACCTCAACAAACTACCGGATAGAGGCGCAGGGGCTGACCTCGCAGATGGATGAGGCCCGGCTGCAAAGCGACGGGCCGGTGACGGCAACCGGCCCCCTGGGCACGCTAAATGCCGGCGAAGCGTCGGTTGGTCGCGCAGATGGGACTACGGGAACCTATCTTCTGGTTTTCAAGGGTGGGGTGAAACTGGTATATGACCCCAAAGGGCAAGGGAGCCGTTGATTTGAGATACGTGCTTGCATTCATTATGGCACTTGGGTTGGCAGGCATTGCCGCCGCCCAAGGCGCGCAGATCGCATTTGGCGGTCTCTCCCACGACAGCAGCCTGCCGATCGAAATTTCGGCGGATCAGTTGGCGGTGGACCAGGCCGATGGGTCGGCCACATTCAAAGGCAACGTGCTGATCGGACAAGGCGATATGCGCCTGTCTGCGGCCCATGTTCGCGTGGAATACGTGACCGGCGCGGATTCCACCGGCCAGATTTCGCGCCTGCACGCCAGCGGCGGTGTGACCCTGGTCAATGGTGCCGAGGCCGCCGAGGCCCGCCAGGCCGTCTATGCCATCGCATCCGGCACCGTTGTGATGACCGGTGACGTGATCCTGACCCAGGGCGCGAACGCCCTGTCGGGCGACAAGCTGACCGTGAACCTGTCGTCAGGCACGGGCACCATGGACGGACGGGTCAAGACGATCTTGCAACCCGGAGGTCAGTGATGGCCG
>DFBF01000301.1:0-944 GCA_002367285.1 Rhodobacteraceae bacterium UBA3087 | reverse complement strand
CTCGATTTTTCGATGGAACTGAACCGGGGCGAAGTCGTTGCCTTGCTGGGGCCGAACGGGTCGGGCAAAACGACGACATTCTATGCCATCGCAGGCCTTGTGACGCCCGAAGCGGGGCAGGTCATCATCGATGGACGCGACGTCACCCTTCTGCCGATGTACCGCCGTGCCAAGTTAGGCATCGGCTATTTGCCACAGGAAATGTCGGTGTTTCGTGGGTTGTCTGTCGAAGACAACATCCTGGCCATTCTGGAGATTTCGGAAAAAGACCGGCACAAGCGGCGCGAACGGTTGGAAGAACTGCTGAGCGAGTTCTCCATCGGTCATCTGCGCCGCGCCCCCGCGCTGGCCCTGTCCGGTGGCGAACGGCGCCGCGTGGAAATCGCCCGCTGCCTGGCCGCAGATCCCAAATACCTGTTGCTGGACGAACCGTTTGCCGGGGTTGATCCCATTGCCGTGGGTGAAATCCGGTCGCTGGTCCATGACCTGAAAGACCGCGGAATCGGCGTGTTGATCACCGACCACAACGTGCGCGAGACACTGGGAATCGTCGATCGCGCCTATATTTTGCACGATGGGCGCGTCTTGATGAGCGGCACCACCGACGAAGTCGTTCGCGACGAAAATGTGCGCCGGGTCTACCTTGGCCAGAACTTCAAAATTACCTGAAAAGTGGCTGTATCGGTTGACAAAACACCGCGACTCGTCGCCAACTGTAAGGGATGCATGAACATGTCGATTTCCGTTCGTGCCGCCCTTGCGACAGGGCTTTGCACCACACGCGCCCGAACCTTTCGGGCCGGGCTGGAAACTCAATCACAAAGACTATAGAAGCCCGTCAACCCCATGGGGATTGGCGGCGACGTCACCTGCAAATCCAAAAGGAGACAGGATGCAGTATCAAATCAGCGGCAAGCAGATCGAAATCGGTCAAGCCCTTCAAA
>DFBF01000205.1:6485-8543 GCA_002367285.1 Rhodobacteraceae bacterium UBA3087 | reverse complement strand
AGGATCAGGATCAGGATCAGGGGTATGGGCGACGAATGAGCGTGCGAACACGTGTACGCCCCCAACTTGTGGCGGCTTGAATATCACCCACGGCCACCGTGAATTGGTTGGTCATGTGATTTCTCAAATATGGAGATTTAGACGAGCACCCCCAGTGCCCTGACCACAACTATCCTCGATAGTTGGGTTGTGGATCATGTATACCACAAAAACCGTCAAGAAATCGCTAACAGAGCGTCAACGGTCGAAAAAAGGCAAAAAAAGGGGTCATATTTTTCGCCTGACACCAAGGTGGGTTCTGCTTTGCAGCCTATTCGCGAGGGTCGGATTTCCAGACCCACTCCTGCATTAACTCGAACTCTGGTCCGCTGTTGTAGTGCTTGATCGCTCCGCCTTGCGTATGACCAAGAATGGCCTGCCTGACTTCCAACGGTGCACCGGCGCGTCTCATGGCGTCTTGGAAAGTGCCTCGGAGGGAGTAGAGCGTTTTGCGCGGTTCTAAAATTGGTTCGGCCATTACAGGGATATGCCAACGTGTTTGTCCAACATAGTAGAGAAGGGCCTTTGGCACTTTGCGCTGGTAGTAGTAGCGGCCCTTTTCGTGGAGCAGATATCGGATTTTTTCGGCTGTCATATCTGTACCTATCACAGGAGGAAGTACAGAAAGAGGCGGGAAAAGTACATAAAAAGGGCACTTGCAGCGGTCCCGATGTGTAAATCTACAGTGATATCAATCATTTGTAGGAGTGGTGGGCGACCCTGGAATCGAACCAGGCGTGCGTCTCCGCGAGGGAGTTACAGTCCCCTGCCACACCTTGCGGCCTGTCGCCCACTTGCCCTGCACTTGCGTGCCGAACGTGTGGGGCTGATTACGCGTGCCAAAACCGCTCGTCAACAGGAAAATGCCTTGCGGTGGGCCATTGTCTGACGCATCTATTGCGTCTTACATGAAACAGGGGGCCGGGCCCATGAAAAAACCCAAGTGGGTGATCGAAAAAGAGCAGGGGCGCCGTGCGGCTGCCGCTGAAACTGTTTGGCTGTTCGGCCTGCATGCGGTGCGTGATGCGCTGTTGAACCCGGCCCGCGAACGGGTGCGTCTGGTCCTTACCAAGAACGCGGCGGATCGTCTGGCTGAGGCAATCACGCAATCAGGCATGACGCCGGAAATCGAAGAGCCGCGCAAGTTTTCCGCGCCGCTTGATCCCGGCTCGGTCCATCAGGGGGCTGCACTTGAGGTGAAGCCGTTGAACTGGGGCTCACTGGAGGAGGTCTGTTCCGGCGGTGAAGGCGCGCCCTTGGTCGTGCTGCTGGATCGCGTGACCGACCCGCATAACGTGGGCGCGGTGCTGCGATCGGCCGAGGTGTTCGGCGCGCGCGCGGTGATTGCCACGCAACGCAATTCGGCCCCCGAAACCGGCGCTTTGGCGAAAACGGCCTCGGGTGCGTTGGAGCGTCAACCCTATCTGCGGGTCAAGAACCTGTCGGACGCGATGGTGACCCTTCAGCGCATGGGATACATCCTGTTGGCGCTGGATGGCGAGGCCGAGGTGACGCTGGACGACGCTTTGGCCGATCTGAAAGGCCGCCCCGTCGGGCTGGTCCTGGGCGCCGAGGGGCCTGGGCTGCGCGAGAAGACGAAAGAGACCGCCGATCAACTGGTCAAAGTGCCTGCCGCGCGGGAATTCGGGTCGCTGAACGTGTCCAATGCCGCCGCTGTGGGCCTGTACGCGGCGCGCGCACACATCTGATCACATCACAGCGAGGCGGGTTTCGCACGCGCCCGCGTCTTGCCAGATTGGGGGAAACGGAAGGATCCCCTATGTTGACACGACGCACTCTTTTGGCCGGACTGGCGGCAACGCCTCTGATCCCGGCCATGGCGCGCGCCGTCACGCCGTCGGCCTATGCCCTTGGGGGCATCGCGATCCACGGCTATGACCCGGTCGCCTATTTCACCGATGCGGCCCCGGTGGCGGGTGATCCTGCGATTTCCGCCAACTGGATGGGCGCACAGGTCCTGTTCGCCACCTCTGCCAATCGCGACCGGTTCCTTGCCGA
>DFBF01000205.1:2724-6440 GCA_002367285.1 Rhodobacteraceae bacterium UBA3087 | reverse complement strand
TGGACAGTGCATAAGGGCCGTTTGTACCTGAACGTCTCGCTGCGTGCGCGCGAGCTGTGGTTGCAAGACGTGCCGGGCAACATCGCCAAGGCCGATGGGGACTGGCCGGGCATTCTGAACAGTTAACCTTTCCAGCGCTCGATTAACCACATGTTCACAATTATTTTACATGCTCTTTCATATCAGGACAGCGACCCTATCTCTTTTAACAGAGAGCGAAGCGTGGAACCTTCGCAGTCTCACTTCACTGTCCCTCGTTCCACACGACTGGCGCCCGGGTTCCCCCCCCGGGCGCTTTTTTCTTGCGGGCCCTGGTGGTAAGGAACAAGCATGAGCGACGCATTGATCAAAGATATTCTGAAACGCAGCCGCGTGATCGCGGTTGTTGGCCTGTCCCACAAACCCGAACGCGCCAGTTTTCGCGTGGCGCGGTTTTTGCAGGGCAAGGGATATCGCGTTATCGGCGTGAACCCTGGCCTGGCGGGGCAAGAGATGTTTGGTGAAACCGTCGTGCCCGATCTGGCATCTTTGCCCGATGGGGTCGATATGGTCGACATCTTCCGCCGGTCCGAGGCGGTTGGGCCGGTCGTCGACGCGGCGCTGGCCGACATTCCCAGCCTGAAAACCATCTGGATGCAACTTGGTGTCGTGAATGACGCGGCAGCCGAAAAGGCCAGCACAGCGGGGGTGGATGTGGTTATGGATCGTTGCCCGGCAATCGAATATCCTCGTCTTTTTGGGGGGCTACCTGTCTTGCCGGTTGGTTAACCCCGCCTTCATCCCTTGGTGCAAAACTGTGGCAAAGGGGCTGTTGATGGAGGTTGGCCATGGCCAAACCCAATCCGAACATATTTGCGATCCTGCGCGCGCAGGCAAACGTGCCACGCGGGCCGGTAAAGTCGACGCTGTTTGGGCGGCCGACGCTGAAAGCGGCGTGATCAGTTGCGGCGGGCTTTTTCAGTGATGCCTGAGGTGCCTTCGCGCCGTTCCAGTTCGCCCAAAACATCGTCCAGCGCGATGCCACGCGCGGCCAGCATGACCAGCAGGTGGTACAACACGTCCGCGGCCTCGTAAGTCAGGTTCTCGCGGTCGTTTTTGGCGGCGGCGATGATGGCCTCAATGGCTTCTTCGCCGAATTTCTCAGCGCATTTTTCGGGCCCCTTGGACAGCAGTTTTGCGGTCCAAGACGTGTCCGGGTTCGCCCCGATACGCGATTGAATGGTTGCTTCCAACTGTTTGAGAATGCTCATGAAATCCTCATGGGAATGCCGGCGGCG
Source organism: Rhodobacteraceae bacterium UBA3087 (assembly GCA_002367285.1). Taxonomy (GTDB): domain Bacteria; phylum Pseudomonadota; class Alphaproteobacteria; order Rhodobacterales; family Rhodobacteraceae; genus Aliiroseovarius_A. Next base: position 5,163 of record DFBF01000205.1, on the reverse strand, counting down.
GCCATGTGTTCCTTGGCCTCGCGGATGGTGAAGTCACCAAAGTGAAAGATGCTGGCGGCCAGAACGGCGCTGGCGTGACCTTCGGTGACGCCTTCGACCAGATGGTCCAGCGTGCCAACCCCGCCTGAGGCGATCACCGGCACATGCACCGCGTCCGCAATGGCGCGTGTCAGCGGCAGGTTAAAGCCTGCGCGCGTGCCGTCACGATCCATGCTGGTCAACAGGATTTCGCCGGCGCCCTTGGCCACAACGGTGCGGGCAAATTCCACGGCATCAATGCCGGTGGGTTTGCGCCCGCCATGGGTGAAAATCTCCCATTTTCCAGGGCTTACGGTCTTGGCATCAATCGCGACCACGATGCATTGCGACCCGAACCGGTCAGCAGATCGCGCAATCACATCCGGGTCGGCCACGGCGGCAGAGTTGAAACTGACCTTGTCGGCCCCGGCCAGCAGCAGATCGCGCACATCTTCGGGGGTGCGCACGCCACCACCAATGGTCAGCGGCATGAAGCACTGTTCTGCCGTGCGCGTCGCCAGATCATACATGGTGCCACGGTTTTCGTGGGTCGCCTTGATGTCCAGGAAGCACAGCTCATCCGCGCCAGCGGCGTCATAGGCACGTGCCTGTTCCACGGGGTCGCCCGCGTCGATCAGATCGACAAAGTTCACACCTTTGACCGTGCGCCCTTCGGCCACGTCCAGGCAGGGGATAATGCGGGTTTTCAGCATGTCGCCTCCGGGGCTTTCATGGGTCTTTTCAGGCGTGATAGGCCAAGCCGGGCGCAAAGGCAACGCGCCCGGCGTTAACCTTTCTTAACCGCGTCCACCACCAACAGGATGACCCCGATCACCCCGACAGGGGCCGAGACGATCAACCACCAGCCTGCCAGGATCATGGCGACAGTGATGCGCCCCAGGTCGGTTTGGTACAGTGTGCAGGTAGCCCCCTGGCCCAAGCAGCCTGAGGCCGTGGCAATTGCCAACCCGGCGATCATGACCACGAAGGGCAGAACGCCAAGTGTGATCAGGGCAAAGGCGATGCGGCGTCGGGTCATTTCAACAGGGCCAGAGCCTCTGCCAAGTCAATTGCCCCGTCATACAGCGCACGGCCTGAGATGGCGCCGTTCAGGTTGGCACCGCAGTTTTTCAACGCGGTCAGGTCAGCCAGTGAACTGACACCGCCCGAGGCGATGACCGGGATTGACACAGCGCGGGCCAGGTCGGCGGTGGCCTCGACGTTGGGGCCCTGCATCGCGCCGTCGCGCATGATGTCGGTATAGATGATGGCGCAGACGCCCGCGTCCTCGAACGATTTCGCCAGATCGGTGACCATCACGTCAGTTTCTTCGGCCCAGCCTTTGGTGGCGACGCGGCCATTGCGCGCGTCGATCCCAACGGCGACCTTGCCGGGGAATTCGCGGGCCGCTTGGCGCACCAGATCGGGGTTTTCCACCGCGACCGTGCCCAGGATGACGCGCGACAGGCCCTTTTCGATCCAGCCCGCAATGGTGGCCATATCGCGAATGCCGCCGCCCAGCTGTGCGGGCACGGTGATTTCGTTCAAAATGCTTTCCACAGCCGCGCCGTTCACGGGTTCGCCGGCAAAGGCGCCGTTCAGGTCAACCAGGTGGATCCAGTCGCAGCCCGCGTCCTGAAACGCGCGTGCCTGGGTGGCGGGGCTGTCGGAAAACACGGTCGCCTGGTCCATTTCGCCGCGCACGAGGCGTACGCATTGGCCGTCTTTCAGGTCGATGGCGGGGTACAGGATCATGGCTTTCTCCGATCTGGTTTTGCGCGGCTTGTGCCATGGTCGCGGGGAATTGCCAAGCGGGGGCATGCCTTAACGTCAGTGTTGCGTGAAACGTGTCTTGCGGGTCAGAATGTTGAAAATATCAGGGAGGATATGATGAAAAAACTTTTGGTGGCCCTTGTGGCAGTGATCGGTATGGCCCTTCCGGCCTTTGCGGACCCGGTGGAAGGCATGTGGAAAACAGAGGTCGATGACGGGGCGTATGCCCATGTGGAAGTTTATCAGTGCGGGGCCAAGATTTGTGGCAAGATTGTACGCACGTTTAAGTCTGATGGTGAATACCAGAGCCCGAATATCGGCACGGATATTATCCGTGGGATGGTTGCTCAGGGTAGTGGGAAATACGAAGGTGAGGTCTGGCGCCCATCAAATAACAAAATCTATTTTGGGAAATTGATCCTGTCGGGCGACTCACTGAAAATGAAAGGTTGCTTGTCTGTAGGGTTCCCCTGCAAGTCGCAAGATTGGTCGCGCTTGTAAGCGTTATTGAAAAGAGTTCAGAAAGGCCGGGCATCACGCCCGGCCTTTTGCGTTTCAAGGCTGCCAGCGCAGGAAATTTGCGATCATGCGCAGGCCTGCGGACTGGCTTTTTTCCGGGTGGAACTGCATGCCGACGATATTGTCGCG
>DFBF01000205.1:0-2659 GCA_002367285.1 Rhodobacteraceae bacterium UBA3087 | reverse complement strand
CACCAGATCGTTCCAGCCCATGTGCGGCACCTTCAGCGTGGCATCCGAGGGGGTGATTTTCACCACCTCGCCTTTGATCCAGTCAAACCCCTTCGTGTCGACATATTCGCGGCTGACGCTGGCCAGCATCTGCATGCCGACACAAATCCCCATGAAGGGGCGGGCCTTTTGGTTCACGGCCTCGTCCACGGCTTCAAAGATGCCGCGGTGGTCGAACAGTTCCTTCCAGCAGGCCGGAAAGGCACCATCGCCGGGCAGCACCAGCCGGTCGGCCTTGGCCACCACATCGGGGTCCGAGGTAACAACGACGGTGCCCGCGTCGGCCTCGCGCGCCATGCGCTGGAATGCCTTTTCAGCCGAATGCAGGTTGCCGCTTTCGTAGTCGATGACAGCGGTCAGCATTTACAGCGCACCCTTGGTTGACGGGATCGCGTCGGCCTTGCGCGGGTCGACTTCGACCGCCAGACGCAGGGCGCGGGCGACGGCCTTGAAGGCCGCTTCGGCGATGTGGTGCGAATTGAAGCCGTGGATCTGGTCGACGTGCAGCGTGATGCCGCCATGGGTCGCAAAGGCTTGAAAAAATTCGCGCACCAGTTCGGTGTCGAATGCGCCGATTTTCGGCGTCGGCAGGGTGACGTTCCACACCAGAAACGGGCGCGCGGACAGGTCCAGCGCGGCGCGCACCTGGGCGTCATCCATCGGCAAGTGGCATTCGCCATAGCGCCGGATGCCCTTCTTGTCGCCAAGCGCCTGGGCCAGGGCCTGACCCAGCGCGATGCCCACGTCTTCGACGCTGTGGTGATCGTCAATGTGCAGATCCCCCTGACAGCGTGTGGTGATGTCGATCAGCGAATGGCGGGCCAGTTGGTCCAGCATGTGGTCAAAGAACCCCACGCCAGTCTGGTTGTCATAGGCTCCGGTGCCATCCAGGTTGACCTGAACGGAAATCGCCGTTTCGGCGGTTTTACGTGTGACCTCGGCGGTGCGCATGGGCTGATCCTTTTTCGTTCGCTGGCGTTATAGGCGGGCAGGGCGCGCGGGAAAAGGCGGCAAATGGAACTTGTTGGCTGGTGTGGCTTTGATCCAGGGCGTTCGGCGCCTTACGGTCTGTCGGTTTTGGGCGCAGGCAGGTCTGCGTGTATGTCCACGTCCATCACCAGGTCGGGCGCCATGTGACGGACTTCGCTGTCGCTCACGCCTTCGATTTCCAGGTTGAAAGTTCGATCCACAAGGGAGGCCAGTGCAAAGCTGCCATCGGGAAACCGGCAAGCCGTCAACAGGCGCTGGTAACTGATCGGAACCAGCGCGACGGTTTCGTTGTTTTCAATCCGGGGCACGTAGGTGTGGATATGGTCCAGCCGCGCCCCGCCGGTCGTTAGGACATCGCCAAACGGCACCGTCAAAAGCCGCCCGAAATCATCGCCCCCGGGCAAGAGAGTAATCGGTCGCCCGATCGAGCTGCGTTGTTTGGCCCAGCCGAACCAGGTGGCATAGGAACTTTTATCGCCAACATCGACGCAAATCCATTCCTGGGCGTGGCGACGAAAGACCATGAGCCAGGGGCGGATCGGCGCATAGCTGTCGCTATCGATCAGCCCATCCGCGCGGGCCCATGTTCGAAAGGCCTCCTGAAGCAGAGGCGAGCTGCCAGTCCACATGTGTTGCAGGGAATGCTGTTGCAGATGGTAAGGATGCTCTGGCGTCAGGTTGAGGTTGAGGTGCAGCAGGCCGTTGACATGGGACGACATTCCGCCAAGCCAGGCATCGGATCGCAGGATCAGCTCGGTTGCGCCAGGCAGGGCGTATTCCCCCAGCGGGGTCAGGTGGTATTTCCGATCTTCGATCAAGAACAGCGGGCCGCCTTTGTGGTCTTCAAGGGTAGCGATATGGCGGCGCACGGTTTGGCGTGTGCTGTTCAGCGCGCGCACCGTGTGGGACAGGTTCAGCGTGGTCGCCAGCGACACGAAAGATCGCATCATCTCATAGAGCAGCGGTGGGCTGGGCGGGGTTTCCATGCGATCCTCCGGTGATGCGGTATATGGGTGATGTATCACCCATTTTAGGTGCATTTCTAGACACTATCCTTATAGAACTCATCAATTGTCCCCACTGTGCAGCGCGGGCACTCTCGTTATGCGCGAAACCAATTTGGAATATGGCATGAACCATCCCGTTGACGCCCATGTCGGGCGCAAAATCAGAGAAGCCCGTTTGTTGCGAGGCATGACCCAGGCGGATGTCGCCGCCAAGCTGGGCTTGTCATTTCAGCAGTTGCAGAAATACGAAACCGGGCACAACCGGGTTTCGGCCAGCAAACTGTATGAAATTGCTCAACTTTTGGGGGTCCATCCGGGCCGCTTTTTCGACGGGCTGGACAATGTCCCGGGTGATGCCCAGTTGATGGACGAACGCACAGCGCGCGCAGCACAGGCGCTGTCGTGCATCGGTGACGAAAAGGTCAAAGCACGCATCCGGTCCATGATTCACGAGATTGCCGCGCGCGAGATTGCCGCGCAGTGATCGCAATCAGACATCACACCCGGTCTGACCCCCAACAGCAAAACGGCCCTCGGTGTGAAACCGAAGGCCGTTTTGTTTGTTGGAGCGGGCGAGGCGATTCGAACGCCCGACCCTAACCTTGGCAAGGTTATGCTCTACC
>DFBF01000314.1:10993-11178 GCA_002367285.1 Rhodobacteraceae bacterium UBA3087 | reverse complement strand
CTGTGGGGGCCGATTGGCCTGTCGATCATGCTGGCGGTCGGCGCGGATGATTTCCGCGCTTTTCTGGCCGGGGCGCATGAGATGGATGTTCATTTTCAATCGGCCCATGGCACGGCGAATATGCCAGTGATGCTGGCTCTGGTCGGGCTTTGGCATCACCAGATTTGCGGCTATGCCACACGGGC
>DFBF01000314.1:10303-10900 GCA_002367285.1 Rhodobacteraceae bacterium UBA3087 | reverse complement strand
CCGGTCGTCTGGGGCGAGCCCGGTACCAATGGGCAACATGCGTTTTACCAACTGATCCATCAGGGCACCGGCGTTGTTCCCTGCGATTTCCTGGTGGCCGCGCGGGGCCATGAACCCGAGCTTGCCCATCAACACCAGTTGCTGCTGGCCAACTGCCTGGCCCAATCCCAAGCCCTGATGACAGGGCGCAGCCTGGATCAAGCGCGCGCGCTCATGGCCGCCAAAGGGCTGAGCGGCGACGATCTGGAGCGTCAGGCCCGCCATCGCGTTTTCCCGGGCAATCGTCCGTCGACCACGCTGATCTATCCAAAACTCGACCCCGCTACATTGGGCCGCATCATTGCGCTGTACGAACACCGGGTGTTTGTCGAAGGCGCCATTCTGGGCCTCAATTCATACGACCAATGGGGCGTGGAACTGGGCAAGGAATTGGCGGTCGCACTGGCCCCGGTGGTTCGTGGCGACGAAACGACGGACGGCAAAGACGGGTCCACCACGCAGCTGGTCGACTTCATCCACAAGGCTTGACCTCAAGCACCAGCCGCCTTTTCCTCTTGCCGAAAATATCCCCGCCGGAGGCCTGAATTCGCCGCGCAG
>DFBF01000314.1:0-10277 GCA_002367285.1 Rhodobacteraceae bacterium UBA3087 | reverse complement strand
GGACCTTTGCCATGACGGGTATGAGGAAATCGCGCAGGTCAGCTTGCTGACCTGCGCCCCCCGGCGACCCCGAAGGGGGCGCAACCCGCAAGGGAAGGGTCAGCCGTTCAACAAGCGTGCCACGCGCGGGGCGAAATAGGTCAGGATCCCGTCACAGCCTGCGCGTTTGAAGGCCATCAGGCTTTCCATCATGACACCATCGCCATCGACCCAACCGTTTTCAGCGGCCCCCATCAGCATCGCGTATTCGCCCGACACCTGATAGGCAAAGGTCGGCACGCCGAACGTGTCTTTCACGCGGCGACAGATATCCAGATACGGCATGCCAGGTTTCACCATGACCATATCCGCGCCCTCCATCAGGTCGCGTTCCACCAGGCGCAGTGCTTCGTGTGAATTGGCCGGATCCATCTGATAGGTCTTCTTGTCGCCCTTCAACGCGCCGGACGCGCCGACTGCGTCACGGAACGGGCCATAAAAGGCGGATGCATATTTCGCCGTATAGCTCATGATCGCCACATTGGCGTGGCCTGCGGCCTCAAGCCCCTTGCGCATGGCGCCAATGCGCCCGTCCATCATGTCGCTCGGGCCCAGGATGTCGGCGCCCGCATCGGCCTGGGCCAGGGCCATTTTGACCAAGGCCTCGACTGTTTCGTCGTTCACAATCTCGCCACCGCGCACGATGCCGTCATGGCCGTTTGCATTATACGGGTCCAAGGCGACATCGGTCATGACGGCGATTTCGGGCACGGCCGCCTTGACCGCACGGATGGCGCGGTTGGACAGGTTGTCGGGATTCCAGGCCTCCTCGCACAGCTCGGTTTTCAGGGCGGGGTCGGTATAGGGAAAGATACAGATCGCCGGGATGCCCAGATCGGCGGCCTCGCGCGCCGCCAAGACCACGCGGTCCACTGTTTTGCGCGTGACGCCCGGCATGGAGGCAATAGGCGTTTCCGTGTCTTCGCCATCCATCACGAACACCGGCCAGATCAGATCGCCAACCGACAGGTAATTCTCGCGCACCAGATCGCGCACGGCAGGGCTGACGCGGGCCCGGCGCAGGCGGGTGGCGGGGAAGGGGGCGACGGTGCGGCTCATGCTCAGGCTCCTCGAGATTGGCTTGTCCATTGGTTTCTCCGTGCTTGCCATGTCACACCCCGCATCTCAAGGGGTGGTCATCCTGTCAGACGCGCATTAGTGTCGCGCCGCAACCATAAGGGCAGGTGTTGTGGACTGGTATTCCACCGTTTTTGAATTGATCGACATGCGATCCTTCTCCAACCTCTGGTATTGGATCGCGCTGGCCGTTGTCTGGTCGTCCACCAGCCACTGGGTGCTGGGCGTGCCATATGACATGATCCAACGCGCCGCGCGCCACGGGGGCGAGGCCGAGATCGACCTTGAGGACATGGTGCGCATCAACTGCAATCGCATGTTATATATCGCAGGCGTGTCGGGGTTGTGGCTGTTGGGGATCGGAGCCGCGGTACTGACATCGCTGGCGATGCTGGCCTTTTGGTACTGGGTCGAATTCGCCCAAGCTGTGTTTTTGCTGGCCTTTCCCATGACCCTGGTCGCCCTGTTGTCACTGAATTCCGCCCGTATCATTCATGACAGGCAACTGGGCGGTACGGACCTGCGCAAGCGGTTGAATCGGCACAGGATATCGACCCAGGTGATTGGCATGGTTGCAATCTTTGTGACCGCGTTGTTTGGCATGTATCAGAACCTGGCCGTCGGCCCGTTCTGACGACTTGAACCCGGGCGCTGGGGCAGGTACCTCAGGACCATGCAACAGGTTCTTCTTTCCGGCGCCCCTGAGGGCTTTGACGCTCAGCTTTTGCTGAAGGAACTCACCCGCGCCGCTGGCCCGGTGATCCATGTGGCGCGTGACGACAAACGGCTGGTGGCAATGCAGGCTGCCTTGGCGTTCTTTGCACCGCAGGTCACCGTGATCACCTTTCCCGGCTGGGACTGCCTGCCGTTTGACCGTGTATCGCCCAACCCCGATGTGTCCGCCACGCGTATGGCAACGCTGGCGGGATTGGCGCAGGGCATTCCCGGAAACTTCATCCTGCTGACCACGTTGAACGCGGCCACTCAGCGGGTGCCGGCGCGGGCCGTGTTGCGCAACAGCGCCTTTACTGCGCGGGTGGATGCGCAGATCGACGAAAAAGCCCTGCGCGCCTTTTTGGTCCGCATGGGGTTCAGCCAAAGCCCAACGGTGATGGAGCCAGGCGATTTCGCCGTGCGCGGCGGTATCATCGACATCTTTCCGCCCGGTGACACGGGCCCCGTGCGTCTGGACCTGTTTGGTGATGTGCTGGACGGAGCGCGTCGGTTTGATCCCGTCACACAACGCACCACGGAAAACCTGTCGGTGGTTGAGCTGGCCCCGGTCTCTGAGGTCATTCTGGACGAGGCCGCGATCACCCGGTTCCGACAGAATTACCGCATCGAATTTGGTGCTGCCGGGTCCGATGATCCGCTGTACGAGGCGATCAGCGCAGGGCGCAAACATGCCGGTGTCGAACACTGGCTGCCGTTCTTTCACGCCACATTGGAAACTCTGTTTGACTATCTGCCCGAGGCACCGGTGCTGTTGGATGATCAACTGACCCCAACCCGTCTGGCCCGTTGGGAGGGGATCGAGGATCAATACGAGACCCGCAAGATCGCCATGGGGGCCAAGAACCGCATGGACACGGTTTATAAGCCCTGTCCGCCGGGGCTGTTGTACCTGGATGATGCCGGCTGGGAGGCGACGATCAAAACCCGTCGCGTTGTGCAACTGGCGGCCTTGCCCCAGGCGACTGGTGCCGGTGTTCTGGATGGCGGCGGGCGGATCGGGCGCAACTTTTCACCCGAACGTCAGCAAGAAAATGTCAACCTTTTCAGCGCTCTTTCGGACCACATTAAGGTGAAACGTGGCGAGGGGCCGGTGGTTGTTGCCAGCTATTCCGAGGGCGCGCGTGAACGGCTTCAGGGCCTGTTGGCCGACGAAGGCCTGACTGCCACCGCCCCGATTGTCGATTTCCGCGATGTGCCGGAAACGCACGGCGGTGTTTACCTTGTCGTCTGGCCGCTGGAACATGGGTTCGAGGGCGATGGCGTCACCGTCATTTCCGAACAGGACGTGTTGGGCGACCGCCTGATCCGCGCGCCAAAGCGCAAGAAACGGGCCGAAAATTTCCTGACCGAGGCCCAGTCGCTGACCACCGGCGATCTGGTGGTGCATGTCGACCATGGCGTCGGGCGCTATACGGGCATGGAAACCGTCACCGCCGCCGGGGCACCGCATGAATGCCTGTTGCTGGAATATGCGGGCGGTGATCGGCTGTACCTGCCGGTTGAAAACATCGAACTGTTGTCGAAATTCGGCCATGACAGCGGTTTGATGGACAAGCTGGGCGGTGGGGCCTGGCAGGCGAAAAAAGCCAAGCTGAAAGAGCGTATTCGCGAGGTCGCCGACAAGTTGATCCGCCTGGCCGCCGAACGCGCGCTGCGCAAGGCACCGGTATTGGAAAGCCCGCACCACGCCTGGGAGGAGTTTTCCGCCCGCTTCCCGTATCAGGAAACCGAAGACCAGATGTCCGCCATTTCCGACGTGATCGAGGATATCGCGTCCGGCACGCCGATGGATCGTCTGATCTGCGGCGACGTGGGCTTTGGCAAAACCGAGGTCGCGATGCGCGCGGCCTTTGTCGCCGCCATGGCCGGGCAACAGGTGGCCGTGATCGCGCCGACCACATTGCTGGCGCGCCAGCACTACAAGAGTTTTGCCGAACGGTTCCGGGGATTTCCGATCCAGGTCGGGCAATTGTCCCGTTTCGTCGGCCAACGCGATACTGAATTGACTCGGGACGGCATCACCAAAGGCACGATGGATATCGTGATCGGCACCCATGCGTTGCTGGCGAAATCTGTTCGGTTTCAACAGCTTGGCTTGCTGATTGTGGATGAAGAACAGCGTTTTGGCGTGGGTCACAAGGAACGGCTGAAGGAAATGCGCTCGGACGTGCATGTGCTGACCCTGTCGGCCACACCGATCCCGCGCACGCTGCAAATGTCGCTGTCGGGCGTGCGCGATCTGTCGATCATCGGCACGCCACCGGTCGACCGTCTGTCAATCCGCACTTACGTGTCGGAGTTCGACAGCGTGACGATCCGCGAGGCTTTGCTGCGCGAACATTATCGCGGCGGGCAGAGCTTTTTTGTTGTGCCGCGCATCAAAGATCTGCCGGACATCGAAGCCTTCCTGAAGGATCATGTGCCCGAGGTGAGCTATGTTGTCGCCCACGGTCAGATGGCGGCCGGAGAGTTGGACAGTCGCATGAACGCCTTTTATGACGGCAAATTCGACGTGCTGCTGGCAACCACGATTGTCGAAAGCGGCATTGATATTCCGACCGCCAACACGATGGTGATCCACCGCGCCGACATGTTCGGTCTGGCGCAGCTGTATCAGATCCGGGGCCGGGTCGGGCGCTCAAAGACCCGCGCCTATGCCTATCTGACGACAAAACCGCGCCTGAAACTGACCGCAACGGCGCAAAAGCGGCTGCGCGTGCTGGGGTCACTGGACACGCTGGGGGCCGGGTTCACCTTGGCCAGCCAGGATCTGGATATTCGCGGCGCGGGCAATCTGTTGGGCGAAGAACAGTCCGGCCAGATGCGCGAAGTCGGCTATGAGCTGTATCAGCAGATGCTTGAGGAAGCGATTTCCAAGATCAAATCCGGTGAGCTGGAGGGCGTGACTGACGGCAATGAAACCTGGGCGCCGCAGATCAATCTGGGTGTTCCGGTGTTGATCCCTGATACCTATGTGCCTGATCTGGACGTGCGCCTGGGCCTGTATCGTCGCCTGTCTGGCCTGTCGACCAAGGTCGAACTGGAAGGCTTTGCCGCCGAGCTGATCGACCGGTTTGGCAAGCTGCCCAATGAGGTGAACACGCTGCTTTTGATCGTGCGCATCAAGGGGATGTGCAAGAAAGCCGGCATTGCAAAACTGGACGGCGGACCGAAAGGTGCGACCATTCAGTTCCACAATAACAAATTCGCATCCCCCGCCGGGTTGGTGGAATTCATCAATGCGCAGAATGGTTTGGCCAAGGTGCGTGACAACAAGATCGTGGTGCGCCGCGACTGGACCAAGACCAAGGACAAGATCCAGGGCGCGTTCCTGATCGCGCGCGAGCTGGCCGAAAAGGTCGTGGCGGAAAAGAAAGCCCAGAAGGCGAAAAAGGGCTGAGCCAGCTTTGCCGGACAGGACCGGCACGGCCTAGCCGCGCGCATCGGTCGCGTCGAATGCGGGTTGTAGCATTCTCGAAATGGAATATATCGACCTGAACGCCGCGAACAGGAACCCACACCATGCAGCAGATCATTCTTGTCGTTTCCGCCATCATTTTGGGTCTTGGGACGGGATACCTGACCGGAGGTTTTGCCTTTTCGTCGCTTGTCTGCGTGGTCGCCGGGATTTTTCTGGTCACGCCATCGTTGTTCAAATTTCAGCTGTCGGATATGGCTTTGGTTAAAAAGCAACGCCATTCGATCTTTGCCAACCTCTGGATCAACTATCTGTTGATGACAGGCGCGGCTCTGATCATCGGGTATCTGTCTGGTGACATTGGTATCGCCGGCGCGCTGTTGCTGCTGGCGCTGTTGCCCGGCGGCGGCATGGTGATGATGTGGATCAAAACTTCGGGGGCGAACCCGAAGTTGGGGTTCATCATCTTCATGCTGAACTTGGCGTTGCTGTTGCCTGTCACGCTGATCTTCGGAGCCTATTTCGACATTGCCAGCGCCTGGTTTCCGGCACCGGACCTGGGGGATGTGGCCGTCAGCACCGGGCGCGAGGTCAAGCCCTTTGCGCCCTTCGTGATCCTGATCGTGATCCCGTTCCTGCTCAGCCGCCTGGCGCGCGCGTTCCTGCCCGGCGTCATGGCATTTGCCGAAAAGCATCAGCCCCAGATTTCAAAGGCGACCATGTTCGGCATCGTGTTTTATCTGTTCAGCCTGACCACCTCGCAAATGCTGTTCACCGTGTCGCTTGAGGCACTGTTTACCGCCATCGCCGCCACCGCAGCGTTTTACGCTGTGGCCTTCACGGCCGCGCGGTATCTGACCGACAATGACGCCGAGGGCAAAGCCGTCTATTGGCATATTGCGACGCGGTATATCACGCTGGCGTTGATCCTGGCGGTGTTTTCGCTGGACAGCTATGGGCCGACCTTCATCCTGCCGGTGATGATCGCCTATTTCATCCAGATCGGATCATCGGGCATGTTGCGCACGCGCATGCAGGCCCGCGCCAGCCAAGCCGCTTGACCTGGGCTTTGCCGCGCGCGAGGGCGCGGCGGGGTGATTGACATGATACGATTGTTAGGTGGCGTGGCGCTTGTTTTGGCGTCTTTCTCGGGACCAGCCGTGGCGGGCCCTGTGCGGGACGGCGGCAATGACGGCATTCCCTGCGAGAACCTTTGCAATCGTCGCTGCCCGCGTTAGTCGCCCAGGTCAGGGCCTGCTAGTTTCATGCCGACCCAGGCCAGCACGGACAGCACAGCGGCCCCGGTGATCAATGGCAACGGCGTGCCGTTATACGCCAGCCCGATCGGCACGGCGATGACGACCGACAACACGGTTGAGATTGACCCGATCAGTGCCGCGCCGGTGCCTGCGACATGGCCCAGCGGCTCCATTGCCAGGGCGTTCAGGTTGCCGAAATTGAACCCGTTCATGATAAAGACGGTGCAGGACCAGGCAAAGAACACCCACAGGGCCCAGGCTTCGGGCACCATGCCGGCCCACCAGGCCAGGGCCAGCGTCGTGGCGATGATGGCCTGGACTGCATAGGTCAGGCTGACCAGTCGCGACATGCCCAGGCGCATGACCAGTTTTGCGTTCAACAGCGCGGCAGGCGAGGACACGACGGTCATCGCCGCAAAGAACAGCGCAAAGCGGTCGCCAACGCCCAGGGCATCGACAAAAATCGGTTGGGCCGAACTGATATAGGCCATGAGCAGGCTGAAACCGAGGGTCAGGACCGCAATGTGGATGACCACGCGGCGATGGCTCAGGACTTCGCGCACGCCGCGCATGAAACGGGCCAGGGTAAAGGGTTTCTGGTCCTCAGGGGCCAGGGTTTCGGGTTGGCGTGACAGGAACCAGGCGCCCAGGACCAGACCGACCAGAATATAGGCTACAAACATCGCGCGCCAATCCCAGGCGTTAATCACCAGCTGGCCGATATAGGGTGCGATCGCGGGCACCATGACGAACACCATGAAGGTGAACGAACTGACCCGCGCCATCATGCGCCCGGAATACAGGTCGCGCGTGATCGCCACGCCGACCGTGCGCGGGGCCGAGCCGCCAACCCCTTGCACAAACCGCCAGATCAGCAGTGCGGGCAGGCTGTTGCTGTAAATGGCCGCGACACTGGCCAAAAGGTACAGAACAAGGCCAAACAGCACCGTTGAACGGCGCCCGAACCGATCCGAGGCCGGGCCCATGAACAGCTGCCCAGCCCCCATGCCCAGCACGAAAGCTCCAACCACCAGCTGGGCGCGGTTCAAGTCATCTGGGCTGAGTTCTGCGCCGATTTGGGGCAGCGCGGGCAGAAGGCTGTCGATTGAAAAGGCCATAATGGCGAACATCATTGCCATGAGGGCGATGAATTCGACAAGCCCCAGGGGTTTGGTCGGGCCGGGCAGGCGCATTAGGTGGTCTTTCGTTTGAAATACAGAGCGATTGCTGCGGCCCAGATGGCCAATTCCGCCAAAAAACTCCAGTGCAGAAGGAAGGACAAGACCCAATGTGATTGGGTGGCCGGGACCGTGGCCAGCGTTGTCAAATGACGGCTGGTGGGCCAGCTCCAGGCAATGCCGCCCGCGAATGTATCTAACAGCAGATGCAGCGCAATTCCGGCCAGAAACCCGCCAAGCACGGGCAGGGCGCGGGGCATTATCAAGCGGGCGGCAATCAACAGCGTTGCGCCAGTGATCAGCCAAAAGGCGGGAATATGCACCCAATAATAATGGTGGTGAAACGCCTTGTTGTCGACCAGGTGAAACCAGATCATGTCAAAGTCAGGAAACACCGCGCCAAACATGGCCGCCGCCATAACCCACTGTTGCGCTTTGAGCGCCCTGCCCAGCACATAGCCAGAGGGCAGGTGGGCTGTGATCATTCCTGCGCGTCCAATTGCGCGGTGATGTCGTCGATCACGCGTTCCCACAGGTCGGTGGGCTGGGCGCCGGGCACCACGTGCTGGTTGGCGATGACAAAGGTCGGCACGGCCTGCACGCCCTTGGCGCGGGCATCTGCGTCACGTGCCCGAATGTCATCAAGATCCGCGTCGCTGGCCAACAGGCGGGCGATCATGTCGGCGTCCATTTCGATTTCCCCGGCAATGGCGGCCAGAACGGCGGGATCACCGATGTCGCGCCCTTCGGTGAAATAGGCTTTGAACAGCTTGGAGACGGCGGCGGTCTGGCGTCCTTCGATGCCCGCCCAGTGGATCAGGCGATGCGCGTTCAGCGTGTTGGGCGTGCGTTTGATGCCGTCAAAATCAATCTCCAGCCCGGCCGCCTCGGCTTCTTTCACCACGGGCATATAGGCCTGCACCGCGCCGTCCTTGCCGCCAAACTTGGCCTCTAGATACGCGCGCCGTCCCATGCCGTCGGCAGGCATGTCGGGGTTCAACTGGAACGGATGCCATTCGATCTTGAACGGATGGTTGGGGCGCGTCTCCAGCGCCCGGTCCAGGCGGGCCTTGCCGATGAAACACCAGGGGCAGATCGGGTCGGAAAAGATATGCAAAGCGATCATCGCACGAAACTCCTTTTTCAAACCTGTATCCGGGATGTTAAGCCGGGGAAAGGGGCGGACGGTGCGCGGATGCAGAGGCTCTGTTCAGCTTGAGTATTGGCCGGCTTCAAATGCGTCCCGCAGCTGGCGGCGCAGGATCTTGTTGTTGGCACCGCGGGGCAGGGTGTCGATAGAAATGAACTGACGCGGGCATTTGTAATGAGCCAGGCTGGCGTGGGCGTGGCTGCTCAGGCTGTCTGGGTCAACGGGGCGGTTTTCGGCCACATAGAAACAGGCAATGATGCTGGCGTCTGCCTTCACCCCTACTTCGGCACAGGCGGCTTCATGCACGCCGGGATGCGCGGTCATGGCGGCTTCGACCTCGATCGGTGAGACGCGAAAGCCCCCTGCGTTCATCATGTCATCGCCCCGGCCCAGATAGGTGATCGCGCCGTTTTCACCCATGCTGACCGTGTCACCGGTCAGGAACCATTCGCCCCGAAATTTTGACGCGGTGTCCTCGGCTGCGCCGTGATAGCCCAGCATCAGGCCGGGATCGCGGTTTGACACGGCCAAGATACCGGGTTGGTCGATGGCAACCGGGCCATCGTCCGGGCCGTCGTCGCCGATTACCGCAATGCGGCGGCCGGGTTGTGGATATCCCAACGTGCCTTGCGGCGCGGGGTGGTCAGGTGCGCCGGACACAAAGGTCGAACATTCCGACATGCCAAAGGCCTCGTGGATCGGGGTGCCGGTTGCTTGCTGCCAGTGGTCGCGCGTGGTGGCGGGCAGCTTTTCGCCCGCTGACAAGCCGTGGCGCAGGGCCGCAAAGGCGGGCAGGGTGGCTTTCATCATCTGGCGAAAGACACCGGGGGCGGCGGCAAAGATCGTCGCGCCATGGGTCGCGATCAAATCGCCAAGCGCCTGTGCCGGTGTGCCCGGCGCGGGGATCAACGCGGTGGCGCCAACGGTCCAGGGGTCCATCAACCCGGTGCCCAAGGTATAGGTCCAATTGAAGGCACCGGCGTGCATCAGCCGGTCCTGGCGCTTCAGCCCACACCAGCCCTGGTGCATCATCTGACGCGCCCAGATCGCGCGGTGGGCATGGGTGACGGCGCGCGCCCCCCCTGAGGTGCCCGAGGTGAAGATGATATAGGCGGGCCGGTTGGGGTCGCCCATGGCGAAAGGCGCGGGGGGATGGTCGGCCATGGCGTGCAGCTCGGTGCTGGACAGCGTGTCACAGGGAAGCGGGTCAGGCAGGGCAATGCCGTCACCCGCGATGATCAATACGGGGCTGACAAGGGCTGACATCTTGGTGATTTCGGGCTCGGTCAATTGTGAAGACGTGGGCACGGGCACCAGCCCGGCGGCGATACAGCCCAGAAAGGCCAGCGGGAAGTCCACCGTATTGCCAAGGCGCATCAGCACGTGGTCACCGGGGGTCAGACCGCGCGCCAACAGGCCGC
>DFBF01000257.1:3203-5182 GCA_002367285.1 Rhodobacteraceae bacterium UBA3087 | reverse complement strand
CACCCGCGTGCGCTGTTACGAGGCCGTTCTGGACCAGTACCCACAGGCCACCACCTCCATGAGCCTGTTGAACCTGGCCATGCGTATGGCTGGCCCGCGCGAAGCCGTCTGGCACGGCCTGATCCGCGCCAACCACGGCTGTACCCACTTTATTGTTGGTCGCGACCACGCTGGCCCAGGCAAGAACTCGGCCGGTGACGATTTCTATGGCCCCTATGACGCGCAGGACCTGTTCCGCGAGCATCAGGACGAAATGGGCATCGAAATGGTCGATTTCAAACACATGGTTTATGTGCAGGATCGCGCCCAGTACGAACCGGCCGATGAAATCACCGACAAGGATGACGTGACGATCCTGAACATCTCGGGCACCGAGCTGCGTCGCCGTCTGGCCGAAGGTCTGGAGATCCCGGAATGGTTCAGCTTTCCAACCGTTGTGGAAGAGCTGCGCAAGACCAAACCACCGCGTGCGCAACAGGGCTTTACCGTGTTCTTCACCGGCTTCTCGGGCTCCGGCAAATCCACCATCGCCAACGCGCTGATGGTCAAACTGATGGAAATGGGCGGACGTCCCGTGACCCTTCTGGATGGTGACATCGTTCGCAAGAACCTGTCCTCAGAGCTGGGCTTCAGCAAAGAACACCGCGATCTGAACATCCGCCGCATCGGTTACGTGGCATCCGAGATCACCAAAAACGGCGGCATCGCCATCTGTGCGCCGATCGCGCCCTATGCGACCACGCGGCGCGCCGTGCGTGAAGACATCGAACAGTTCGGTGCCTTTATCGAAGTGCACGTCGCCACCACGATCGAGGAATGCGAACGCCGCGANNGTACAAGCTGGCCCGCGAAGGCAAAATCAAGGAATTCACAGGAATTTCCGATCCTTACGACGTTCCCACCGACCCGGAATTGTCGGTTGAAACCGAAAATGTCGCAGTCGACAACTGCGCCCACCAGGTTCTGCTGAAACTGGAAAGCATGGGTCTGATCAAAGGCTGAGCCCAACAGCTTTCCCTGTGACAGAATGACAAAAGGCCGGGGCAATGCTC
This sequence comes from Rhodobacteraceae bacterium UBA3087, assembly GCA_002367285.1. Taxonomy (GTDB): domain Bacteria; phylum Pseudomonadota; class Alphaproteobacteria; order Rhodobacterales; family Rhodobacteraceae; genus Aliiroseovarius_A. Next base: position 4,130 of record DFBF01000257.1, on the reverse strand, counting down.
CGGCCTTTTTCGGTGCTGTGGGTCGTGGGTCTGATCGTGGGTCAGATCGACAAGGTGCCGCGCATCAACACGCATCCCGGCCCGCCGACCTTGACGCCCGTGGGTGCGGCACGTGGCCCCAGAACCTCGACCTCAGCCGATCCGGGGCGGCCGATCCAATGGCCCTGCTCTGCCCTGAACACCGGGCTTTTGATCAACCCGTGATGCCACAGATACGCCGCCATACAGCCCGTCGCCGATCCGGTGAACGGGTCCTCAGACGGCATCGGCGGCGGCAGCAACAGGCGTGAAAACGTGTCACCAACATCGGTTTCGCCGCCCAGCGTGACCAGAAACGGCTCAATCAAGCCCGCCCGCGCCGTGCCAGGCGGGTTCAGCGCCTGCCAGGCCTCGACATCCAAAACGGCGCGACGCAGCGCATCCTTGTCACGCAGCACGACTATGCAAAACGGCGTTCCGGTCGACACGATCTGCGGCGTGCCGATCACATCCGTCGCGTCCAGCCCATAGGCCAGCGCGATCTGGCCGGGGTCATAGACCTCACCAAATTCGGGGGCCAATTGTGTCATGGTGACCAAGGGGCCTGCGTCCGTCGTCGTGACCTCGATCGGCAAAATCCCTGCCCCGACCTCAAGCGTGAAGGATGCAGCACCGTCCACCAACGGCACCAATTCACGATCCAACAGTGACACCACCGTTGCCACAGTCGGGTGCCCGGCCATCAGGATTTCCTTGTCGGCCAGATAATAGCGCGCGCCGAAATCGGCCACATCCGAGGCCACCACATAGGCGCACTCGCTCAAAGATGTTTCGCGTACCAGTGCAAGGCGGTCGTCTATCGCCAGATCATCGGCCCCATGCACAACCACACAGGCATTGCCGCCAAAGGGCGTTGTGGTGAACGCATCCACCCAATCGAAGTCATAA
>DFBF01000257.1:2452-3123 GCA_002367285.1 Rhodobacteraceae bacterium UBA3087 | reverse complement strand
CGCGCCAGCGCAAAGGCCAGACGGCGGCCCCGAACAACGGCCAGACGTTCGCCACCCTCGTTGTGCACAGCATAGAGCCGTTCCACACCTTCGACCTGCGGGCGGATATCGTCCGGCAAATCCTCGGCCTTCACGGGGCGCACATACACGATGCGTTCGTCCATGTCCGGCAGGGCTTCGTATTTCACATCCATAACACTACTCCTTCCTCTCCCCACAGATATGGGGTCGGTGCGGGCGTTCTGCCCGACCGTTCACAGGGTCTTGATCACAAAGGTCGCTTAACCGGCGTTGATCTGAATGGTCTGAACCACGGTTTCGGGTTCGGCCCGTTCCAGATCGATATGCAGCAGACCGTTTTCGGTCGTCGCGCCACGCACATCCACACCATCGGCCAGAACAAAGCTTTTCTGGAACTGTCGTCCGGCGATACCGCGATGCAGAAAAACGCGCTGCGCATCTGCCTCGGATTGACGGCCCCGGATCACCAGCTTGTGGTCCTCAACCGTGATCGACAGATCATCATCGCTGAACCCGGCCACAGCCAGGGTGATGCGATAGCCGCGTTCGGTGACCTGTTCAATGTTGAACGGGGGATAGCCATCCTGGCCTTTTGCCGCCTGTTCCACCAGGCGTTCCAGCTGCTCGAACCCCAACAGAAAGGGATGAGA
>DFBF01000257.1:0-2440 GCA_002367285.1 Rhodobacteraceae bacterium UBA3087 | reverse complement strand
CCCCGTATTCGGCGACCCACTTTGGAAATATGGGGGCGTGATTGCGCAGGTGCAACCCCCCCCTTGGCGGACCGAAGATGGGGCACTAAAGCGTTTCGAAAACACGGGGCACAGGTTGGTTTCGAAACGCCCGCAACATCAATAGGTTCCGCACGTTCCACGAAAATAAAGTAATTCAGGTTTTTCGCGAAACGCTTTAAGTTATGGCAACCCCTTGGAAAACGAATCCCGCCATGAGCAAAGCCGAAGAGATGAAACCCGACGACGTCTTGCGCGTCGAGCTTGAGGTTTTTCGCCGTGAACACCGCGATCTGGACGACGCGATCCATGCGCTCGAAGATACGGCGCGCGCCGACCAGCTGCAATTGCGGCGGCTGAAAAAGCAGAAACTGGCGTTGAAAGACAAGATCGCGGTGATCGAAGACCAACTGACGCCGGATATCATTGCGTGAGCCGCAAACCGCTTTATAAAGCGGGGCTTCAAGAGGTGGGGACATCATGACAGACGTGAAAGTGGGCATCATCATGGGCAGCCAGTCGGACTGGCCCACCATGAAAGAAGCAGCCAATATTCTGGACGAATTGGGCGTTGCCTATGAGACCAAGATCGTCTCGGCACACCGCACGCCGGACCGGCTGTGGGCCTATGGAAAATCGGCCGTCGACCGGGGGTTGCATGTGATCATCGCAGGCGCTGGCGGGGCGGCCCATCTGCCCGGCATGATGGCGTCAAAAACCCGCGTGCCTGTTGTTGGCGTGCCGGTGCAAACGCGCGCCCTGTCCGGCGTCGACAGCCTGTATTCCATCGTGCAGATGCCCAAGGGATTTCCGGTCGCCACCATGGCCATCGGCGCGGCAGGTGCTGCCAATGCTGGCCTGATGGCGGCGGGCATTCTGGCGGTCTCTGATGCCGCGCTGGCCCAACGTTTGGATGCCTGGCGCGCGGCGTTGGCGGCCTCAATTCCGGATGAACCAGTTGATGAATAACCCCCTGCCCACCGGCGCCATGATTGGCATTCTTGGCGGCGGCCAACTGGGCCGCATGCTGTCTGTTGCCGCCTCGCGACTGGGCTTTCGCACCCATGTCTATGAGCCCGGCGCCAACCCGCCCGCAGGCCATGTTGCCGACCGGGTCACCACCGCAGGCTATGATAATATCGACGCGCTGACCGCCTTTGCGCAATCCGTCGACGTCGTCACATATGAATTCGAAAACATCCCGACCGACGCGCTGAATGTGATCGAGGCGATCCGTCCGATCCGTCCAGGCCGCGAGGCCCTGCGCGTGTCGCAGGACCGTATGGTCGAAAAGGATTTCCTGTCCGGCCTCGGCCTGTCCGTCGCGCCCTATGCCAACATCGAAAACGCCGCCGATCTGGACGCGGCCCTGGCAACCATCGGCGCGCCTGCCATCCTGAAAACCCGGCGTTTTGGTTATGACGGCAAAGGTCAGGCGCGGATCATGGCGGCTGCGGACGCGGCCCAGGCCCTGGCCGACATGGCCGGCGCCCCTGCGGTGCTGGAAGGCTTCGTTGATTTCACCCACGAGATCAGCGTCATCGCCGCGCGCGGCGTGACCGGTGAAGTTGCCTGTTACGACCCCGGCGAAAACGTACACAAAGACGGCATCCTGGCCACCACCACCCTGCCCGCCACCCTGACGGGCGCGCACCGCATGGACGCGGTCCTGCTGGCCGGGCGCATCCTGAACGCGCTGGACTATGTCGGTGTCATGGGGGTTGAGCTGTTCGTTACGCCCAAAGGCCTGATCGTCAACGAAATCGCCCCGCGCGTACACAATTCCGGCCACTGGACCCAGGACGGCTGTGTCATCGACCAATTCGAACAGCATATCCGCGCCGTGGCTGGCTGGCCGCTGGGCGATGGGTCGCGCCATTGCGATGTGGTGATGGAGAACCTGATCGGCGACGATATGGATCGCGTGCCGACAATTGCGCGCGAAGCCAACGCCGCTCTGCACCTGTACGGCAAGGCAGACGTGAAACCCGGTCGCAAGATGGGTCACGTGAACCGTGTGATCGGGCCGAAATCGTAACGCACGTCCTACCTCAGCGCGCTGTCAGGGGCGCTGGTGTTCGCCCTATTGCCGCCCCGGGGCAGCATGGACGGTGCCCTGCCTTGCCTCCTCCTCAGGCACCTGGACTTGCAGTTTTCGAACCTTCGTAAGGGGGATATCGTCCCCCCACTGCCTCTGGCTTTCAGTTTTCAGATATTCCCCCATATTCCCCTGAGGGACGCCTTCGCGCGTCGGGGCGGGTGGGTGGGCGACGGGCGAAGGCGTCCCGCCCCGCGGTCCAAGCCGCCGAAAACCCGTTCGGATGGCACGTCGCAACACCCCCATCAGGCCCGCAATCATCAGCCAGCCCGCGCCAAACCCGATGCCAGCGCTGACCAGCCCATCGCTTGTGGCCGGAACGGC
>DFBF01000001.1 GCA_002367285.1 Rhodobacteraceae bacterium UBA3087 | reverse complement strand
CAGCTCAAGCGGGCTAAACCAGCGCCCACGAATACCATCGCCACGAAGCGTCGCCTTGCGCGCCTCAAACACCGTCTGGGCCATTTCCTCGAATGTCGGGTCGCTCTTGTCTCGTTCGACCCGTAGATCTTCGCGCTGGGCGTTGCGCACGGCGATCGGGTCCTCGCCCGCGGCTAGAACGCGTGCCCAGTTGTCGCGCGCTTCACGTGCTTTGGCGAGGCTGGTTTCATCCTGCGCGCCGAGGCCCATTTCGCGGCGCTTTCCCAGGTGGCTGTAGCGGAAAATCCACTTACCTGTTCCGGCCTTTCGAACGAGAGAGAGCCCGCCACCGTCGAACAGTTTCCCGTCGCCTGCCTTTTTGACCTGCATCGCCGTGAGCTTGTTTTTCATTGGTCCCCCGGTCAGCCCCCCAGATAGCCCCCCAAATGGAAGCGCGATAGCCTGCGAGACAATGCGTTTCTGTGCGACGAAATTGCCGCTAACCTATTGACTTTATAGACTGGTGTTTGGTTGCTCTGCAACAGTATGCAACACCTGTTCGGTGCTCGCCGACCGCACCATATCCCTTTGCAGCATTTTACAGCGCGACAATCGTTTCAAAGAAACGATGGGCGGTTTGATGGGTCCGTGTCGCCCCGTTTTCTGCCCAAGTTGGCCCCGAGCTGTTTTGACCCTGAGCCGCCTTGAACATCTGAACGGCGGGTCGCCAGTCCTATGAGTGCCAGTGCAGAGTGCGGTGGACGTCTGTGTCACCAGCCCCGCGAGTATCGATCAGAAATTCACGGTCACGCCGGGCAGCTTCAGGGCCTTCATCAGCTCGCGCAGCTCCTGACGTGCGGCGACATTCGAGATGTTCATCTGCCCCGCCACGCCCACATCACGCAGATCCAACAGGGTCAGGCCACGCGGAAACAGCTCGCGGAAAATCACCCGTTCGTTAAAGCCGGGGGCGACGCGGAACCCGATGCGGCGGGCCAGTTCGTCCAGGGCCTCGCCCATCTTCTTTTTGTTATGCATCATCTGGGCACCCAGACGGTTGCGCACAACGATCCAGTCAATCGGTTTCAACCCGGCCTGTGCGCGCAGTTGGCGGGCGTTCCAGACCATTTCCGAATAGACCGACGGGCCCTGCACCTTGTTGGTGTCGGGGTCCACATGGGCCAGCAGGTCAAAATCGACAAAGGAATCATTCAGCGGCGTGATCAGCGTGTCGGCCAGCGAATGGGCCACCTGCGACAGGCGGGTGTGCGAGCCGGGGCAGTCGATCAGGATGAAATCCGCGTCCGCCTCCATGCCCGCAACGGCCAGCGACAGGCGGCGGTCATAGGGGTTTTCGCCTGGTTTCAGGGATGAGCGATCGACATCGGGCAGCTCGCGATATTCTGGTGTCGGCAGGTCAAATCCCAGCTTGTCCAGCGTTGCGCGGCGATTTTGCACATATCGGCCAAAGGTTTTCTGGCGAAGATCCAGGTCCAGAACCCCAACCCGATGCCCCATGCGCGACAGCGCCGTGGCCACGTGCATTGAGACGGTGGATTTGCCAGCCCCGCCTTTTTCGTTCCCGACAACAATAATATGCGCCATGCCCGTGTCCTCAATTTTATCCCGTCCCGCGAACGGCGGGTTGAGGAACTATAATTGCCCAAGGGGGGGGATGGAAGCGGCATCGGGTCGGTTTGAATTCAGAGGCGCAAATTAGGAGCATCATCCCTGCGCGTGCACATCGTGGCTTGCGTGGTGCAGCAGGTCCTCGAGGTGTTTGACAGCAAAATGCGGGAAATCCTGCGCCAGCGATTCCCGCACGACAAAATTCACGCCGCGTTTGTGTTTGCGCACGATGCCATTGCCTTTCAGGAATTCGCTAATCTTGTGCTTTTGCAGCCGCGCGGTGTCTGCAGATGCGGTAAAGGTCTGGATGAACGATGTAATCGTTGGATCGGACATTGTGATATAGCGTCGCCGGGCTGTGATATGCGAAAAGTTAAAGACATTGCGACGCGTCCCGGTTTCTGAGAACCAGGCAAAACCCGCGCCTGTCATGGGGCGATGCATCGGCGCCAAGGTGGGGCCTTCGCCCAGATCATACAGCATCAACCCGTTGGGAAGCGTCAGGATCATTTCATCCATCAGCGGCGGCGACCAGGCGCGCAAGCGTTCGATATAGGTGCACGACAGGGCATCGTCATCGTCGATGCGGAACTGTCGCCTTTCAGGCTCTTCGGGATCGCGTAGGGCCGGGTGGCGTTCTGCAACCCTTCGCTTTCGGAAAAGACCAGTTCGATCTGCTCGACCGTCTTGCAAAGAGCGCTGAGGCGGGCCTGATATGGCGCGGGCATACAGGCCGATGACAGGACGATCAGGCGGAAGTCCTTGTCGATCTGCGCGGCGACCGAGGGCAGGAAAAGGTGCTCGAACAGGTGAAAACGGGTTTCCATCCGGGCCGGCGCATAAAGCCTTCGAAAGGCCTCGTCCCGATCATCATAAGACAGCTTTGTGTCTGATCGCCCGAAGAAAGAAAAATTGCAAAAACCGGTTGTTTTCAATGATATAACGCGCGTGTTTCAAATGGTTGCCGTCAAGCCGTTCCTGCCACCGGTTGAATTTCCGCGCAATAGTTCACTGCGACCCGACACGCCGCACCGAAATCAGGGTGGCCACAGGGCCGATGATCTCGAATAAAACCGTGGCGCCAATGGTCAGCGTCAGGATTGTGTCGGCATAAGCCGGAAATTCACGCGCGGCCACCAGGGCCATGCCGACGGCGACGCCCGCCTGTGGCAACAGCGCGGGACCGAACCAGGCGCGTTCCGGGCGCGGGCTGTGGGCCATGGTCGCCCCAAGCCAGCCGCCAACGCCGCGCCCGACGATACGCAGGATGGCATAGGCCAGTCCAAGGACGCCAAGGGTGGCCAGTTTTTCGATCTCCAACGCCGCGCCGGCCAGGATGAAGAACAGGATCATGAAGGGCCACTGGATCAGCTTAATTTCATGAAAGGCGCGTTTGTGGTGGCGGGCGCGGTTGGTGATGACCATGCCGGCGGTCATGGCGGCGATCAGATAACTGACATCGAACCAGAGCGACAGGCCGGCGGTCAGGAAGACAATGCCAAGGGCTTCGGCCTGTTGCGGCTCTCCTTTGGTCAGGCGGCCGGTCAGATAGGCCCCCGGCAGACCGATGGCGACGCCCAGGATCACCGCACCGCCGATCTCGCGTGCCGCATGGATCAGGACGGTCAGATCAAAGGCACCGTTCAGACCCTTCGCCAGCGCGACAACCAGCGAAAAGGCGATCAGCCCCCAGGCGTCGTCAATCGCGACGATGGCCTTCAGCTTGTCACCAAAAGGCTTGGCGCCGCGGGCTTGGCGGATTGCATCCTGGGTGGCGGCGGGATCGGTGGCGGTGGCCAGCGCGCCCAGGATAAGGGCCAGGGTCGGCGGCGTGCCCAGGGCGATCAGGCCCAGTGAAACAAACACGATGGTCGCCAGAACGATCAGGATCGAGATCCACATGACCTCGCCCCCCATGAGGCGCAGTTTCTTGGCGGTCAGCCCGCCCCCCAGCAAAAATGCGACGATGGACAGGGCGGCGACGGACAGGAATTCAAACAGGGCTTCGGTCTGGGCCGGGATCAGGTCCAAACCCGACCGTCCGGCTAGAATGCCCAGGCCCAGCAATAGGGTGACGCGCGGCAGGCGGGTGCGTCTGCCCGCGATATCGGCTGCGAGGCCAAGCAGGAACAGCACGCCAAGTGTGGTGAATGTCAGGTCTAGGTTCATGGACGTACCTTGCCCGGTGCGCGCGAGGGGCTCAAACGAAAAACGCCGCCCAGAGGGGCGGCGTTTCGTTTTTTCGAAGGGAAAAGCTTAGAAGCCCAGACCTTCGTATTTTTTCTTGAACTTCGACACGCGACCGCCGGTGTCCAGCAGGCGGGCGCCGCCGCCGGTCCAGGCCGGGTGCACGGTGGGGTCGATGTCCAGTTGCAGGCTGTCGCCGTCTTTGCCCCAGGTGGATTTCATCTGGTAAGGCGTGCCGTCGGTCAGCTTGACTTCGATCATGTGGTAATCGGGGTGGATGTCTTTTTTCATGACGAGGTTCCTCAGGCGGTCTTGGGCTTGTAGGTCGTATCTTCGGCGATACGGGCGGATTTACCACGGCGCGAGCGCAGGTAATACAGTTTGGCGCGACGAACGCGACCACGACGCACCACGGTGATGCTGTCGATGTTGGTCGAGTGCAGCGGGAACACACGTTCCACGCCTTCGCCAAAGGAAATCTTGCGAACGGTGAACGATCCGGCGATGCCTTTGCCGTGCTTACGGCTGATGCAGACGCCTTCATAGTTCTGCACGCGCGAACGCGAGCCTTCGGTCACTTTGTAACCAACGCGGATGGTGTCACCCGCTTTGAAATCGGGGATGTCATTCCCCAAGGCGGCAATTTGTTCCGCCTCCAGCTGTGCGATCAGGTTCATCTGAAACGCTCCTTTGTATATGCTCACGGTTGATCCGCGAAGATGATGCCGCCTCAGAACTCTTGGTCTTCACCGGGGCCGCAAATGCGCCCGCCAGAGGAACAGGTCGTCGTTTCTTGTCGTCCCGTTGTCCGCGCCCCGTGCCGGATGAAGAAATCCGGGCGTCTTGGCACATCAAACGAATCCGATTGACCCATAAGGGCCCCGGACCCGCGCGGTATAGGCCCGTTGGCCAAGGGGATCAAGGCTTTTGCGTTCAGTTCACGTTGCAGCAGCCATAGACGGTTTCGATCCCGCCGCCCTGCGAAGGTTTGTTCAACGTGATCGACATTGAATAGGCGTTCGAGGACATGCCATCCGAACAGGCCCCCTGTGAAATCACGCCGGAATAGGGGGGCGCGCCGAAAGTATAAGGATACCCGCCGCCCGCAGATGGCGCGGTTTGGTTCAGGGCCGTCAGGGGGGCCTGGCCGTTGATCAGCGAGGTATAGGTCACGGTGCGATCCGCCGCGATGCCCAGGGTCCAAAACGGCTCGGTCCCCTGACAGGTGATGTCCAGACGGAACCCGTTCTGGGGCACGGTGCCACTACTGCCCCAACGGCGGGTCAGGAACCGGGCGTTCACGAAACCGGTCATGCCATTCACGCTGACCTGGGCCCAGGTGGCCGTGGCCATGCCCAACACGCGCACGGTGCTGCCCGGTGCCAGACTGGTGATCTTGGCGCCACTGGCCTGGGCCCGATCACGCACCCACAAGACGTCATTGGCCGCCACGCCGGAAACGGTAAAGGTCCCCGGCAAGCTGCCGCCATCCGGCGCGGTCTGCGGGTTAGAGGATGGCATGGGCTGCGGTGTGGGCTGCGAGACCCGATCCAGCGTATTCAGATAGGCCGCGCTGACCCAGCCGACACCAGACCCATAGCTGATCATCGCCCATGTCTTGTCGCGTGATCGTTGGATCACGTGGACCTCGGTGTTGTTACGCAACACGCCAAGGCGCGCAAATGACGTGCCGTCGCCGTTGCGCACCACCAAGCCGCCGTCAGGGTCGCCCGCCTTGATGCCCGTCACCACATGCGGCCCGGTCAGGATCGAGCTGCCATCGCCGCGCATGGGTTGGCGCAGGTATCGCGTGGACACCCAGCCTTCTCGCCCGCGATACCGGATTTCCGCCCATTGCCCGTTGGGGTCGATCCCCACCACATTGATGATGTCATGTTGTTGCAGATCGCCAATATCGG
>DFBF01000027.1:4387-4553 GCA_002367285.1 Rhodobacteraceae bacterium UBA3087 | reverse complement strand
GGAAACTGCGCGGCCCTTTGTCTTTCCCGCCCCCGACGGTATGAAAATCAGGTGGGCCCAAATCGGAAACGGTTTGTTTTCTGGTGTTTTCCCCCAGGACCATCCTGGCGCCTTGACCCTTGCCTCCTGCCTAATTATACCTTTTTTTGTTGGGTCTTCGCGCGGA
>DFBF01000027.1:1776-4352 GCA_002367285.1 Rhodobacteraceae bacterium UBA3087 | reverse complement strand
CAAAGCGCGGACTCTTTTTCAAAGGATTGTGTTCATGGAATTTCTTGTGCTGCTGCTGGTCCCACTGCTTGGGCTGGGTTTCCTGTTGGATGACAATGATCCTGAGGTGACTAAAGGCACCGAAGGGGATGATGAAATCGCCGGAACCGATGGAAACGATATGATCGCGGTCATGGCTGGCGATGATACCGTCAACGCCGGGGCGGGCGACGATCAGGTCTTTGGCGGTAGTGGAATGGATGTGCTGGCTGGCAACAGCGGTGATGACACCCTGGAAGGTCAGGCTGGCGACGATCAGGTCTTTGGCGGCGCGGGGGATGACGTTCTGGAGGGCGGTACCGAGTGGGATTATCTGAACGGTGGGGCCGGGGATGATCTGCTTGTGGGCAACGAACGCAGCGACATTCTGGATGGCAAAGAGGGGCGCGATACCCTTTATGGCGGCCAGGGCCATGACATCCTGTATGGCGGCGAAGATGCAGATTTCCTGCATGGCGGTCACGGCAATGATATTCTGTCGGGCAACAGTGGCAGTGACGTGATGCTTGGGGACGAAGGGAACGACACGCTCTATGGTGGCCAGGGGCATGATATTCTCAAGGGTGAAGAGGGCGATGACTGGCTGCTTGGGGGCACGGGCGATGACATTCTGGACGGTGGCTCCGGCACTGACACCCTAGTGGGTGGACTGGGAAATGACACGCTCTATGGCAATGATGATGATGTGCTTGGCGGTGGCGAGGGTGACGATGTTCTCTATGGCGCCGACGGCGCGACCCTGTCTGGTGATGAGGGCAGTGATACGCTGATCCTGTCAGAAAACGGTGAGGGCCTGCGCATCAATGGGTTCAATCCAAGCGAAGATAGCCTGATCATTCTGGATGACGGGGTCGATCCCGCGCTGACGGACAGCGATGTGCAGCTTCAGGTGGACACGATGACCGGCGAAGTCCAGATTCTGGTGCGCGGTGAGCTGATCGGAACCGCCGGTATTGAACCGATTTCTCTGGCAAGCGCGGCGATCTCGTTTGAGATTATGCAGTCAAGCGCGGTGACGGCCTGATGCCTGCACCGCGCATCTGATCTGTGTTCCGTTCCCAATAGAAGACGGGCCTGTCAGGGGCATCACAGACAGAGGTCTGCGCACTCCCCTTTGGACGTCACTCCAGCGTGACCGTCGCCTCCGCTTCAATCATGCGCGGCGCGGCGTTCAGCGTGTCCATGGCGAACCCGGCGGCGGACTTATAGGTCGCCATGAAAGCGGCGCGCACAGCTGGGCGTCATAGGCGGCCAGCGCGTCTGGCGTCACACCATGGGCCAACAGGCACTGGCCCAAAACGCGCGCGTCAATGATGGCTTGGCTTGCGCCATTTGACCCCGTTGGATACATCGCATGTGCCGCGTCCCCCATCAAAACGACTGGCCCGTCGCGCCAGGTGTCGACCGGGTCGCGGTCGATCATTGGGTTTTCATAGGCCACGCTGGCCCCGTCAATCAATGCGGGCACATCCAGCCAATCGTATTGCCAATCGGCGAAATGGTGCGCGAATTCAGAGGTTTCGACCTGCCGGAGCCACCCGATCTGGTCGCGCGCGTCCAGGTCATCGACGGTGACCTCGGCGATCCAATTGATCGTGGCCAGCCCCGTGTCGGGATCAGGCGGCGAGATCGGATAGATCACCATACGGTGGCGATGCGTGCCCAACCCGACGAAGGATGACCCCGTGCGGATCGGTTTCGCCTGTGTCGTGCCACGCCACATGATCGCGCCGCCCCAGTGGATCGGCAGCTGGTCGGGGTGCATCTGGGCGCGCAGGGCGGAATGGATGCCACCAGCCGCGATCAGCAGGCTCGCGTCGTCGCGGATCACGCAGCCATCCGTGCGCTCAATCAGCGCGGTGACACCGCCCGCATGCGTCTCATAGCCCGTGACGCGGTGGCCCAGTTGAACGGCATCCGCCCCGGCAACAGCACACAGATGACGATACAGCAGCATCTGGAATTCACCGCGATGGACCGCGTATTGCGGCCAGTCATAGCCGGCAAATGTGCCGCGCGGCTCGGCATAGATCTGATGCCCATTCTGACCAACCAACGCCCATTCGCGCACCGGAACGCCCACTGCATTCAGGTCTTCGGCGCTGATCCCCATGTCCAGCAATTCGCGCACCGCGTTGGGTTGGATGTTGATGCCCACCCCCAAGGGGCGCAGTTCTGAAACGGCCTCGTACAGCAAAAAAGGCATGCCGATCTGATGCAGCGTCAGCGCCAGGGATAAGCCGCCAATCCCGCCGCCCGCGATGATAACCCATTGATTTGTAATGATTGCCCCCCGTCTTGTCCCTGTTTTAGGCGTCAGTTTTACAGCGCCGGGGCAGACGCGCAACTGGCCAGGATCATTTTACGTCAATGATGCCGATCCGATCCAGGATCTGTTCCATCTCGTCCATGGGATCGGGCGGGGCCGGGCGATGGGTGGCCTTCAAGCCGTCAAATACCTTGCGCAATGCGGCCTTTTCCTGGCCCTTGCAATCGTTCCAGGGGCGACCCTGAAGCCCCATGACCAACACGTAGTA
>DFBF01000027.1:0-1714 GCA_002367285.1 Rhodobacteraceae bacterium UBA3087 | reverse complement strand
GCCCGCCCGCGCAAAAGCCGCGTCCAAGGCCGGGCCAAGGTTTCGAATGCTGGAGATTGGGTCAGTCATGCGGCCAGCCTAGCCCAGGTTCAAATGCTGGCCCAGTCCGAGAATACCACAGGCGCCTCTTTTGGCTCTGGCTTGGTGGATTTGTCGGGTGTGGTGCTGCCCATGGGCTTCGCATGCACCGGTTTGTCGGCGCGTACATAGCGTGGGTGTTTTGGCGCGGGGGCCGGGGTCTTGGGGGCGTCAAAGGAAGCCATCTGCCTGCTCCTGGTCTGTCCGGCAAACGGGCCGGGTTCACTGATAAACCTGTCTCATACACCCCTCTTGACCGGGGGACAGGGACCAGCCTGCGCATGAAACGGGGTTAATCAGGGGCGGAAATGTGGCGCAAATGTGGCCATGCGGGGCAGGGTAAACCGAATATGATCACGCCTGAGCTGCCGGGCCCCGAGCGGCCCCTTGCCCCGATCCTGAGATGATTTGATACTCGGGCCATGCGACACCAGGGTCAGGGGCTGATTCCGATGCCAATTCGGGGTCGCAGAGCAGGGGCGCAGAGGTGTCTGAGCCCGCCACCAAAAAGGAATTGCCTGATGGGCCTGCGTTTCATCTTTATGCTCACCCGCAACGACAAGACGGTTCAGGACGCTGAGCAGCACCTGAAAACCGCGCTGGCGGCGGGGGTGCATCACATCGGGTTCAAGGATGTGGGCCTGCCGTTTGCGCGGCTGAAACAGCTGAACGCGGCAATCCGGGCCGGGGGCGCCACCAGCTATCTAGAAGTCGTGTCCTTGGATCGCGACAGCGAAGTCGCCTCGGCCAAGGCTGCGGTGGACATCGGGGTCGACATCCTGTTGGGCGGCACGAATGTGGACGCGGTCCTGCCGGTGTTGGCGGGGGCGGGCATCCAGTATTACCCGTTCCCCGGAAGGATCGAAGGTCATCCCAGCGTGTTGGCCGGATCAATCGACGACATCGTCGCCAGCGCCCAGGCCCTGGCCGCACGGGACGGGGTGCACGGGCTGGACCTGTTGGCCTATCGCTCGGCGGAAAATGTCACCGGGCTGATGGCCGCCGTCTGTGCCGCCGTCGACAAACCGGTGATCATGGCAGGGTCAATCGGCAGCCGCGAACGGATCGAAATCGTGCGCCGGTCCGGTGCGGCCGGGTTCACCATCGGCACCGCCGCCCTGGACGGAGATTACCCCGCCGACAGCCCCGAACTGGAAACCCAGCTGCGCACGATCCAACGTGACGTGGCCGGGGTGAACAAGCACCTGTCGCCCAACGCGCCGCGCAACCTGGACCAATCCTTTGCCAGCTTCAGCGAAACCTGGAGCCCGCGCATCGCCGGTCAGGTCAACAACATGATGATCAAGCTGGTCAAGCTGGAAGGTGAATTCGTCTGGCACCATCACGAGGTCGAGGACGAGATGTTTCTGGTCCACCGGGGCAGGCTGATGATGCGGTTTCGCGACCGCGACGAGATCGTCAACGAAGGCGAATTCATCATCGTGCCGCATGGCGTCGAACACTGCCCTGTCGCGCTGGACGGAACATGCGAGGTGCTGTTGGTCGAACCGGCCACCACCGTGAACACGGGCAGCGCCGAGGACGCCCGCAGGATCACCAAACTGGCGTATGTATAAGGTTTAGTGGATCGAAATCTTGTCCTGCATCATGTCCTGCATCGTGCACGACATATCGC
>DFBF01000225.1 GCA_002367285.1 Rhodobacteraceae bacterium UBA3087 | reverse complement strand
CCCTTCGGATTGCCACCGTTGCGCGATTTCACCTAAGGATTCGAGCACTTGGCGCAGATCGTCGCCTCGCTCAGTCAGACCATAGGTAACCGCGGGTGGGATCGTTTGAGTCTGATCGCGCCAGATCACTCCGGCCGCCTGCAACATTCGCAACCGCTCTGTCAGCACACGGGTTGAAATTCCCGGCACTGCCCGTTTCAGCGCCCCAAACCGCTGTGGCCCAATATCGTTTAGAACCCAAAGAATATAAGTTGTCCACGGCCCCATCAGCAGACGCAGAATGGAATCCATGGGACATGCGGGCGGTGTTTTCTGTTTCATTTCGAGGTCTCCAAGGGTAGTTACCTTTTTGTGCCTACTTCCCTTTAAAAACTAAGACGCTTTATAATACTAGAGCGAAAAGCAAAACCTGGCAAAGGTGAGCCGTTAGGAAGAATGCCCGGGAAATTCGATCAAAAGAAGCGACGTCCAAATGAGCGGCAAATCTGTGAAAATTGCCTACTGGGCTGCAACCGGACTGGTTGCGTTGGTCTATCTGGGCAGGGCGACATTTTACATCACCGCGCATGACATGGTTGCGGGAATGTATGAGGGCGTGTTGACGTTTCCAACTTACATAATATGGCCGCCGGCCATCCTGAAGATCGTATCGTTCCTGACGCAAAACAGGGTTCGCGAAAAGAAATCGCCCTACGATGATTTACTGAATCGCGCGGCGTAACCGAACTCCAAGGCAAACAAGCGCGGGCTGGGGCGTAAGGCGTCGCCCGCAATAAAACGAAAGGATACGGGACATGACCCGAATGCCGACGATGTTCATTCCACACGGTGGCGGTCCATGTTTTTTTATGGACTGGAACCCGCCCGAAACCTGGGACCGGCACCGCGAGTTCCTTGCAGATGTACCGACATCATTGCCGGAAGCTCCCAAAGCGTTGCTGGTAATTTCAGGCCATTGGGAAGAACAGCAGTTCACGGTGCAGAAAAACCCGGCTCCACCACTGTTGTTCGATTATGGCGGGTTTCCGCCCCACACCTACGAACTGACCTGGCCTGCGCCCGGCGATCCGGCGTTGTCCGACAGGGTGCAGGCGCTGGTCGAGGCGGCCGGGTTCCCCTGCCCCGTTGATGAGGTGCGCGGTTACGATCACGGCGTGTTCATTCCGCTAAAGGTGGCCTTTCCGCAGGCCGCCATTCCCTGTGTACAGCTGAGTCTGCGCGGCGATCTTGACCCCGCTGCTCATCTGGCGGTCGGGCGGGCACTGGCACCGTTGCGCGACGAAGGTGTTCTGATCATCGGTTCGGGCAATACCTATCATAACATGCAAAAAATGATGCGTGCGATGCAGGGTGGCGCCAACGATAACGTGAACGGGCAGGAATTTGACCGCTGGCTAAGCGATGCGGCCACCCGCCCCGATCCGGCAGAGCGTGATCAGATGCTGGCACAATGGGCCGCCGCCCCCGGTGCCCGCGATGCAAACCCGCGCGAGGAACATCTGATTCCGCTGCATGTGGTCGCGGGGGCAGCCCTTGCCGACAAAGGTGTGAAAACGCTGGAGGATCACGTGCTCGGAGCAGTCGAAAGCGCGTTTACCTTCGGCTGAATTCCATCAAACTTTCAGACAATCAAATCCAACACCAATATTCAGGGAAACCCAATGACAACCATTCAAAACGGCCCTTTCATCGTCACCGGTGCATCCGGCCAACTTGGCCGACAGGTCATCGACAATCTGATTGCGGCCGGCGCCAGCCCGATCATCGCCGTTTCGCGTTCGCCGGAAAAGCTGGCCGATCTGGCTGACAAGGGCGTCGAGGCCCGCAAGGGTGATTTCAACGACCCCGCATCGCTGAGCGCGGCTTTTGCCGGTGGCAAGCGCCTGCTGATCATTTCAACCGACGATCTGGAACCAGGCAAGCGACTGGAAGCGCATAAAAACGCCGTCGCAGCCGCAACGAAGGAAGGGATCTCGCATATCGTTTATACCTCGCTGACGAACCCGGTTGAGGAAAGCCCGATCACGTTCTCCAAAGATCACAGCCACACCGAAGCGCTGATCAAGGACACCAATGCCAGCTATACCATCCTGCGCAACAATCTTTACACCGATCTGGTGTTGATGGGGGGTGGGCAAAGCATCGGTATGGGCCAACATTTTGCCGCTGCTGCCGAGGGTACAACCGGCTATGTCACCCGCGCCGATTGCGCCCGCGCCGCCGCCGCGGCCCTGATGCAGGAAACCGGTTCAAGCGTCCTGGACATCACCGGCCCCGCGGCGCTTTCCCAAGGTGACATCGCGGCCATCCTGTCGGAAATCTCGGGCAAGGACGTTCCCTATATCCCGATCTCAACCGACGATCTGGTTCAGGCCATGATCGGCGCTGGTTTGCCAGAGTTCATGGCAAAGGTTTTTGCGTCCTTCGACGAGGCGATGGCCAAGGACTATCTGAGTGTTGCAACGGGTGATCTGGAAAAACTGACCGGACAGGCCGGACAGTCGGTCCGTGATTTCCTGATTGCCAACAAGGCGGCCCTGTTGACGCCACCGGCGCACTAAGGAAACCATGATGAAACTCTACAACGCCAATTTCTCGCCAAACGCCCTTCGGGTGCGCGCGGTTGCGCTGGAACTGGGGATCGACCTTGAGATCATCGAGGTCGACATACGCGGCGGTGACAATCGCAGCGATGAATTCCTGTCGATGAACCCCAATGCCAAGGTGCCGGTGCTGAAGGATGGCGATTTCGTGATCTGGGAATCACGCGCTATCAACTCCTATCTGGCCAGCAAGAAACCCGAGCGCGGTCTTTACCCCGAAGACCCAAAGGCCCGCGCAACGGTGGATCAGTGGCTTTACTGGCAGACGATACACCTTGGCCCGGCGATGCAGAAGCTGTCATTCGAGCGGTTCCTGAAGGCGAAATTCGGCATGGGAGACGCGGATCAAA
>DFBF01000079.1:647-3681 GCA_002367285.1 Rhodobacteraceae bacterium UBA3087 | reverse complement strand
GAAGGCGCCGATCAGCACACCGGCTACGGACCCGACGCCGAAGTTCAGATTGTTGCCCGATGAGGTCATGAGATAGATGATCATGTCCCCCAAAGGCGCGGAATAGGTGTGACTTTCCAAATGGATAGCCGAAAACCCGTGGTTCAGAATGACCGCCGTGCCAGCCCAGCCCGATACGACCGCGAGGCCTGCGATCATCGCCCAGAAGACTTCGGTATGGGACCGGCGCAGCTCGGATGATGTGAACATGGCGGCAAAGATCACAAGCCCGATCACGATGCCCAGAGCGGGCACCGACAGGCCAGTCCAGGCGCCGATTGTATGGGCAATGCCGGGCAGGGGGCCCCCGTCGACCAGGGTTTCGGGAAACAACGTGATGCGCAGGGCGGCCAGCGGGCCGGAAATGGCGACATAGGCCGACACGCCCATCACCAGCACGATCACGAAGGCGCGCAGATCGCCGCCGCCCAGACGGGCCAGGGCGCCATAACCACAGTTGCCCGACAGGGCCATGCCATAGCCGAACAGCGCACCACCGATGATCGAGGCAAGCGGATTCCATTGCAAACGGAGATAGGCAGCGTCTTCGGCCCCCAGAACACCCCAGCCGATCAGGGCAAAGCTGCCCACCACTGCAGTGCCAATGGCAATGCCCCACATACGGATGCGCAGGGTCGACCCGGCGTACAGCATGTCTTCGATTGCGCCCAGCGTACAAAACCGGCCCAGCCGCGCCGCAAGGCCCAGCAGGATGCCCCCAAACAGCCCCACAAAGGCCGCCAGGCTGGCGTCAGATATCCAGTCGAACATGCATTTCCCTCCCGGCTCACCGGGAGCCGTGGCCTTATTCGGCCGCTTTTGCCCGGGGCGTTGTATCCACGGTGCAGAACATATCGTAGATCACCTCGAGGATGCGCCGGGGGCGATCATCGGTCAAGGAGTAGAAGATCGTCTTGCCTTCACGACGCGGTGTGACCAGGCCTTCAAGCCGCAGACGGGCCAATTGCTGGGACACGGCGGCCTGACGGGCATGCAGCAGGTCCTCAAGCTCGGTCACCGATTTTTCGCCGGTCACAAGGTGACACAGGATCATCAGACGGCCCTCGTGGCTGATCGCTTTGAGCAGGTTGGATGCATCACAAGCGCTGGACATCATCTTGTCCAGTTCCTCAGGCGCCATGTCTTCACGGATCACCGGCAGGGCCATTTCATCGTCCTTTTCGCTCGTCACGCTCGATTTCGCCCCCAATACGCCGTTTCGGCCCATGATTGCAACCTTGTCCCATGCACGTTTGCGCAGATGAGACTTTATCCCTGCCCCCCCTGAAAGGCGGTTTTGTCGGTCAGCATCTGGCCCAGCAGACCCCAGAAGAAATCTTCGCCTGGATAGCCTTCGATGCGCCCCAGTTCGACCCCGTCTTCGATCAGCACGAAGGTCGGCGTGAACAGCACGGGGCGGGCGAATGTGATGCCGGTCGTGCCCTTGCGCGTGTCGCGGAGTTCGACCCGGCGCAGGGGGGCGAACTGCCCCTCGGGCGTTTTCGGATAGATTGGCGCCAGCTGCGCGTTCCACTGGGCACACCAGACACAGCCCGGCTCCTCGACCATCACCAATTCGGCCACCAATTCAGCCGCAAGCGCGGGCAGGGAGGTCAATACAACCAAAACAGAGGTTGCAAGGACACGCAGAACATTCATTTGAATCACCAATTCTATTGACCGGGGCTTACGAATAATAATAACTGAATATGTTCAATGATCAAGATGGGTCCCATGCTGGATATTTCATTCGCGGGCGCGGCGTTGGCCGGGCTGCTCAGTTTCTTCACCCCCTGCATCCTGCCGATGGTGCCGTTTTACCTGTGCTATATGGCCGGGATTTCCATGTCGGAACTTCAGGATGATGGCGATATAGCCCCCGGCGCCCAGCGGCGTCTGGTGATTTCGGCGATCATGTTCGCCTTTGGGGTGACGACGATCTTCATGCTGCTGGGCATGGGGGCAACCGCCTTGGGCCAGACCTTTGCCCAGTATAAACAAGTGCTTGGCTATGTCGGTGCGGGCATTCTGTTTGTGTTTGGCTTGCATTTCCTGGGCGTGATTCGCATCGGGTTGCTGTATCGCGAGGCACGGCTGGAAAGCAAAGCGGAACCCACGACGATTCTGGGTGCCTATGTCATGGGCTTGGCGTTTGGCTTTGGCTGGACGCCTTGCGTCGGTCCGGCGCTGGCGTCGATTCTGATGATCGCCAGTGGCATGGGTGACATCGGCCAGGGTGCGTTGTTGCTGATGGTCTATGGCCTGTCGATGACCGCGCCGTTCATCATAGCCGCGCTGTTTGCTAAGCCGTTCCTGCGCTGGATGGGGCGCAACCGAAAATATTTGCCTTACGTCGAAAAGGCGATGGGTGCGATGTTGATTCTGTTTGCGGTGTTGATCGCCACGAATGGCGTCAATCTGATCGCACAATTCATGATCGAATGGTTCCCGGGCCTGTCGTCCGTGGGCTGAAGAAGGAGGATACGATGCGATTTCTGACGGTTCTTTTCACGGCCTTGATTGCGGCCTTGATGCTGGCATCCCCGGCCAGTGCCACCGAACTGGGCGATGACGGGCTGCACAAGGCTGCCTGGATGCGCGACACGTTCAAGGATCTGCGCGAGGATCTGGCAGAGGCGAACGCCGAGGGCAAGCGGCTGCTGCTGATCTGGGAACAGCGCGGCTGTATCTATTGCTCCAAGATGCACGGAGAGGTGTTGATCCGCCCGGAAATCATCACGCTGCTGGAAGAACACTATTTCGTCGTGCAGATGAACCTGTTTGGCGATGTCGAGGTGACGGATTTCGACGGCGAGACGTTGAGCGAACGCAAGGCGGCGATGAAGTGGGGAATCATGTTCACCCCGACCTTCATGTTCTTCCCGCCGCAGGTTGACGAAAACGCAACGGCGCAAACTGCCGCAGTGGTGCAAATGCCGGGTGCTTTCGGCTTCCACACCACGCGCAATTTGCTGAACTGGGTGGTCGAAGAGGG
>DFBF01000079.1:0-592 GCA_002367285.1 Rhodobacteraceae bacterium UBA3087 | reverse complement strand
TTTGCGGTGATGCGCATGATTAATTCAAAAATCAGAATTTGATGTTGCGAAAGTTGCGCGGCGTCGGTAATTTAACAAAACAATGCCATGGGAGGTAACATGAAGCGGACAACGATCACGCTTGCAGTTCTGGTTGCAGGACTGGGTATGGCGCACGCCGAAACGGTGGCGCCTGACAATGTCGTCTGGAACGAAGGGACGATTGAACAATCACTGACTGGTGCGCCGGGCAATGCGACGGAAGGTGCGAAGATCGCATCGACCAAGAGCATGGGCAACTGCGTCGCCTGTCACGAAATCTCGGATTTGGCCGATGTGCCATTCCAGGGTGATGTGGGGCCGCTGTTGGACGGGGCCGGCGATCGTTGGACCGAAGGCGAACTGCGCGGGCTTCTGGTGAATGCCAAGATGACGTTCGAGGACACGGTCATGCCGGCCTTCTATCGGACATCGGGCTTCACGCGTTTGGGCAAGGCCTATACCGGCAAAGCACATGAGGGCGAAGTTCAGCCGTTGCTGGCCGCTCAGGAAATCGAAGATGTAATCGCCTATCTGATGACGCTGAAATAAGCGCACCAGTTGGTGAAGAACT
>DFBF01000019.1 GCA_002367285.1 Rhodobacteraceae bacterium UBA3087 | reverse complement strand
TGGATGATCTTTGTGGCAAGCTGAGCGTTTAGTCCGGCATCAATTCGCGTAGAATGGCGTTCAGAACAGGGCGCCCTTCGCGCGAGGTCCGCAAGGTGTGCCCGTCCAGTTCGATCAGGGACATTTCAAGCAAGCCCTTGATTTTATTAGTATTAAGCTCCAGCCCAAAGCGTGTTTTCAGCCGCTCTAAATCGACCCCCTCGTGCAGGCGAAGGCCCATGAGCAGGTATTCTATGGCCTGCTCGCTCAGAGGGATCGCCTCGCGAAGGGATTCACCCGGATTATCCAGCCATTTCTGCGGGTTGAGGGCTGTTTCTGTGCCAACACGTGAACTGTCCAGAGTCAGGCGCCCATGTGCGCCGGGACCGATGCCGATCCAATCGCCCGCACGCCAATAGACCATGTTATGGCGCGATTCTTGGCCAGTTTTGGCATGATTAGAGACTTCATATGCCGGAAGCCCGGCAGCTTCGCAAAGCTCTTGAGTCAGGAAGTATTGATCAACCGCCAGATCTTCGCCGGGCAGGCCGTGAAGCCCACCGGCGGTAAATCGATCGCCAAACGCGGTCCCTGGTTCGATTGTTAGTTGATAGAGCGACAAGTGGTCCGGCTCCAACGCCAGAGCTTGGGTTAATTCAGTCCGCCAGTCGTCAAGAGATTGATCCTGGCGGGAATAGATCAGGTCAAAATTGACACGCGAAAACGTCGATTTGGCCAGTGTTAGAGCCTGCTTTGCCTCCGCCACTGTATGCATTCGGCCAAGTTTTCGCAGGTCGGTGTCGTTTAGAGCCTGCACACCGATCGAAACACGCTCGACCCCGGCGGCACGGTATCCGGCAAAATTCGCGGCCTCGATCGACGTCGGGTTTGCCTCAAGCGTGATTTCGACGTCATTGGCTAGTGTCCAGTGATGGGAAATTCGGTCCAGGATTGCGCCGACGGTCGCGGGACGCATCAGGCTGGGGGTGCCGCCGCCGAAATAGATGCTGTCCAGCACCCTGCCAGGGGTTTGTTCGGCGTATTGGTCGATTTGGGACAGATAAGCGGCCTGCCAAGCGTCGTGATCAATGGATTTCGACACGTGGCTGTTGAAGTCACAATAGGGGCATTTGGCCGCGCAAAAGGGCCAGTGCAGGTAGAGGCCGAACCCGGCCTCTTGCCAGTTCTCAAGCAAAGCAGCCTGCCACGAGCTTTGCGAAAGCGTTGGCGCGGTGGCTCATCGCATGTTTTTGGGTCGGGTCCATTTCACCGAAGGTTTCGGAGAACCCGTTGGGCACGAAAATGGGGTCAAAGCCGAAGCCCTGTTCACCGCGCATGGGCCAGGAAACGTGACCATCGACGCGGCCTTCGAAAACTTCATCGTGACCGTCGGGCCAAGCCAAACACAGCGTTGCGTTGAAAGCAGCGGTGCGCGGTTTGGGGGCGTTCTTTTCCTCCAACAATGTCCAGACCTTGGTCATGGCCATGGGAAAATTGCGGCCCTGCGGGGTCTCGGCCCAATCGGCGGTATAGACGCCGGGCGCGCCATCCAGCGCGTCGACTGTGATGCCGCTGTCGTCCGAAAGCGCGGGCAAGCCCGAGGCCTTCGCCGCGAAATGCGCCTTGATGCGGGCATTTCCGGCGAAGGTGTCTTCGGTTTCCTCGGGTTCGTCAAAACCCAGTTCACCGGCCGAGATGACGGTGACACCGAAGGGGTCCAGCAGCGCGCCGATCTCGCGGATCTTGCCTGCGTTATGCGAGGCAATGACCAGTTTTTCGCCAGTGAACTTGCGCATCACGCACAGGCCGCGTTTTGCAGGGCGACCAGTTCGGCGACGCCTTTGTCGGCCAGATCCATCAGGCTGTTCATCTGATCACGGGTGAAGGTGGACCCTTCGGCGGCCATTTGAATTTCGATCAATTTGCCCGACCCGGTCATGACGAAGTTGCCGTCAACGCCGGCTTCGGAATCCTCAGGATAGTCCAGATCCAACACGGTCTGACCGGCATAGATGCCGCAGGACACAGCAGCGACATTGTCCAGAAGCGGGTCCATCGTCACGTCCCCGACCTTGATCAGCTTGTTCACGGCAAGGCGCAGCGCGACCCAGCCACCGGTGATTGCCGCACAACGCGTGCCGCCATCGGCCTGGATCACATCACAGTCGATGGTGATCTGACGTTCGCCGAGCGCCTGAAAATCAACGCCCGCGCGCAGGGTGCGGCCGATCAGGCGCTGGATTTCAACGGTGCGACCACCTTGTTTGCCAGCGGTGGCTTCGCGACGCATGCGCGAGGTGGTCGAACGGGGCAGCATGCCGTATTCGGCGGTAACCCAACCCTTGCCGGAATTGCGCAAAAACGGCGGCACGCGGGGCTCCAAGGTGGCGGTGCACAGAACGTGCGTATCGCCCACTTTGATCATGCAGGACCCTTCGGCGTGTTTCGTGACATCGACTTCGATTGAAATCGGGCGCATTTCATCTATCTTCCGACCGGACGGGCGCATGGCTTACCTCTTTGAGCTATGTTTGTGGCTGAGTCACACAGGCCCCGCAAAAAGGCAAGGTTTTAACATGGCGGATGCACCTAAGCTGTTGGATGAAATGAACACGCGATCGCGCGAGGTGTTTCGCCGTTTGGTCGAAGGGTATTTGGAGACGGGCGAGCCGGTGGGGTCGCGAACCCTGACACGCAGCCTGACGGAAAAGGTGTCCGCGGCGACGATCCGCAATGTGATGCAGGACCTGGAACACATGGGATTGCTGGACAGCCCGCATGTGTCGGCGGGGCGTGTGCCGACCGAACAAGGGCTTCGCATGTTCGTTGATGGGTTGCTGGAGGTCAGCGAGCTGGACGGGTCGGACCGTGAAAAGATCGACGCGACACTGGGCACGAACAACCCAGATGTCGGCAATATGCTGGACCGTGTCGGCGCGGCGTTGTCGGGCATCACGGCGGGCGCATCTCTGGTTTTGACGCCCAAGCACGAAGCGCCGATAAAGCACATCGAATTTGTATCTCTGGGCCACGATCGTGCGTTGGTCGTGTTGGTTTTCGCCGATGGTCACGTGGAAAACCGCGTGTTCACGCCGCCGCCAGGGCAGACGCCCAGCAGTTTGCGCGAGGCAGCGAATTTCCTGAACTCGCTGGCCGAGGGGCGCACGATTGGCGAGTTGCGCCGTGTCATGGTCACCGAAATCAAGACCCGGCGGCAGGAGTTGGACACGCTGGCCGCCGAGCTGGTCGAAAGTGGCGCGGCCCTGTGGGAGAACGAGGGCCAGCCCTATGAGCGGTTGATCGTTCGGGGGCGGTCGAATCTGTTGGACGCGGCTGGTGAGGCCGATTTGGATCGCATCCGATCCCTGTTTGACGACCTCGAGCGCAAGCGCGACATCGCTGATTTTCTGGAATTGGCCGAAGAAGGCGACGGTGTGCGCATTTTTATTGGCTCTGAGAACAAACTTTTTTCACTTTCGGGTTCCTCTCTGGTGGTTTCCCCCTATATGAACGCTGACCGTAAGATCATTGGCGCCGTGGGCGTAATTGGTCCGACGCGGCTGAACTATGGGCGGATTGTGCCCATCGTGGATTACACGGCGCAGCTGGTCGGGAAACTGATTGCCGGACGCGGGTAAAGGTAGAGAAGATGACGGACGCGAAGAACAATATAGATGTGGAAGCGGCAATCGAAGAACTGATGGCCGAACAGAATGAAGCCTCGCAGGGTGCACCCGAACCGACGGATATAGAAGCCGTAGAAGAGGTTGAACAGCTGCGCGCCGAGCGTGATGATATGCGCGACCGGTTCATGCGGGCGCTGGCAGATGCCGAAAACTCGCGCAAGCGGGGCGAACGGGATCGTCGCGAGGCGGAGCAGTATGGCGGATCAAAGTTGGCCCGCGATATGTTGCCGGTGTTTGACAACATGAAACGCGCGATGGAAACGATTTCCGAAGAGCAGCGTGAAGCGTCCAAGGCGTTGATCGAAGGCATCGAGCTGACCATGCGCGAGCTTTTGAACATTTTTGAGAAACACGGCATTCGCATCGTGTCGCCGGAAGTAGGTGACAAGTTCGATCCCGAGTATCATCAGGCGATGTTCGAGGCGCCTCTGCCCGGCACCAAATCTGGCGATATCATTCAGGTGACAGCCGAAGGGTTCATGTTGCATGACCGTTTGCTGCGTCCGGCGCAGGTTGGCGTGTCATCTACGCCGAAGTGATATCGAAAACCCGGGTCATGCGCCCGGGTTTTTCTTAAAATGCTTCGACATAAACTTGAAAAGCAAGTTGGTTTCGAAACGTCTATAACATTCATTGGGTCCGAGCGCTTCGAGCCAAATCTATGAGTCAGGTTCTTCACGAAAGCTTTAGCTTTTGCTCAAACCCTTCAGCTTATAGATCAGATCCAACGCCTCGCGTGGCGTCAGGTCGTCGGGATGGATCTCAGCAAGCGTTTCTTCTGCTTTTGAGGGTCCAGGCAGAGTAGCCATGGGGGCCGGGGCGGCAGCGAACAAGGGCAGGTCGTCGATGATCGCCTTTTGCTGCGCACCTTCGCGTTCGCCTTTCTCCAGCGCTTCCAGAACCACGCGCGCGCGGGCGACGACGCTGTCGGGCAGGCCGGCCAGTTTCGCAACCTGCACACCGTAACTGCGGTCGGCGGCGCCTTTGCGGACCTCGTGCAGGAAGATGACCTCGCCTTCCCATTCTTTGACCGCAATTGTCGCGTTGTCGACACCGGGCAGTTTGCCGGCCAGTTGGGTCAGCTCATGGTAATGTGTGGCGAATAGGGCGCGGGATTGGTTCGTTTCGTGCAGATGTTCCAGCGTGGCCCAGGCGATGGACAGGCCGTCATAGGCCGCCGTGCCGCGTCCGATTTCGTCCAGGATCACCAAGGCGCGATCGTCGG
>DFBF01000087.1 GCA_002367285.1 Rhodobacteraceae bacterium UBA3087 | reverse complement strand
CGCCTCTTGTATCACCTGCAGCGGGGTTCCCGCGCCGACGGTCATCAGTCCCGCCGCCTCGTTCAATTCTTCGACGCCGGCGATATTGCGTAGCGACAAAAGAACCGCGTCGGCGCTGGGCACAGCCCCACCGGCCAACCCGGTCATACCGCCCTGCGGCACGACGGGCTGGTCATGGGCATGGCACAAAGCCAGCACCGCAGATACCTGTGCGGTCGAGCGCGGCTGCACCAGCGCCAGCGGGACACCGCCCCGTTCGCCACTCCAGTCGCGCAGGGCCGTGGCCGGGATGTCTGTGCCAATCTGCAGATCCTGTGGGGCCAGAACGTCCCGCAACATGGTCACAAAGGCGTCAGTGTCCGTGGTGTTCTGCATTTTGTTCGCCCCTTTTCCCGCCGACTATTCTGCGGCATCAAGCAGGCCGCGTTCACGGGCCATGGTCATGGCGGTATCCTGGATCATGTCTTCCTGACCGCCGATCATCTTTTGCTTGCCCAGCTCGATCAGAATATCCCGTGCCGGGACGCCAAACCGCGCCGAGGCGCGTTTCGCAGGTAGCAAAAAGGTCGAATAAACCCCGGCAAAGCCCAGCGTCAGAGATTCGCGGTCGACCCGCACCATGTGATCCATCAGTGGCACGATGATATCTTCGGCCATATCCATTAGGGCAAATGTATCCACGCCTGATACGATACCCATACGGTCACAAACTGCCGCCAGAACCTCTAGCGGCGCGTTGCCCGCCCCGGCACCAAGCCCGGCAACCGACGCGTCAATCCGGCTGGCACCAGCGGCGATGGCGGCAATCGAATTGGCAACCCCAAGACCAAGGTTGTGATGACCGTGAAAGCCGATCCCGGTCTCTGGGTTCAACGCGTCACGCAAGCGGGTGATGGCGTCGGTCACGTCATCGGTCAGCATATATCCGGCGCTGTCCGTCACATAGATTGTCTGCGCGCCGTAGCTTTCCATCAGCTTGCCCTGTTCAACCAGCCCGGCGGCATCATTTAGATGCGCCATCATCAAAAAGCCGGTGGTATCCATACCAAGCTTTCTGGCGTGGGCGATATGCTGGGGCGAGGTGTCTGCCTCGGTGCTGTGGGTGGCGACATGGACGCTGCGGGCACCGACGGCATAGGCCTCGTCCAGTTCATCCATGGTGCCAAGGCCGGGGATCAGCAGAACTGAAACCGTGGCTTGCGTCATCTTTTCGGCCACCGCCGAGATATATTCGGCGTTGGTGGCGGGCGCCCTGCCGTGCTGGATCGAATTGCCGCCCAGACCGGCCCCGTGGGTCACCTGCAACATCGGCACATTGGAGCGGTCCAGGGCGGTGGCGACCTGGACCATCTGATCAACGCTGATCTGTTCGCGCTTGGCATGCATGCCGTCGCGCAGGCACATGTCATGAAACGTGACCTTGCGGCCTTCGAGCTTACTTTTTGCCATTATGCGGCCTCCACCGGTTTCAGGGTCAGCTTACCCGCCAGAATTTCGCTGGCGAACATTTCAGCCGTGCGGGTTGCGGCGGCGGTCATGATATCCAGATTGCCCGCATAGGTGGGCAGGTAGTCACCCAGTCCGGCGACCTCCATAAAGATCGACACCAGATTGCCCTCAAAGATCGGGCCGTTTACCAGCCGGTAACCGGGCACGTATTTCTGCACCTCTGTGATCATTGCCAGTACCGATGCGGTGATCGCTGCCTGGTCCGGCGTGTCGTCGGTTTCGCAATAGATCGTGTTGCGCATGATCATCGGCGGCTCGGCCGGGTTGATGACCGCCAGTGCCTTGCCGGTGCGCGCGCCGCCAACCTTCACCAATGCGTTCGACGTGGTATAGGTGAATTCGTCCAGATTTGCACGGGTGCCCGGCCCGACCGATTTCGAGGAAAGGCTGGCGATGATTTCAGCGTAGGCCACAGGCTGCACCGATGAAACGGCGCTGATGACCGGGATCGTTGCCTGACCCGCGCAAGAGATCATGTTGACGTTCATCTCTAACTTGTCGGCATGTTCGCGCAGGTTGACCGGCGGCACGCAAAGCGGACCGATCGCGGCCGGGGTGAGGTCAATCATCATCACGCCAAGCGCGTTCAGCTTGCGGCTGTTTTCAGCGTGAACATAGGCGCTTGTCGCATCAAATGCGATCTGGATATCGTCTGCCTGTACATGCGGCAGCAATCCATCCACGCCTTCGGCGGTGGTCTTCAGCCCCATGTCGCGGGCCCGTTTCAGGCCTTCAGAATCGGCGTCGATTCCGACCATCCAGACTGGTTCAAGAACCTCGCTGCGGCGGATCTTGTAAATCAGATCGGTGCCGATATTGCCCGACCCGATAAGGGCGCATTTGATCTTTTTCAACGTCTGTCTCCTGTTTTGTCGGGGCCATGCTGACCTAGCGTGCCACCCAAGTGGGCAGCGCTAGCGAAAGCGCGGGTAGGTACGTAATAAGGGCCAGTGTCACCAGCATCACCAGAACGAAAGGCAGCGCTCCGCGCATCAGCTGTTCCAGCGGCACATTGCCAACCTTTGCACCGATGAACAGGTTCATCCCCAAAGGCGGCGTGACCATGCCGATGCCCAGATTGACGATCATCACGATACCAAAATGGGTTGGATCAATGCCCATCGCCATGGCCACCGGCAGCAGGATGGGGGTCAGAATGATGATCGCCGCCAACGTTTCCATGAACGTGCCAACCACCAGCAACAGCAGATTGACCAGCATCAGCAGCGCCAGCGGCGAATTAACCATGTCAACCATCGCCTCGGCCAAAATGACCGGGATGCGTTCAATGGTCAGTACCCGGCCAAATATCGTCGCGGAGCCGACGATCAGCATCACCGACCCGGTGGTCAGCGCCGATTGGGCAAATACCCGGTACAGATCGACAAGGCGCAATTCACGGTAAACAAACAGCCCCACGCTCAACCCGTAAATGACCCCTACGGCGGCGGCCTCGGTCGGGGTGAATATCCCGCCGTAGATGCCCCCCAGAATGATTACTGGCACGATCAGCGCCCATTTGGCATCCCAGATCACATCCCATGCCTCGCGCGGGGTGTAGCGGGTTGCATCCGCGCCGACACCCTCGCGCCGCGCCTGTATCCAGGCATACGACATCAGCGCCAGACCGATGATCACCCCCGGTATGATTCCGGCCAGAAACATGCCGGTGACCGATACATTGGCTGACGCCGCATAGATTACCATCGGAATGCTGGGCGGGATGATCACCCCAAGACTACCTGCCGAGGCAATAAGGCTGGTGGAAAACACGGGACGATAGCCATCCTTGGCCATGGCCGGCAGCAAGATACTGCCCACGGCCGCAACCGTCGCCGGACCCGAACCGGAAATTGCGCCAAAGAACATGCAGGTGGCCACGGCAATGATCGCCAGCCCGGCATTATAACGCCCGAACAGCACCTTGCCGACATTCAGCAGACGCGACGACAGGCCGCCCTGACTCATCAGGTCTCCGGCCAGAATGAAAAACGGCACCGCCATCAGCGGAAAGGAATCAATCGAGGTGACCAGCCCCTGGGGAATGAAGCTGCTGGAAACCTTGCCACTGGTAAACAGAACCACGCTTGACGCCACGCCAAGCGAAATGGCGATGGGAACCCCAAGCACCAGCAACAAAGCGAAAATACCGAAAAGCAGGGCAGATATCATTGTGTGCCCTGTGCTTTTAGGGCCGACAGTTCAATAAGAATACGTTGTGCAAGCCGGAACAGAACCAGCATGAACCCAACCACCGGGGCCAGATAAACATAAGCCATCAGCAGCCCCAGCGAAGATGAACGCTGACCAAATCCAAATAATTTCTGCACCAAAGCAATGCCTTCGAACACCACCAGAAACGCAAAACCCGCAAAAATCAGATGCGACAGTATCCGCGCCACGATGACCCCACGCCGCGGCAGCATGGTGACAAAGGCCGTCGTGGAAATATGCACGTCCTTTTTCACCGCATAGCTGACCGAGATATAGGCCATCCAGATAAAGCAATAGCGCGCCAGTTCTTCGGACCAGGACAGTGAGGCCTGCATGACATAACGCATGAATATCTGCCCGCCAATCAGAGCCGTCATCAATGCCAGCAGGGCAACCAGAATGACCTCTTCCAGGTGTTCGTCGATCAGTTTCATCACAACCTTAATGCGCCAGATATGTGCCATGTATCAGCGCATTTCGCGTCGCGGACGGGGGAAGGAAATATCAGTAGATCGCGGCATTCGTGTCAGACACGTGCCGCGATCATTTTTAAAGTAGCGCGGCCTTATTTGGACGCTGCG
>DFBF01000141.1 GCA_002367285.1 Rhodobacteraceae bacterium UBA3087 | reverse complement strand
TATACCCAGAACGGTTCAACAAATGACCCGTTTCAACTGCATGGGCTGAGCCTCATACACAGAGTTTCGGATACTCCCCAACAGGCGTTCAACAATATGACTTGGAAAATGGCCGCATAGGGTCAACAATCAAACTGTCCGGTTATAGGGACGAAGTCCAGTCTTCGTGCAGATAGCAGTCCGATGGCAATTCGATCAGGCGGTATTTCGACAGGTTGCTGTCATCTGCCGCGTTGGTCACCGTGCCGGTGGCCACCATCAAGCGGCCTTTGGTTTTCAGGGGGTCGGGGCTGGGCGCCAGCGCATGGGCATCGCGAAACAGGTCCGACATTGTATTGACTTTAGCCATCTGGCTTCTCCTTCAAACAGGGATCAAGGCGCGGCCGGGTATGACCCGGCCGTCACCGATCAGTTTTCGACGCAGGTGATGACGTGAACGCCGTCATCTTCGGCGCGCACGACATCCAGATACGCTTCGACCTGCGCATAAGGCGTGTTGTTGGCCGACGTGTCGGTCCACATCAGGCCCTCAACGTCCTGCCACAGGCCGCCCAGGATGTTGTTTTTCGACCAGACCGGGCACAAACGGTCGCCGTTGTCGTCCTTGACCGAGCGATTGCCGACGATCCATGTGAACCCGACCAGGGTGGTGGGCTTGCCCGTCTTCAGCTGCTCAATATCGAACGCGTTCAGGTTCACGCCGGTTGCGGCCGCAATGTTCAACAGATCGGTCACCTGCTTCGGCCCGATGTAGCAAAACAGCTCATCATCATCCTCAAGACCAAAATCATCACCATTCAGGCGTTCTTTGGTCTCAAAGCACTTGGGAAGGGTCATGCCAGTGCCACCCGCAGGCGAACGGGTTTATACGGATCAAATGGTCGCACCTGAAAACACCCATGTCGATCAACCTTCACTTTCTGGACCTGGATGAAAAAGCCCAGATGAAGGGATGCAAGTCGGTCACAATCCCACGGTCAGGATGCACCAGCTCGTCACCTCAGTATGACCAGGTAACGAT
Source organism: Rhodobacteraceae bacterium UBA3087 (assembly GCA_002367285.1). Classification (GTDB taxonomy): domain Bacteria; phylum Pseudomonadota; class Alphaproteobacteria; order Rhodobacterales; family Rhodobacteraceae; genus Aliiroseovarius_A. The sequence goes on along the minus strand of DFBF01000141.1, from coordinate 6,293 downwards.
GCACACAGCGCCCTGGGAACGCTCCAGCAGCAGCGACGCATCAGCATGAAGTGGCCTTGGGGAAAACGTCGTGATCGCCAAATCGCTCAAACTGCGGCAACAGATCTGCGCACCATCATGCCACAACGTCATCACGCGGCACTGAACCAAATCACTGAGCTATATGGCAACGACCCTCAGGATCTTATGAACGGGTTGATGGAAATGACTATCCGCGCGGCGATTGCCAATAGCGCCAGTCAGAAAAGCTTTTTTCAGGGCATGCAGAACCACTGGAACCATCACATCGCAGCGTTAGAACGCGTCTCGAACCAGGTTGATGTAAAGCCATCCGACTCGGACGACGTCGGACGGTCGGATGGGCGACCATGGCCAGATCGCCTTTATTATTCAATTTCAGCTAGTTAATGGTGCCCCCACACGGACTCGAACCGCGGACCTACTGATTACAAATCAGTTGCTCTACCAGCTGAGCTATAGGGGCACGCCGGGACTGATACCCGGGTCGGGCGGGCGTGGCAAGCCATTGTCTTGGGGTTTTCCTCCCAAAGAGCTTTTGGGGGCGGGTGGTCTTGTTTCAGGTGGCCTCACGCCCGGTACGTGCCATGAACAGCACGGCCGCCAGCCCAACCAGACACACCAGAAGGGCGGCGGGTGAGGCATCTCCGATACGTTCGAGCGAGGCGTGTTCATACACGCGCGTGGACAGGGTGTTATAGTTGAACGGACGCAGCAGCAGGGTTGCGGGCAGCTCTTTCACACTGTCGACAAAGACCAGCAACAGCGCGGTGCCAACGGACCCCCGGATAAGCGGCACATAGATTTCACGTAGTGCGCCGATGGGGGAGCGGCCCAGGCTGCGCGCCGCCATTGGCAGGCTGGGAGACACCCGCCCCATTGCAGCGTCAACCGCGCCCTGGGCAATGGCAAAGAAGCGCACACAATAGGCAAAGACCATGGCAAAGGCCGTGCCCGTCAGCATCAGACCGGGATCAAAACCGGTCAGGGCCAGGATGCCATCCGCCAGGCGGTTGTCCAACGCGGCCAGAGGGATCAGGATGCCAACGCCCAGCACCGCCCCCGGTGCAGCATACCCCAGCGTGGTCAGGGGCAGGATCAGGCGCGGCAGGCGGCTGCCGCTGAGGCGCACGCCATAGACCAGGAACAGGGCTGCCAGCACGGTGACGACCGACGCCGCACCCCCGGCGGCAACCGTATGAGACAAGGCGCGCAACAGGCCCGGTTCGAACCAGCGTTCCGGGCTGCCTGCCGCATGCCAGCTCATCACACCGACCGGCAAAACAAACCCCACCGCGAACGGAACGGCACAGGCGGCGGCGGCCAGCCATCCGGGTACACCGGTCAGGGGCGCGGGCTCAACCGGGCGCTGTTGGCGTGACAGACGATAAAAGCGGCTGCGGCTGCGGCTGGCTTTCTCAAGTCCGACCAGCAGCAGCACCAAGGTCAGAACGACCAACGCAATTTGCGCCGCACCGCCCGTGTTGTGCATTTCCAGCCAGGTCGAAAAGATACCAGTGGTCAGGGTCTGCACGGCAAAAAAATCCACGACACCAAAGTCACTGACGGTCTCCATCATGACGATGGCGCTGCCGGCGGCAATGGCGGGACGGGCCAGGGGCAGGCCAACACGCCAGAACCGGGCAAAGGGCCCTGCCCCAAGCGCCTGGGCGACCTCATAGGTACAGCCGGATTGTTCTCGAAACGCCGTGCGGGCCATCAGGAACACATAGGGGTTCAGCGCCGCAGCCAGCACGATGACCGCAGCCCCGCGCGACCGGATTTCAGGGAACCAGTAATCGCGGCTGGTTTGCCAGCCAAACAGCTCGCGCAAAGCCGTCTGCACGGGCCCCGCATATTCCAGGAAATCGACCAGCGCATAGGCCCCGACATAGGCGGGGATGGCCAGCGGGAACAACAGCAGCCATTCAAACGCGCGCGCGCCGGGAAAACGATACATCGTGACCAACCACGCAGCCCCTGTGCCCACCGCCGCCGACAGGCCGCCGACCCCCAGGCACAACAGGACCGTGTTGAACAGGTATCGCGGCAATGTCGTGGCCATTAGGTGCGGCCAGATGTTTTCAACCGGGTTCAAGGCCATCCAGATAATCGCCACCAAGGGCCCGACGACCGCGGCGGCAATCACCATGGCCCCCAGCGACCACCCCCCCGGAGGCCTTAGGCGCAGACGCCTGCGCGACAATGCTTGACTGTTTTCCTCGGTCATAGCATCGGCCATACGGGAAACCGGTTTGCCTGTCCAGCAAAGCGCCATATATTGGGCCTGACCAAGACCAAAGGACTGACCGCATCCATGCATGTATCCTTTCACATCGGCGCCCATTGCACCGATCACGACCAGCTGATCAAATCCCTGTTGAAAAACAAAGGGGTAATGGCGAACCATGGGGTCATTGTGCCCGGCCCCAGCCGTTATCGCGGCCTGTTGGCGCAGGTGATCAACAAGCTGAACGGCGCACCGGCCAGTGCCGACACCCAGGACATGTTGCTGGAATCAATGATGGACGAGGACAGCGCCGAGCGCCTGGTCCTGTCGCACGACAATTTCCTGGGCGCTCCGAAACGGGCGCTTGAGGGTGGGCAGCTGTATCCTCTGGCGGAACGCAACAGCCAGCGCCTGCGCAACCTGTTTCCCGACAACCCGGTGGAATTCTTCCTGTCCCTGCGCAACCCGGCCAGTTTCGTGCCAGCCATCCGCCGCCTGCAACCCGACATCAGTCACGATGCATTTCTGACCGGGCTGGACCCGCGGGCGCTGTATTGGTCCGACATGGTGCATGCGATCCGCGAGGCCAACCCGGACTGCCCCATCACGGTCTGGTGCAACGAAGACACGCCGATGATCTGGCCCGAAGTGCTGCATGAACTGAGCGGGCTGGAGCCGCATATCCGCCTGAAAGGGGGGCTGGATATCATGGCGCAGATCACCGCAAAAGAGGGCATGAAACGCCTGCGCAGCTACTTCACCACCCATCCGCCACAAAGCGAAATCCAACGCCGCCGGGTGCTGGCGGCATTTCTGGACAAATACGCGCTGGATGATGAGATCGAGGAAGAGCTGGACTTGCCCGGCTGGACCCCGGAATTGATCGACGAACTGACGGCCAGTTATGATGACGACATGCTGGAAATCGCACGAATTCCAGGCGTCACTCTGCTGACGGCCTGAGGCCCCGCTGGGCTCAGGCCGACGCCGGGCTTACATGCCCAGCGCTTCTTTATACATGTCCAGAACCGCCTCTTCCTCGGCGATGTCGTCGCGGTCGCGTTTGCGCAGCGCGATGACCTTACGCATGACCTTGGTGTCATACCCGCGACCTTTCGCTTCGGCCATGACCTCTTTTTGCTGATCCGCAATATCTTTCTTTTCGGCCTCAAGCCGTTCAAAACGCTCGATAAACTGGCGCAATTCATCTGCGGTCACACGATAGCTCGACGGCTTGTGCTCTTGATCCATTCCGTCCATTCTGTCCTCCGGTTCAGGCAATGCCCCCTTCCCTACCCACCCAGCAAGGGGTTGCGCAAGGGGCCTTGTCGCGTTAGGCGCATCCCCGCAAAGCTTGGCGTAAAGGGAACACTATGGACTGGCTCATCATCATCGGCGCGATCATGTCTCTGGCGGGCCTTGTCGGGCTGGTGCTCTCGGCTGTGCAAGTCCTGAAAGCGAAACGCGCCGGGCTGAAAGACGACGCGCTAAAAGCCCGGATGCAAAAGGCGCTGGTGCTGAACATGGCCTCGCTGGGCCTGTCGTTCCTGGGCCTTATGGTTGTGGTGCTGGGTATTTTCCTGTCCTAACCCGGCGCGATCCGGCGCGGCCAGACGCCCATCAGGATCAAGCGTCGCGTAAGCGACCCAATTTGGCGACATTGCCACGCGCATCAGTCGCCGTTCATGTCGCCAAAATGGCGGCCATTCTTGACCAACTCATTAAACAGCGGCGACGGCGCCCAAAATGTGGGTTCCTCAGACTGATAGCTGCGCAAATCGCTTTCGACCTCCAACAACCCGCGCAAGTCCGCGGCCATCATGGGCCCACCGCGCCAACGCGGGAAGCCATAGCCGTAAATCATCACCACATCGATGTCCGACGGGCGCAGCGCCACGCCCTCCTGCACCAGGCGCGCGCCTTCGTTTGCCATGGCATTCAGGCACCGATGCTGGATCTCGTCCATGCTGAACTGGCGCGGCGTGATGCCCTTGGCGGCACGTTCCTCGGCGATGATCCGCAGGACCTCGGGGTCCTCAGAGCCAACCCGCGCGCCGTCTTCGTACAGGTAATAGCCCCGCCCGGCCTTCTGCCCCAGCCAGCCGCGTTCGCACAGCCTGTCGCCAATCGCCACATAGCGCGCGTCAGGTGCGCGCGTGGCCGCCAACCGCTTGCGACGCGCCCAGGAGATATCCAGGCCCGCCATGTCCAGCACCTGATAGGGCCCGATCGGAAAGCCATAGGCCCGCATCGCGCCGTCGATCTGGGACGGGGTCGCCCCATCCTCCAGCATGAAATCGGCCGCCAGACGATAGGCTGCAAGGATACGGTTGCCGATGAACCCATCGGCCACGCCCGCGCGCACCGGCACTTTGCGCAGCCTCTTGGCCAAGGCGAACCCCGTCGCAACCACGTTCGGGTCGGTCTTGTTCGCCACGACGATTTCCAGCAACTTCATGATATTGGCCGGAGAAAAAAAATGGTATCCGACAACATCCTGGGGCCGTGAAATCGTGGCTGCCAGGTCGTTGATATCCAGATAGGACGTGTTTGTTGCCAGGATCGCCCCCGGCTTCATCACCGCGTCCAGCTGGGCAAAAACGCCCTCTTTCACGCTGATTTCTTCAAACACGGCCTCGATCACCAGATCCACATGGGCCAGATCGTCCATATCCGTCGTGCCCGTCAGGTGGTCCATCCGGGCGTCGCGTGTCGCCGCATCAATCCGCCCCTTGGCCAGCGACCGTTCATAGATCGCATCGACCTTTTCGACCCCGCGCAGCAGCCCGTCTTCGTCGCGTTCCACCAGCGTGACCGGGAACCCAGCATCCAGACAAGCCACGGCAATGCCCGTGCCCATGGTGCCCGCGCCGACAACGCCAATCGTGTTGACCTCGCGCAGCGTGGCACCGTCCAGTTCGGGCACCTTGGCGGCCCGGCGTTCAGAGAGGAACGCGTGACGCAGCGATTGCGCTCCAGGCGAGGCCTCGCAGTCGTCAAAGGCGGCGCGTTCCATCGCGATCCCGGCCTCAAACGGCAACAGCATCGCGGCTTCGACACAGTCAACGATGCGCGCTGGTGACATGAGGGGGGACCGCGCCACCTCGCCCCGTCGTGCGGCGATGGCAGCCATATAGGACCCTGCGTCCTGAAACCCGTCGCGCCGAGCGCAACTGCGCCGGACCGCGCCGCTCTTGCGGGCCATGTCACGGGCAAACATGAACCCGGCCTTGGCCACATCGCCATCGACCAGGGCATCAACCAGCCCCAGATCACTGGCCTTTTCGGCACTGATCGGGCGACCCGACAACATCAGGTCCAGCGCGGGGCCAGCCCCCGTGATGCGGGGCACCCGTTGCGTTCCGCCCGCGCCCGGCAAAACGCCCAGTGTCACCTCAGGCAGGCCAAAACGTGCGCCGCGATTTGCCAGCCGGTAATGCGCGCCCAGGGCGATCTCAAATCCGCCGCCCAACGCGGTGCCGTGTATAGCCGCCACCACCGGTTTTTCACAGGCCTCGATCCGCGCCACGACATCAGACAGGATCGGCGTTGCGCGGGGTTTGCCAAATTCGCGCACATCCGCGCCCGCTGGAAAGGTCCGCCCTGCCGCCCGGATCAGAACAGAGCCGACTGCGTTCAGCTTTTCGGCCCGTTCGATCCCATCAAGCAGGCCCTGGCGCACCCAGGCGTCCAGCGCATTGACCGGCGGGTTGTTGATGGTCAGGATCGCGACGCCATCCTCGACCTCGAATTTCACATGTTCGTTCATGGCCCCTCCTCGATCACCTGCAAGGCCAACGCCGCAAGCGCCGGAATGGCCTGTGCATATTGCCGCGCAGTGTCCGGGTTGGACGCATTGCCGTCATGTGCCCGGCGCACCACGCCCTCCAGTATCGCAGCCAGGCGAAAGAAGGCAAATGCAAGGTAAAAGGCCCAGTTGTCGATCCCCATGATCCCACGCCGCGCGCAATATGCGGCGACATAGTCGGCCTCATCCGGAATACCCAAAGCGGCACGGTCCAGCCCGCCCAAACCGCGCATTCCC
>DFBF01000105.1:10552-12226 GCA_002367285.1 Rhodobacteraceae bacterium UBA3087 | reverse complement strand
GAATTGGCCAGCCCCCGCACACCATCGGTTCCAAACAGCTTATCCATCGTCACTCACTCTCGTTCAACGCCAGCTGCAGGCGCAGGGCCTGTCTGGTCTCGAATGTGTCATGCACGCGCAGGATCTGCGCGCCCTGGGCAGCGGCATGCAACGCCACCGCAACCGACCCCGCCATGCGGTCCTTGGCGTCGTCTGCACCGCCGATCGTGCCAATGAACCGCTTGCGCGAGGCCCCCAGCAGGATCGGCAGGCCAAGGTCATGATACAGGCTCAGCCCGTGCAGCAGGCTCAAATTGTGTTGCAGCGTCTTACCAAACCCAATGCCTGGATCAACTATAATGCGAGTTCGATCAATTCCGGAACCCTCGGCGGCGGAAATCCGCTGTTCCAGATGGTCGAACACGTCAAGCAGCACGCTGTCATAGCGCGGGTCGGCCTGCATCGTTTCCGGGTCGCCAAGCGCATGCATCAGGCAGACGGGCACGTCACGCTCGGCCACCAACCCGGCCAGATCGGGGTCATACATCAAGGCCGAGACGTCGTTGACGATGTTGGCGCCTGCATCCAGCGCCGCCTCGGCAACGCGGGCCTTGCGGGTGTCGATGGAAATCAGCGTCGTGATGCCGGCCGCGCGGATCGCTTTGATCACCGGGGCCGTCCGGCGAATTTCTTCGTCAATGCTGACCGCGGCGGCGCCCGGGCGCGTGCTTTCGCCGCCAATGTCCAGAATGTCGGCATCCTGCGCCATGGCGCGGGCGCGTGCGACGGCGGCCTCCAGATCCGTATGGTCGCCCCCATCCGAAAAACTGTCCGGCGTCACGTTCAGGATGCCCATGATGCGGGGTTCATCCAGGCGCAAGCCGCACAGGTCGGGGCGCAGCGCGCTCAGATGCTCGGCACCCGCGCCACGGGATCCGGCGTGCCCCGTCCGCCCCTGGTGCGTCACCTGTGAAAACCGGAATACCCGGCTGCCGCCCAAGGCGTATTTACCAGACAGGCATGGGATTGGCTGGGCATAGGCCTTCATGCGGCATCCTCTGACCAGCGGACCTCATCGGCCACCATTTCCTGGGCAAACCAGCCAGTCAGGCTGCGTGCATCGGTGCCGGTTGGACCATCCACCGCGTCCAGCACCAGTTTCGTTGGTGCCCAGACACAGATCAGCCCTTGCGTCATGGCCCACTCCAATTCTGTGCGCGTGCCGGTGACAACACAGCGGTCATCAAGACTGGCCACCGCCACTGCGTTTTGTTCGATAGCCAACAGGTCAATGCGCCGCTGCGCAGTGGCATTCTCCGCGTGTACGCAGCCCCCCGCCCCCGGCCCGACCGTCAGGATCACCGGGCGTGGATCGCCCTCAAGCGCGTCCAGAAAGGTCGCCAAACCCGCAGCAATCGCCCCCTGTGTCAGCTGTACGACCAGAGGGCGAAGCGCCGTGTCATCGCCATCCGGCGTGACGCCATCAGCCCGGCAGCGCACGATTTCAACACCCAACGCGCCGGGGCCACGGTCCAGTTTCTCGATCCGCAAGAACACGCGCAACGGTTGCGGTTCGCGCAGGATGCGCTCGGCGATACGGTCGGCCAAGGTTTCCAACAGGTTCAGCCGTTCGGCGGCCAGTTCATGCGCGATGGCCTCGGCGATGGTGTCATAGGACAGGATCGCGTCCACATC
>DFBF01000105.1:8779-10537 GCA_002367285.1 Rhodobacteraceae bacterium UBA3087 | reverse complement strand
AGCCGCTGGGTCACGTCGCGTTCGACCTGAAAGGCGCCGATCTCGACTTTGACCACGTGGTCGCGCAGGGAAATCCGGTCAGGCGGCGTGTCCCCCCAGGGGGTTTGGGCCGCGCGGGCTTCGGGATGGGCAAAGGCGGTTTGGGTGCTGTCTGTCATGGCGCTCTCGATCAGAAGATGCGCGATTTCTGCCCCAAAAGCACGGGGAAAAACCAGCGAAATGCGGCCCTGAGCGGCGTAAAGCGTCAGATCAGTTCGACGACACACGTACCGGCATGCGATAGAACTTGTGTACCCCAATCCGCGCGGTCTGTGTGAACCGGCGCGCCCAGGACGGGTTCACCGCCGTGGTGTGGTAATGCGTGGCACCTTCGGTCAGCTCGCGCGGGGTGCCGTCCAGCATCAGGCGGGCCACTTTGGACACGCGCGCATAGGCGCCGGGTTCGTTCACCGTTTCGGGGTTGCCGTCACAGGTGAAGGTGAACTGGCACTGGTATTTGCGCCCCGTACCCTGGTGGATCACGCCGCAGACCGTGTTCGGATACTGCGTGCTGTCGACGCGGTTCAGGATGACTTCGGCGACAGCGAACTGCCCCTTCAGGGTTTCGCCCCGGGCCTCAAAATACAGCGCCTGTGACAGGCACTGCCAATCGTCACTGCCTGACGCGGTGGGTTGTGCGTCCAGCCAGGCATAGGTGAACCTGGAGCTGGCGTCCGCAGCCCCCGGCGTTTTACCAAGGCGTGCGACCTGCTGGGCGTTCAACCCGGAGATCCCAGAGAGTTCGTGCGCCAGAACGCCCGACACATCCGCGCCTTCGGTTTCCGCCACAGCGAAACCGATGGAAAATGCGCCCAGAGCAACAGCCGAAATCAAAGTCCGCAACATGGTTCGTACCCGTCTTATTCATTCCCTCGCGACGTAACACAAACGTCACAACGCGGCGGAAATAGGGGAAAAAAGCCGTTGCGTCGAGTCCTTTGCCCAAAGATCCGGCGCATGGCCGTTATGCGTTGGCCATTCAATTCGTGAATTAGTCCTTGCTTTCAGACCCTTCCGCCATGCGGTCCCGAATGGCCAGATGGGCTGCGGCAAGGCGGGCGACCGGCACCCGAAAGGGCGAACAGCTGACATAATCAAAGCCCGCGTCACGGCAGAATTCAATAGATTCGGGGTTACCGCCGTGTTCACCACAGATCGACATCGTGATGTTGGGATCCACCGAACGGCCGCGCCGCGCGCCGATCTGCAACAGCTCGCCGACCCCTTCGGTGTCCAGCGTGTGAAACGGGTCTTCGGGATAGACGCCCTGGCTTACATATTCGCCCATGAACCGCCCCGCATCGTCGCGCGACAGGCCATAGGTCATCTGGGTCAGGTCGTTCGTGCCAAAGGACATGAACGCCGCGTAATGGGCGATTTCATCGGCACGCAAGGCGGCGCGCGGCGTTTCCACCATCACCCCCAGACGATAGGTGAAGCTGGCCTCGCGTTCGATCCGTACCGCGGCGGCCACCGCATCGACACGAGTTTTCACGATCTCGACCTCGCGTTTGGCGCTGACCAGCGGGATCATCACCTCAGGCACGACCGGGTCGCCCAGCTTGGACGCCTCGATCGTTGCCTCAAAGATGGCGCGGGCCTGCATGTCATAGATTTCGGGCACGGTCAGACCCAGACGAACGCCCCGCATGCCCAGCATCGGGTTGAATTCGCGCAGGCCCGCGACCCGGCGTTCGACATCTGACAGCGGCAGATCCA
>DFBF01000105.1:1724-8711 GCA_002367285.1 Rhodobacteraceae bacterium UBA3087 | reverse complement strand
TGCATGATCTGGAACAGTTCCGTGAAATCGGCGCGTTGCATCGGCAACAGGCGATCCAGCGCGGCGCGGCGATCTTCGGGGCTGTCGGCAAAGATCATCTCGCGCATTGCCAACAGGCGGTCGTCGTCAATGAACATGTGTTCCGTGCGGCACAGCCCGATGCCCTCGGCGGCGAACATCACCGCCTTGCGGGCGTCGGGCGGCGTGTCGGCGTTGGCGCGAATGCCGATGTCGCGACGGTCATCTGCCCAGGCCATCAGCGCGATAAAGCTGTCCCCCAGCTCAGGCAACAGCAACGCGACCGAGCCATTCAGCGCCTCGCCAGCGGCGCCGTCGATGGTGATCACGTCGCCTTCGTGAAACTCGCGCCCGTCCGCCGCGACCAATCGGCGCCGTTTCTTGTCCAGACGCATGTCGCCCGCGCCCACGACACAGGGCAGGCCAAGCCCGCGCGCAATCACCGCCGCATGGCTGGTGATGCCGCCGCGAATGGTCAGAATACCCTTGGCGGCGTGCATGCCGCGAATGTCCTCAGGGCTGGTTTCACGCCGCACCAGGATGCAATCTTCGCCTTGGGCCGCGTGGGCCTGAGCGGATCGTGCATTGAACACGATCTTGCCAGTGGCGGCGCCGGGGCTGGCCGCGATGCCGCTGGCAAACACATCACGTGTGCCGTTTGGGTCGACCTGGCTGTGCAACAGTTCGGCCAGAGCGCGCGGCGGGATGCGCAGCACAGCTTCGTCCTTCGAGATCACACCTTCCTTGGCCAAATCCACCGCGATGCGCACATTGGCGCGTTCGCTGCGGCTGACCCGCACCGCGTCCAGAATGAACAGCTGTTCGTTTTCGATGGTGAATTCGATCTGCATCTGTTCGCGCAGCTTGGTGCGACACAGGTCGCCATAGCGTCTCAGATCGGCGAAATTCTGCGGCAGCACGTCTTCGATCGACCGGCCGCGATCATCGCGGGTCAGATACATGACATCGCGATCACCGGCTTCGGCCAAGGCATCACGGCCCTGGCTTTTGCACAGGTATCGCCCGCGCACTTCGCTGCGCCCGGTGGCGCCGCTGACGAACTGGATCACCCCCGAACCGGACAGGCCCTTGCCCACGCCCAGCGCCATTTTCTGCACGACCAGGCCCAGACCGGCATCTGCCGGCGCGCCCTTGGCTTCGCGCAACAGACGGGCCGTCGTGCCCTCCCAGGCGCGCGCCATAGAGCGCAGGATTTCCGCAAGCTGCACCTCGGGGTCCTGCGGGAAATACTCGTCCGTCTCCTCCTCGTACAGGTCCAGCGCCGCCTTCAACGCTTCGGCTGTGGGGGCGTTTGGGGCTTCAAACTCGTCAGGATCCAGACGCCCCACATGCACGGCATAAGATTGAATGAACCGCAGATACAGCGCGTTCGCGGCCGCTTCGCCATGGCTGTCCACCAGCTTGGCGTGCTGCGCATCGTTCATACCAATGTTCAGAATCGCGCTGGGACCACCCCAGTCCGGGTCCTCGGACGACGGGCGCACCGACACCAAAGGGTCACTGCCAAACAGCGACAGCAACGCCGCCAGATCCGGCATTTCACCCGCAGAAATCCCATGCACCGCATCGAAATCCAACGCGGCGGTCCGTGGCACCGGCATCTCGAGCCGGATCAGACGTTGCAGACACTTGGCCCGCCCACCATGGCGCACCGCTTCGACCGGTGCGTTTGGCGTGATTTCGATAAACCCGGTGATGTGATCAAGTTTCTGCACTGCAGCACCCTCCAATTCGCCAACACCATAGCGCAGGTCGGCGGTCACACAAGGGTTACAATCCCTGCCGCGCTCCCCTCAGCCCTCGATCCGGGTCAGATCGGCCACGCCGTGGCAAATGTCACGAATGCGGGCCAACAGGTTCAACCGGTTGCGCCGCACGATTTGATTGTCGGTGTTGATCTGCACCGCCTCAAAAAACGCATCAATCGGCGCGCGCAGGGACGCCATGGCCGTCATTGCGGCGGCGAAATCTTCGCCCTGCATCGCCGGCGCGATTGCACTTTGCGCATCATCCAGCGCCGCAAACAACGCCTTTTCCGTATCGTCTTCGGCGAACTTCACGTCCGCACCGAACGAATACTCGACCCCGTCCTTTGCTTCGGCCTGGGACAGGATATTGTTGGCGCGTTTGAACCCCTGCAACAGGTTTTCCCCGTCATCGGTCTTCAGGAACGCCGCCAGCGCCTCGGCCCGTTTGACCAACAGCGTCAGGTCATCATTGCCGGGCATGTTCAGACAGGCGTCGATCACATCGTGGCGAATGCCCTCTTCCTTCAGGTGCACCTTCAGACGATCATGGAAAAAGCCCAACAGATCGACCGAGACATCGGGCATCTTCGCCTCGATCCTGCCCAGCAGGGTGCCGTCGCCAATCGCTGGCGCATCACCATCCAACTTGTCCAACACTGCGCGGAAGGCCGCGCCAAACACACCGTGATCGGCGATTTCATCCAGCGTGCTTTCCAGCGCGGCCAGTTCCGCGGCATCGGCGGCATCGGCATTCTGGGCGATCTCGTGTTTCAACAGCTGACTGTCGATGAACCGGTCCAGACGCAGGCGCAGATCATTGCTGAGGATGATGCGGATCACGCCCAGCGCAGCGCGACGCAGCGCATAGGGGTCCTTTGACCCGGTAGGCTTTTCGTCTATCGCCCAGAACCCCGTCAGCGTGTCCAGCTTGTCGGCAAAAGCGACCGCCACGGAAACAGGTTCGGTGGGCACATCGTCGGACGGGCCCAGCGGCGAATAATGCATTTCGCATGCGTTCGCGACGCTTTCGGGCAGGTCGGCGCGCAACGCATAATACCGCCCCATGACACCCTGAAGTTCCGGGAACTCATAGACCATTTCCGACGACAGATCGGCCTTGGCCACTCGCGCGGCTTCCTTGGCCAGATCGGGTTTGGCCCCAACCAACGGCGCGACTTCGCCCGCCAGCTTTTCGATCCGCGCGATGCGGTCGGCCTGGCTGCCCAGTTCGCGGTGGAAGGTCACGTTCTCCAGCGGCTTGCCCATGCCCGCCAGCCCCACGGATTTCACCGTGCGCAGGTCGTTTTCCCAGAAAAATTTTGCATCCGCCAGGCGGGCAAACAGCACCTTTTGGTTGCCCGCCAGAATGGTCGCGCCGTGGTCTGACGTCTCGCGATTTGCGACGGTGACGAATTTTTCGATCCGGCCGGTTTTCGGATTGCGCACCGAAAAGAATTTCTGGTGTTCGCGCATGCTGGTTTGCAGCACTTCGGGCGGCAGTTCGATGAAATCTTCGGCGATGTCCCCCATCAGCACGACGGGCCATTCGACCAGGCCTGCGACTTCGCGCAGCAGGCCCTGGTCGTCGACAATTTCCAGACCCTGCGCGAACGCCGCCTGTTTGGCGTCTTCCCAGATATGATCGGCACGCTCTTGGGCGTCCAGAACCACATAGGCCTTTTTCAGCTTGGCGGCATAGTCTTCGAACCCGGTAACGGTGATCTTGCCTGGCGCCATGAAGCGGTGGCCTTGGGTGGTGTCGCCCGATTTGATCCCATCGACCTCCAGCGGTACGACCGCGGCCCCGGCTTCGTCCGACAGGATGCACAGGATCGAATGCAGAGGGCGCACCCATTTCAGCGTGCCCGTGCCCCAGCGCATGGATTTCGGCCAGGGGAAATTGCGGATTGTACCTTCCAGCACCACACCGGTGATATCTGCGGCCGGGCGGCCCTTTTTTTCGATGGTCGCAAAATAGACCGCGCCCTTGGGGGTTTCGCGTTCTTCCAGCTGATCCATGGTTAATCCCGCGCCGCGCAGGAAGCCTTCGATCGCCTTTACGGGCGCGCCCACCTTGGGCCCCTTGCGTTCTTCGCGCGTGTCAGGCGAGGCCGCCAGCACCCCGTCAACCGCCAGCGTCAGACGGCGCGGCGTCGCAAAGGCGGCAGCGCCCGCATAGGTCAGACCGGCATCAACCAAACCATCGGTGACCAGTTTCTTCAGGTCAGCGGCGGCTTTGCCCTGCATCCGGGCGGGGATTTCTTCCGAGAAGAGTTCGATCAGCAGGTCAGGCATATTAATTACGCTCCGGGGTCATATCGTTCGAGTGTGCGGGCGGTTGTGTGGGACAGCCTTCGGGCAACGGTCTGCCGTCAAAGACTTCCTTGCCGCAATCATTGATCTGGTGCCAGGCAAAGCTGCGCCCGTCGCCGAACACGGCAATCACGCGGTCAAAGCCCCAGATGATATCGCGTTCGCCCAGAAAGGCGATCGCCTCGCCGGTTTCCAACGCTTTGCCGATTTCCACGGCGTTGAAACAGTCAAACCACCGCGGCGCGGTCAGGGGCGCGGCCTGTTCGTAGGTTTCATAGGTTTCGGTCAACAGAGCTTGCGACATGGTGGTGGTGAAACAGCCGCGAAACCTGAGCGGTGAGCTGTCGGCATCAATCCCATGGAACCCGTCGGCAATAATGCCTTCGGCCTGGCCTGTAACCACATTGGTCATGCGCATTTCGACGGCGTCGGCGGTGACCGGCTCGTAAAAGGCATAGATCTGCAACCAATAGATTGCGACGCCTGCGATAAGGGCGATGGCCACGATCAGGCTCCCCAGTATTTTGCCGCTCACAGCCATTCACTTTCGGGGGTGTGCCCCCCTGCCGAGGTCAACACAAAGGCGTCGGCGCATTGTTTTGCCAAGGTGCGGACGCGGCCGATATAGGCCTGGCGTTCGGTGACCGAAATCACACCGCGCGCGTCCAGCAGGTTGAACATGTGGCTGGCCTTGATGCATTGGTCATAGGCCGGGTGCGCCATGATGATGCGCTTGCCGGTTTTCGGGTCGATATGGTCGTGCGACAGGATCGCGGCGCATTCGACCTCGGCCTCTTCAAAGTGGCGCAGCAACACGTCGGTGTTGGCGATATCGAAATTCCAGCGCGCGTATTCTTCTTCGGTCTGTTTGAAGATGTCGCCATAGGACAGCGCAATGGGCGACATGGGATCATTGAACGGCATGTCCATGACGTGATCGACGCCCAGCACATACATCGCCAGACGTTCCAGACCATAGGTCAGTTCGCCCGACACGGGCGTGCAGTCGTGGCCGCCGACCTGTTGGAAATAGGTGAACTGGCTGACTTCCATGCCGTCGCACCAGACCTCCCACCCCAGACCCCAGGCGCCCAGGGTTGGGCTTTCCCAGTCATCTTCGACAAAGCGGATGTCGTGCAGATCCATGTCGATGCCAATGGCGCGCAGTGACCCCAGATACAGGTCTTGCAGGTTGGGTGGGCTGGGTTTGATCAGCACCTGATACTGGTAATAATGTTGCAACCGGTTGGGGTTTTCACCGTACCGCCCATCGGTCGGACGGCGCGAAGGCTGAACATAGGCCGCCGCCCAGGCTTTCGTGCCCAGCGCGCGCAGCGTCGTCGCCGGGTGGAACGTGCCCGCGCCGACCTCCATGTCATAGGGTTGCAGAATCGCACAGCCCTGTTCGGCCCAGTAATTCTGAAGCCGCAGGATGATCTCCTGGAAACTTTTCGGTCGTGTGTCTGTCATGGCATGGAACCCCTTCGGAACCCGTGTCTTATGTCGCGCCCTCAATAGGCTTTGGGTCACAAAGGGTCAATCGGTGCGGCAGCCTTATTGACCTGCCCCCCTGTGATGGTGTGTATCTGATCGGAACGGTTTTTGACGTAAATGCGCCCGATACGGGCCACGAGGGGTTATGAAGCAACTTTATTCCGCGATTATTGTCGCCATTGTTACGGTCTGGGCAGGGATCGCCTCGGCACAAACGGCCTGGATTCAGGTCGAAGCGCAACCGACATTGCAGGCCGCCCAGCGGTCGGCACAGACCTATGCCGGTCAGCTGCTCGATGTGAACGGGTTCCGCATGGGCGGCAACTGGTACGCCATCGCGCTGGGGCCATATACGCGCGACGACGCGGCCTCGCGGCTGGCAACGCTGCGCGCGCAGGGGGCGATCCCGCGTGACAGTTTCATCGCCTTTACCAGCCAGTATCGCCAACAGTTCTGGCCGATTGGTGTGAACGCCCTGGGCGCGGCCCCCATCGTGGCACCGGCGGACACGGCAACCCCGGCCGTGGTGGCCCCGCCCCCGCCGCCGCCCTCTGACGAAACCAAACGCGAGGCGCAGGCCTCGGAACGGCTGCTGGACCGTGGCGAACGCGAGGCGTTACAGGTCGCTCTGAAATGGGAAGGCTTCTATGACGCCGCCATTGACGGCGCGTTCGGCCCCGGCACGCGTCGCTCGATGAGCGACTATCAAACCGCCAAGGGCGACGAGGTCACCGGCGTGTTGACCACCAAACAACGCGCGCGCCTGTTGGGCGACTATCAGGGTGTGATCGACAGCCTGGGCATGGCCGTCACTCAGGACCAAGACGCTGGCATCGAAATCGCCATGCCCGCCGGCATGGTTGGCTTTGGCCGCTACGAGGCCCCATTTGCCCATTACGACAGCCAGGCCGACAGCGGCGTGCGCGTGGTGCTGATCAGCCAGACTGGCGACCAGAACACGTTGTTCGGGCTGTATGACATCCTGCAAACGCTGGAAATCGTGCCCATGGATGGGGATCGTGAACGCAAGGAAAGCGAATTCACCCTGACGGGTACGGACGCCAACATCACCTCGCACACCTATGCGCGGCTGGTGGATGGGGCGGTCAAGGGTTTCACCCTGATCTGGCCCACTGGTGACGAAAAACGCCGGGCGCTGGCGTTGAAGGAAATGCAGGCCAGCTTTGCCTCGCTGGGCGAAGGGGCTTTGGCCGACAATGCCGGGCTTGATCAGGCGACACAAAGCCTGGACCTTCTGTCGGGGCTGGAAATCCGCCGGGCCGACATGTCGCGTTCGGGGTTTTATGTTGATGGCAAGGGCGCGGTTCTGACCACCGCTCAGGCCGTCGCCGCCTGCACCCGCATCACCATCAATGACAGCCACGAGGCCAGC
>DFBF01000105.1:0-1713 GCA_002367285.1 Rhodobacteraceae bacterium UBA3087 | reverse complement strand
GCCGTGGCCCAGTTTCTGACAACCGAACCGCGCCTGAATGCCGACGTGGCGGTGGCGGGCTACTCCTACGAAGGTCGCCTGTCCGCCCCCACCCTGACCTTTGGCAAGCTGGCCGATCTGGTCGGGCTGAAGGGCGAAGCAGAGCTGACCCGCCTGGCCCTGGCCGTGCAGGACGGTGACGCGGGCGGCCCGGTGATGGACAGCGGCGGCGCCGTGGTTGGCATGTTACTGCCGCGCCTGGGCGCATCAGGCCAACAGCTGCCCGGTGACGTGAACTTTGCCACAGACGCAACGGCGCTGGCGAGCTTCCTGTCGGAAAACGGCATCAATGTCACGGCGACAGACGCCAATGCCTCGATGCACCCTGTGGACATGAGCGCAATGGCCGCCGACATGGCCGTCCTGGTCAGCTGCTGGAACTGATCCACAGCCTTTGAAAACGCAAAAAGCGCGGGGTCCTGCCCCGCGCTTTTTTGTTGGGGCCGGTGGGGGCCGGTATCCCCGTCAGCCCAGGATCGCGGGCGTCACATGGATCAGGGTCGGGCCATCCGCCGAAAACCCGTCCTTAATCGCCGCAACCAATTCATCCAACGTGCCCGGCGCCACAGCTTGCGCGCCGTAAGCCCGTGCCAAGGCGCAGAAATCCGGGTTGCGCGCGACAACCGCATTGGGCGCGATCTGGCTTCTCACCATGCTGTCTTCGATCTCTTTCAGCTTGCCATTGTCCCACAACAGGATCGGCAGGCTCAGCCCCAGTTCGACCGCCGTGCCCAGTTCCTGCACCGTGTACTGGAACCCGTAATCCCCGGCGATGCACAGGGTTGGCACATCCCCCAGCCCCACCTTGCCACCAATCGCAGACGGGAGCGCCCAGCCCAAAGTGCCAAAGCCGAACGGGTGGTGCCAGCGGCCCGGCGCGGCCATCGGCCAGACCTCTTTCGCGACATAAGAAAACTGCGTCATGTCCGAATAGACGACCAGATCGTCGGGCATTTCAGGGATCAGAGCCGCACAGATTTCGGCGATGCCCGGGCGCGCCGCGCTGGCCTCGGCATGGAACCGCGCCCGCGCCTGAGCGATCTCATCCGCGTTCCATTTTCCCGGCGTGACATGGGGTTCCACCAGCGCCAACAGGTCGGCCAGAAACGCGCCCGCGTCGCCAACAATGCCCAAATCGGGGCGCACGGTTTCACACAGGGCGGCGGCGTCGATGTCCACGCGCACCAGGGGCGCGTCGTGCCCCAACCTGTCGCGCCACAGGTCGACCTCGGCCAGTTCTGATCCAACGACAATGACCAGATCGGCCTTGGCAATCTCCTCTACCGACCCGGGCCGTGACAGCGCGGGACCATAGGACAACGGCGCATCATCAGGCACGATGCCCCGGCCCGCAAAGCTGCAAAAACTGGCCGCGCCGGTTGCCTGGACCAGACGCCGTGCGTCCTGCCAGCCATCGGTCGCGCCACCGCCAAAGATGAACATCGGGCGTTCGGCGCCAATCAGCCATTCGGCCACGGCGGCCACGTCCTCGGGCCGTGCCTGCGGGCGTGTGGGCTGCATCACCGGATCGGGCGCAGGTCCGACGCGGCTGCCCAACAGGGCGATCGGCACCTGTATGTGCTTGGGCCGCTTGCGTTCGGATGTGAATTCGCCCAGCGCACGGTCGACCAGCGCAAAAGCGGCCTGAGCGCTGAGCGCCGTTTCCGACCAGTC
>DFBF01000113.1 GCA_002367285.1 Rhodobacteraceae bacterium UBA3087 | reverse complement strand
GCATCATGCGCCGGGGCCTTGAGGTTTTCGGGGTATGCCGCCTGATTACAGGTTGGGATACATCGGGAAGCGGGCGCAAAGCGCGGCGACCTTTGCTTTGACCGCCTGTTCCACCGCATCGTTGCCTTCGGCGCCATTGGCGGCCAGGCCGTCCACGACCTCGACGATCATGTCGGCAATGTCGCGGAACTCGGCTTCGCCAAACCCGCGGGTGGTGCCTGCGGGGGTGCCCAGGCGGATGCCCGAGGTGACCATAGGCTTTTCCGGGTCAAACGGGATGCCGTTCTTGTTGCAGGTGATATGCGCGCGTCCCAGCGCTTTGTCGACGATATTGCCAGTCACGCCTTTGGGGCGCAGATCGACCAGCATCACGTGGGTGTCGGTACCGCCGGTGACAATGTCCAGACCGCCCTTGATCAGCTGATCGGCCAAGGCAACAGCGTTTGCACGGACCTGTTTCTGATAGGTCTTGAACTCCGGGCGCAGGGCTTCGCCAAAGGCCACGGCCTTGGCGGCGATGACGTGCATCAGGGGGCCGCCCTGGATGCCGGGGAAGATCGCGCTGTTGATCTTTTTCGCCAGCGCTTCGTCATTGGTCAGGATCATGCCGCCACGGGGGCCGCGCAGGGTCTTGTGGGTCGTGGTCGTCGCCACATCGGCATAGGGGAAGGGCGAAGGGTGTTCGCCCGCCGCCACCAGACCGGCAAAGTGGGCCATGTCGACCATCAAAAACGCGCCAACGCTATCGGCGATTTCGCGGAACTTGGCGAAATCGATCTGACGCGGGATGGCAGACCCACCGGCGATAATCAGCTTGGGCTGATGTTCGGTCGCCAAGGCCTGAATTTCATCATAGTCGATCAGGTTGTCTTCTTTACGGACGCCGTATTGCACCGCGTTGAACCATTTGCCTGATTGGTTCGGGGCGGCGCCGTGGGTCAGGTGACCACCTGAGGCCAGGTTCATGCCCAAGATCGTGTCGCCGGGCTGGATCATCGCCATGAAAGCCCCCTGATTGGCCTGGCTGCCGGAGTTCGGCTGGACGTTGGCATATTCACAGCCAAACAATTCCTTGGCGCGGTCGATGGCCAGCTGTTCGGCTACGTCCACATATTGGCAGCCACCATAGTATCGGCGGCCCGGATAACCCTCGGCGTATTTGTTGGTCAGGACGCTGCCCTGCGCTTCCATCACGGCGGCAGAGACGATGTTCTCCGAGGCGATCAATTCGATCTCATCGCGCTGGCGACCCAGTTCGTTGGTGATCGAGCCGAACAGTTCGGGGTCGCGGGTGGCAAGGGATTCGGTGAAAAAGCCGGGGTCACGGGTCATGGTCATGGGCGCATTCCTTGGGTGAGGCACTGGATTGGGCGATTTCCTATCGGAAACTTGGCCGATAGCAAAGGGTGGAATGCGACCTTGTGCCAGAAAGACGCGCCATCTCTGGCGCTTCGTGGAAACATGTGGTTGTTTCGGAAACAGGGTGCAGCACAGGAAACTTGCCATGAGCCGGAACATCGCATTTGTCGCCAGCGACACGGAGGTCGCGCAGGCGGCGTTGACCGAGCTGGTGACGCTGTATGGCAACGTCGCCCCCATCGACGCGGACGTGATCGTCGCGCTGGGCGGGGACGGGTTCATGTTGCAGGCGCTGCACGAAACCCAGGCGCTGCCGGCCCCTGTTTATGGCATGAACTGTGGAACCGTCGGGTTCTTGATGAACGAATACCTTGTGGATGGTCTGGTCGAACGCCTGTTCGCCGCCGAAGAAGAGGTGATAAATCCGCTGGCAATGCGCGCTGAATGTCGCGATGGGTCGATGCACGAGGCACTGGCGATCAACGAGGTATCGCTGTTGCGCGCCGGGCCACAGGCGGCGAAATTGCAGATCAGCGTCGATGGGCGTGTGCGTCTGGAGGAGCTGGTCTGTGACGGCGCCCTGCTGTGTACGCCTGCGGGCTCAACCGCCTATAACTATTCGGCCCACGGGCCGATCCTGCCAATCGGGTCCGATGTGTTGGCCTTGACGGCCATGTCGGCCTTTCGCCCACGGCGCTGGCGCGGGGCGCTGTTGCCAAAGAACGCGGTGGTGCGGTTCGATGTCTTGCAGGGCGAAAAGCGCCCAGTCATGGCCGAGGCGGACAGCCGATCCGTGCGCGACGTGGTGTCGGTTGAAATTCATTCCGAAGACAGCATCAAACACCGCATCCTGTTCGATCCGGGCCATGGGCTGGAGGAACGGCTGATCCGCGAACAGTTTGTCTGAGCCGTGTGGGCGGCGATTGTCAGTGTTCGTCAAAAGCCTCAAAGCCGAATGCCGCCAGAACCGTCCAGGACAGCTTCCTTCGTGCGACCATTTTAACCTCGGAAAGCTGTGGTTCTGTGAGGGCGTAAGGTGAAGACCCGAGGGGGTTATAGGAAAGGCTCCCGTCTTCCTTGAGCGATACATGAAGAAAGGTATCCCCATTTTCATCAGCAACTTCGAGGATGGAACTGCTTCCTTCGGGCGGATAAAGCACTGAGAAAGAGAGGGTTTCGGGTGACATTTTCTGCATTTCAAATGTCTGCCAGAACTTCGCGGGCAACGTCCTCGCGCACGGTTTTGCGCGCCACCAACTCGCTGGCCACCGTGTCGATCTGATCGCCCACAGCCCCGGCCGCAATCGCCACGTTGCGGGCATGCAGGGACATGTGGCCACGCTGGATGCCTTCGGTTGCCAACGCGCGCATGGCGGAAAAGTTCTGGATCAGCCCGACCGCAGCCATGACACGCCCCAGCCTGTCGGCGGTGGTTGCACCCATGATCTTTAACGCAGCCTGGGCAGTCGGGTGTGCCTTGGTTGCGCCGCCAACGATCCCCACGGGCATCGGCATTTCGATTTCGCCGCACAGGTCGCCAGCGTCATCCGCCCACCAGCGGGTCAGTGGTCCGTATCCACCCTGGGCGGCAAAGGCGTGCGCACCCGCTTCGATGGCGCGCGTATCGTTGCCCGTGGCCAGGGCGACCGCGTCGACACCGTTCATGATGCCCTTGTTGTGGGTGGCGGCACGATAGGGATCCGACGCGGCGAACGCATAGGCGTTCAGCATGCCCGCAACAGTATCTGCGCCCAGTTCGGATTGCGGCCAGCGGGCGCGGGCGCGCACCAGGCGGCGATCTGCCAGGTTTGACAGGATGCGCAACCCGACGGTGCCGCCGGTCCAGGTTTCGACATGGGGGGCCAGAGCTTCGGCCATGGTGTTCACGGTATTGGCGCCCATCGCGTCGCGCACGTCGATGATCAGGTGCAGGATCAGCATCTCACCCACCACGCGCGGGTCGATGTCGCGAAATCCACCGCCAAGGCTGACCAACATCGGGTCGCAGGCATCGCAGACCTTCGCGATTTCCTCGCGCCGGGTTAACAACATTGCGCGCGCGCCAGCCGGGTCGGGAACCATGGTGACCTGTATCTGGGCGATCATGCAGGGATCATCCGCCTGGGTCGTGACGCCGCCGGCATCGCGACAGGCGCGGGCGCCATTGCAAACGGCGGCGATGACGCTGCTTTCCTCGGTTGCCATGGGAACCAGAACGTCGACCCCGTCAACGCTCAGGTTCGTGGCCACGCCAAGGGGCACGGTCATGATCCCGATCACGTTTTCGGCCAGGTTTTCAGCCAGATCCCCCTGGTCGGCAACCGGGGTCAAGGCCGCAAGATCGGCCGGGCGCAGGCCGGTTTCTTTGGCAACGCGGGCAAGGCGTTCGCTGCGCGTGAGGTTGTGAAAGCCCGACAGGCGTGAATTGGTCATGGTCCCCCCAAAAGGTTTGTCCGCAGAGAAGCAGGCGCAACCGGGTGGGTCAAGTCAGCTGGTGTCAGAGGAGGGGCCGCTTGGCGGTTTGGTCTTGGTCCAGGCTTCGCGTTTGCGATAGATTGTCGAGGGGGACACATCCAGCACCCGGGCGGCGCGTGGGATCGACCCGTCATGGTCGCGAATGACGCTTTCGATCACGTCTCGTTCGATCTGGGCCAAAGTGCGCCCGGTAACCGCCACGTCACCCGGTGCCGAACGGGTCTGTGTGACGTGCCCGGTGCGGATTTCCTCAGGCAGCATGGCGTTGGTCAGCTGTGGTCCGTCATGCGTCAAAACGACATGCCAGATCACGTTCAGAAGCTGGCGCACATTTCCGGGCCAATGATACTCCATCAGGGTCTGGGTCGCCGAAGGCGATATTTCGGTGAACTTGCGCCCCTCGGCCTGGGCGAGCCGGCGCAAATTCGACTGGGCAATGGCGATCACGTCGCGGCCCCTGGCGCGCAGCGGCGGCAGGGTGATTGGTGCCACGTGGAGGCGATAAAACAGGTCCTCGCGCAGCAGGCCAAAGCCGATGTCCTCGTGTGGATCGCGGCAGGTTGAGCTGATGATCCTGATGTCATAGCGCAGAACCTCGTTCCCCTCGGGTGGACGGATTTCGCCGGTTTGTAGGAACCGCAAAAGTTGTGATTGCACGCGCGGGTCCAGATTGGACACCTCGTCCAGAAACAACGTGCCGCCCTGGGCATCGGCGGCTGCCCCGGTCGGGCCGTCCCCTGTGCCGAACAAATCGCGAAACAAGGTTTCCGGGGTCAGCGTGGCACAATCCACGGGAATGAACTCTGCCCCACTGCGGGTTGAATTGGCGTGGATCGCGCGGGCCAGCACCTCTTTGCCAGTGCCGTTTTCGCCCCGGATGAACACGCTGGCCTGAGAGCCTGCAAGCGTGTCGATCGCATGAAAGACCTCAGCCATGGCCAGGTCCGAGCCGATCAGCCCATGCCGGCTTTGGGCAGGAGAGGGCGATTTGCCGTCGGGCAGGGCCACTGGGGGAGCGGGGCGTGGGGCGGTCGACGCGATAGGGTGTACGCTGTTGGCGCGGTGCATCGCCGCCTCGATGGTCTTGGCCAGACGCAGGCGGCTGAACGGGGTGAACAGGCAGTCGAAAGCCCCACAGCGCATCGCTTCGGCGGCATCGTTGATCTGGTCATTGTTCGCCACCACGATCGCGGTCGTTTCTGGCTGATCCTCAAGGCAGGCTTTCAGACAGGCCAGGGTTCCCGTGCCCGCCAGCTCAAGCGGTAAGACCAGCAGCGTCGGCAGGTGCATCGCAAAGGCGGCAACGGCATCGGCAAGCGATGTTGCGCGCAGCACGCGACATCCGGCGTTCAAAAACGGATCATCCGGGAACAGCCAGGACTGATCCGGTGCGCTTACGATCAAGGCCAATTGCTTGACGGCAAACATCCCGTCTTTGCCAGGCGCCTGATCAGGAATATGCGATGTCTCGCGATTCAACTGCCCAAAACCTCATCCTCAAAGTCACGCGATGCAGCTTCACGCGCAGAGATTGAGTAACCCTTAATCTCGTCAAGAACGTACGAAAAATCCACCCCCAAAGCCATTTGAAGGTGGATTTAGGCAGGTTTCAGCGGGGGGAGCTATCCTTTAGTATAGCCCATCTCCTCCAAGGTGTCGCGGATTTCATCCAGGATCACCGGGTCGTCGATGGTCGCAGGCAGTTTGAAATCCTTGCCATCGGCAATGGAAACCATAGTGCCGCGCAGGATCTTGCCCGACCGGGTCTTGGGCAGGCGGTCGACCACGGCGCACAGTTTGAAGGCTGCGACAGGGCCGATCTTTTCGCGCACCAGCTTCACGCATTCGGCCACAACTTCGCCGTGCGGACGGTTCGTGCCCGAGTTCAGGCAGACCAGGCCCAGCGGCAATTGCCCTTTCAGCTGGTCGGTCACGCCAATTACGGCGCATTCGGCCACATCGGGGTGGGAGGCCAGAACCTCCTCCATGCCGCCGGTCGACAGGCGGTGGCCCGCGACGTTGATCACGTCATCGGTG
>DFBF01000036.1 GCA_002367285.1 Rhodobacteraceae bacterium UBA3087 | reverse complement strand
CCGGGGGCGGATTGGAAGCGTTTGTATTCGCTGATGAAAATCAGGTGTTCGACTTTCTTCACCGTTGCTTTGTCAAACCCTTCGGCCACCAGATCAGCGACCGATTTTTCGTCATCCACCAACCCGGTCAGGATCGCGTCCAGCACATCGTAAGGTGGCAGTGAATCCTCGTCCTTCTGATCCGGGCGCAGTTCCGCGCTGGGCGGTTTGTCGATGATCGTCACCGGAATGACCGCGCCCGCGGGCCCCGCCATCCAGGGGCGGTGGTTCGCGTTGCGCCAGCGGCAGGTTTCAAACACCCGCGTTTTATACATGTCCTTGATCGGGTTATAACCGCCCGCCATGTCGCCATAGATCGTGGCATAGCCCACCGCGACCTCGGATTTGTTGCCGGTGGTCAACAGCATTTCGCCAAACTTGTTGGACAGCGCCATCAGGAACAGCCCGCGCAGGCGGGACTGAATGTTTTCTTCGGTCAGGTCTTCGTCAACGCCGGCAAACAGCGGTGCCAGCGTGTTGGTGATGGCCTGACGCCCCTCGGCGATCGGCACGAAATCGTAACGACAGCCCAGGTTTTGCGCCAAGGCCTTGGCGTCCTCCAGCGACCCTTGCGAGGTATATTCGGACGGCAGCATGACACAGCGCACATTGTCCGCGCCCAGGGCGTCCGCCGCGATGGTGGCGACAATCGCGCTGTCGATCCCGCCCGACAGGCCCAACAACACCTGTTTGAAGCCCGTCTTGGCCATGTAGTCGCGCAGGCCTTCGACCATGCAGCGGTAATCCTGTTCCCATTCGTCGGGCAGTTTTGCCAGCGCAGACGGCACAATGCGCCAGCCGTCATCCGTGCGGGCCAGATCGACGTGCCGCAGTTCTTCGTCAAACACCGGCATTTGCAGCGCCAGTTCGCCGCCGGGGTTCAGCCCGAACGTGCCGCCGTCAAACACCTGATCATCCTGGCCGCCGACCATGTTCAGGTAAATCAGCGGCAGGTCGGTTTCGATCGTGCGCGCGACCATGTGGTTGATCCGCGTGTCCATCTTATTGCGATAATAGGGCGACCCGTTGGGCACCAACAGGAACTCCGCGCCGCTTTCCTCCAAGGTTTCGCAGACGTCGTCGCCATGCCAGGCGTCCTCGCAAATCGGGCTGCCGATGCGGATCGGACCAACGGAATATGGCCCCTGCGGGTCGGCCGATTTGAAATGGCGCACCTCGTCAAAGACGGTTTCATTGGGCAGGCGTTGTTTCAAAACGCGCGTGGTGATCGCCCCGCCTTGCAGGATGTAATAGGCGTTATACAGATCACTGCCGTCATGATACGGCGCGCCAATGCCAATCGCCGGGCCGTCGGCGCAATCACCCGCCAGCTGGTCGATCATCGCCATGGCGTCTTTGTAAAACTGTGGCCGCATCACCAGATCCTGGGTCTGATAGCCGGTCAAAAAGGCCTCGGGCAGGGCCAGCATATCGGCCTCCGCCGCCTTGGCCTGGGCCCAGGCGTCACGGGCCATGTCGGCATTTGCATCCAGCGCGCCCACGGTGGGGTTCAGCTGGGCCAGGGTCAGACGAAATCGGTCACTCATCGCGCGGTATCCTTCAGTTGTGCCCAGATATAGCGGGTTTGCGCCGGGGGAAAAGAGCGCGTGGGCGAAAACCGTTGTTTCGCCCCGGGGGGTCCACTAGGCTGCGGAGCAAGTCGCGCAGGCACAGGCGCGCAAATGACAGATGACAGGGTAGGGTGGTTGAACATGTCGCATCTTCAGCTTTGGGCGCGTGGCGCCGTATTAGCCGTTGCTTTTGCAGGGTTTTCTGGCGCGGCCTTGGCTCAGCAGGGCAGCGTCGAGGTCAAACAATATGACGACGGTGGCATTTACGAAGGCACGTTCCAGGACGGGCTTCAGCATGGTCAGGGTACCTATCGCCTGCCGTCGGGCTATGAATACACCGGCGCCTTTGTTGACGGAGAGATTCGCGGCCAGGGCATTGCGCGGTTCCCCAACGGGTCGGTTTACGAAGGCAGCTTTGCCAAGGGCAAACCGGAAGGCTTTGGCAAGATCACCTTTGCCGATGGCGGCACGTTTGAAGGCGACTGGGTGGATGGCAAGATCAACGGCTCAGGCCTGGCGATCTATGCCAATGGCGTGAAATACGAAGGTGGTTTCAAGAATGCCCGCCACCATGGCCAGGGCCGGATGGAGAGCCCCTCGGGCTATGTCTATGAAGGCGATTGGGTCAATGGCGTGCGCGAAGGTCAGGGCCGGGCGACCTATGCCGATGGATCGGTCTATGACGGCGGCATGACCGCTGACAAACGCGCCGGGCAGGGCACGCTGAGCGACCCGGACGGCATGGGGTATGACGGCGCCTGGGCCGACGGGCAGATGCATGGCGATGGCGTACTGACCCAGTCCAACAGCGACGTCTATACCGGCCCCTTTGTGAATGGCGAACGGGTTGGGCAGGGCCGTGTGGTCTATGCCAATGGTGATGTCTATGACGGGGGCTTTGACGGCGACCGTCGCCACGGTCAGGGCACGTTCACCGGCGTTGACGGCAACACCTATGTCGGCAGCTGGGTGGCGGGCGTGATGGAAGGCCAGGGGCGCATCACCTATCCGGACGGGTCGATCTACGAGGGCCAGTTCCGCGCCGGTCTGGCCGATGGCAAAGGGCTGATCACCTATGCGGATGGGGCCACCTATGACGGCGATTGGGCGCAGGGTGTGATCGAAGGCATGGGCACGGCACGCTATGCCAGTGGCCCGGTCTATGAAGGCGCTTTCGTGAATGCGGTGTTCGAAGGTCAGGGCAAGCTGAGCTATGAAGACGGCTATAGCTATGACGGGGCCTGGATGGCGGGCAAACGCCATGGCACCGGCAAGACGACCTTTGCCGACGGGGCGACCTATGAGGGCGGATTTGCCGCTGGGGACCGTGACGGATCGGGCAAGCTGACCCGTCCGGATGGCTCAGGCTATGACGGCGAATGGAAGGCCGGGGTCAAGTCGGGCAAGGGGGTCGAAACCTATGCCAATGGCGACGTCTATGAAGGCATGTTCCAAGGCGATAAACGCCACGGCCAGGGCACCGTGCGCTATGCCGATGGCACCGAGGCGTCGGGCCATTGGGATGGCGGTATCCTGGGCGATGCGGCGGATGGCGAGGCCCCCACCGAGGGCACCGCGTCAAACTGAGCCGGGGTGCTCCCGCCAGTCATCGGGGCCTGCCGGCCCGTCTTTCTGTTGGGCGTGGCGCCGCTGCGCGGCGCGTCATCGTGTGCGGCAGGCGGGCACCAGTGATCACGCGAACAGCGCCTTGTGCTGGTCAAACTGCCGCCCAGTTGCCTGGGACACCCGGCGAATATGGGCAAGCCTACCGGTTTCGTCGTGGCTGACCAGCCATTGCACGTGCTTCACGCCGCGATGTCGTCGCAGCAGGCCTGTAACCGGGCATCTGTCGCGCCGATGAACCGGGGCAGAACGCACAACCCAGCCCCCGAGGCCGCAGCCTCGATCATTGCCTGAGGCGTGGCGCAGATCAGCCGCGCCCGATCGCCGATCTGTTGATGCAGCCAGTCGGTCGAGGTGCCGGTCTGTCCGGTGGCTGACAGGCTGATCCAGTCACAGTCCTGATACCGCGCCGGGGTCAGCGCCGCCGGATGCGCGGCGCAATAGTCGCGTGCGCCGTAGATGGCAAAATTCACCGCCCCGATCCGTTTGCGCACCAGCCCCGGTTGGTTGGGGGTGCGGTTGCGAATGCCGATGTCGGCCTCGTGGCGCGACAGGTTCAGGAAATTCGCCCCGGTCAACAGCGCAACAGGCTGATCACGCCCGGCCAATGCATCCAGATGGTGCACCAGAAAGACGCTGGACCCTGCCACCTGCGCCGCTCCGGTCAGCCCGCCCTGTTGGGCCACCGCATGGAACAGGCGCAGATCGTCCCAGTTCAGGTTTTTGTTTTTGAAAACCATCTTTCACGTTCTTTCCAAGATACGCTGCGGACATCCCGACAGAACGCCGCCAAGGCTTATCCAAACCATATTGGTGAGCTTTGCATAAGTGAAAGATTTTCCCGATCCCCGGATTGCTAGGAGGACAGAAAATGACACAGCGCCATATTGTCAGCGTGACGTTCACGGCCAAACCTGACCAGATTGCCGACGTCTTGACCGCCATGCAATCGGTGCAACGTGACCTGCCCAAGGGGGATGGTTGCGACGCGGTGCGCGTTATGCGCGCCCATGACAGGCCTGCGGTGTTTATGTTGCTGGAAGACTGGCGCCGCGCCGCGCAGCATGCCAGCCATATCGGGGGGCTGGTGGCCTCAGGGGCCTGGGCCGCGCTTGAGGCAATGATGGACAAGGCGCCGGATACGGACGTGCTGGGCGACCTTGCCGCCGCGTGAGCGAAAAAGGGCCACCCGAACAGGTGGCCCTTTTGACTGTCGCAATCGGATGGGTCAGCGGATTTTGTTAATCTTCAGCATCTTCATCATGGCGCGTTCATAGATCGGCTCGCTCACACCCTTGCGGATTTTGCGCATGAAGTACCATTCGAAGGCCAGCTTCGCCCAGTGCACCCAGCGCCCGTGACCCGTCCAGTTCACGTTGCGCGGCGGGTTCTGCGGCATGGCCAGGAATGCAGCGCCCCGGTCGCCAAAGTCCGCCAGACACAGCGCGTTCCAGCTGGGCAGATTGTTGGGCTCTTCGCCCCGCATCACGCGCGGCAGGTTATGGGCGGTGGCTGTCACCATCGATTCAATCATGAACCCGGTTTTGGGAACCCCTGTGGGCACTGGCGTCATCACCGGCGGGGCAATTGCGATGCAAACCCCGATGCCAAAGATGTTCTGGTACTTGGGGTTGCGCTGGTATTCATCCACCACGACAAAGCCGCGCGGGTTGACCAGACCTTCGATCCCCATCAGCGCGGGGATGCCGCGAAACGCTGGCAACAGCATCGAATA
>DFBF01000178.1 GCA_002367285.1 Rhodobacteraceae bacterium UBA3087 | reverse complement strand
GATCGGCGTTGCGGCCTCGATCACGCCATGGAACTTCCCCAATGCGATGATCACCCGCAAGGCCGGGCCCGCGATTGCCGCGGGCTGTGGTTTCGTGGCGCGCCCGGCGGAACTGACCCCGTTATCCGCCCTGGCGTTGGCAGTGTTGGCTGAACGCGCTGGCATCCCTGCCGGTGTGTTCAACGTGGTGCCCAGCACGGATGCTTCGGGAATCGGCAAAGAATTCTGCGAAAATCCCACCGTGCGCAAGCTGACCTTCACGGGGTCGACCAACGTGGGGCGCATCCTGCTGCGCCAAGCCGCCGATCAGGTCATGAAATGTTCGATGGAACTGGGCGGCAACGCGCCCTTCATCGTGTTCGATGACGCCGATCTTGACGCCGCGGTCGAAGGCGCCATCGCCTGCAAGTTCCGCAACAATGGCCAGACCTGCGTCTGCGCCAATCGGATTTACGTGCAGGACGGGGTCTATGACGCCTTTGCCGCGAAACTGCGCGATGCGGTCGCCGCCCTGCCCGTGGGCGATGGCATGGCCGATGGCACAGCCCTTGGCCCGTTGATTTCACCCGCTGCCTTGCAGAAGGTGCAGGACCATATTGCCGACGCCACCGCCAAAGGTGCCCAGGTCTTTTACGGCGGTAAACCACATGATTTGGGCGGTCTGTATCACGAACCGACCATCGTCACCGGCGCCACCCGCGACATGGATTTCGCCAGTGACGAAACCTTTGGCCCGTTGGCACCGCTGTTCCGGTTCCAGGACGTCGACGAGGTGATCGAGCTGGCAAATGATACGATCTTCGGCCTGGCCAGCTATTTCTATGCCAACGACCTGTCGCGCGTCTATAAGGTGGCCGAGGCGCTGGAATACGGTATTGTCGGCGTGAACACCGGCATCATTTCAACCGAGGTTGCGCCGTTTGGCGGCGTGAAACAGTCGGGCCTGGGCCGCGAAGGATCACACCACGGGATCGAAGATTACCTGGAGATGAAATACATTTGCATGTCGGTCTGACCCCAACTGTCTGACCCGCGAACGGTTTCACAGAAACGCAACACGCCCGTTACGCGCATGTCACGAAAACCCGCCACTCCCACCCGGGAAACACCAACAGGGAGTGGCACCATGCTTGCACGCATCACCCTCACCTCCGCCCTGGCCCTGACGGCCGGCGCTGCGCAGGCCGAGATGAATTTCAACCGGATCGCATCTTTCCCCGTCGTCATGAACATGGCCGAAGGCGAAGATATGACGCGCGAAACCAGCCCCGAGATCATCGACGTCACCGCTGATGGCATGACGCTGGTCTATACCGACAGCCCGCTGGCCGCGCTGGGGCGCATCGACATCACCGATGCTGCCCTGCCCAAGCCGTTGGGCAACATCGCCTTGCCAGGCGAACCCACATCGGTCGCCGTGATCGGCCAGACCGCTTTTGTCGGAGTGAACACCTCGGAAAGCTACAGCGCGCCATCGGGCGTGTTAATGGCGTTTGACGTGGCCACGGGTGCGGCGCTGGCGTCCTGTAATCTGGGCGGTCAGCCCGATTCAGTCGCGAAATCCCCCGATGGCAGCTTTCTGGCCGTGGCGATCGAAAATGAACGCGACGAAGACCTGAACGGCGGCGTGATCCCACAGGGCCCCGCCGGGGACCTGGTGCTGGTTGATCTGACAGACGGCAATCTGGACTGCGCCAGCCTGAAACATGTCGCCCTGACTGGGTTGGCCGAGATCGCGCCCTCTGACCCCGAACCCGAATATGTCGACATCAACGCAGACGGCGAGACCGTCGTCACGATGCAGGAAAACAACCACATTGCCGTGGTGGCGCGCGATGGCACGGTGCTGGCGCATTTCTCGGCTGGGGCCGTAGATCTGGACGGCATCGACGCCACGGATGAACGCGGCGCCTTGATCTTTACCGAAAGCCAGATGGGGCGAAAACGCGAGCCTGACGCGGTGAAATGGCTGGACGCTGACCACTTCGCCACGGCGAACGAGGGCGACTATGAAGGTGGCTCGCGCAGCTGGACGGTCTTTCACCAAGACGGCACCGTGGTCTATGAAAGCGGTGTCAGCTTTGAACACGCCATCGTGCAGATTGGCCATTACCCGGACAAACGATCCGACAGCAAGGGCGTTGAGCCTGAGAGCGTCACCGCAGGCATCTATGGCGATGACAAGCTGGCGTTTGTGGGGGCTGAACGCGCCTCGGTCGTGGGGGTCTATGACGTATCTGACCTGGCGAACCCGGTGTTGAAACAGCTTTTGCCATCCGGCGTTGGCCCGGAAGGATATGTGACCATCCCCGGTCGTAACCTGCTGGTTTCTGCCAATGAAAAAGACCTGATCGAAGACAAAGGCGCGCGGGCGCATGTGATGATTTATGAATATCAGGACGCCGCAGCCAGCTATCCGCAACTGACCAGCGAAGGCATGGATGAGCTGGTGGGTTGGGGCGCGATTTCAGGCATGGTGGCCGATACGAATGGCATCGTCTGGGCGGTCTCCGACAGCTTTTATGGGTTCCAGCCGTCGATTTTCAAGATCGACACAACCCAGACCCCGGCCCGCATTGTCGACGTGATCCGCATCACGCGCGACGGTCATCCGGCGCAAAAACTGGACCTGGAAGGCATCACGCTGGACGGCAACGGCGGGTTCTATGTCGCCTCGGAAGGGCGCACCGAACGCTTGATCCCCCACGCGATTTACCATGTGGCTGCGGACGGCTCGATCAAGAACCTGAAGGGTGAAATCGGTATCCCGGCGGAACTGGCCGCCGTCGAAAAGCGGTTCGGATTTGAGGGTGTTACCCGCATCGGCGACACTCTGTGGATGGCCGT
Source organism: Rhodobacteraceae bacterium UBA3087 (assembly GCA_002367285.1). Lineage (GTDB taxonomy): Bacteria > Pseudomonadota > Alphaproteobacteria > Rhodobacterales > Rhodobacteraceae > Aliiroseovarius_A. The sequence continues at coordinate 1,362 of DFBF01000178.1, read as the reverse complement.
TCAGCGCGAATGGAAGGATGATCCGGCGGATCACGTAAAGCTGGTCAGCTATAATCTGAAGACCAAGGAATGGGGCGCGGTTCTGTATCCCAAGGCCCACCCGGATACCGGCTGGGTTGGCCTGTCGGAAATCACCGCCCACGGCGATTTCGTCTATGTGATCGAGCGTGACAATCAGCACGATTTCCGCGCTGTGACCAAGAAGATCTATCGCATTCCTGCCGCCGACATGGTGCCCGCCCCCCTGGGGGACGAATTGCCCGTGGTCAGCAAGGAAGAGGTGCGTGACCTGCTGCCCGACCTGACCGCAACCGGTGGCTATGTGCTGGACAAGGTCGAAGGCCTGGCGATCTTTGCCGACGGCACCGCCTGGGTGTCGACAGACAATGACGGGGTGGATGACCATTCCGGTGAAACCATGTTCTTCAGCATTGGGTCGGTCGACTGACCCATCCTGACATGACGCGGGGAAAGGGGGGCTGTGCCCCCCTTTTTGCATCTGGGCCTCCGGCGGGGATATTTAAGGCAAGAGGAGAAGAAGAAGAATTTCCGTCGTTCGCCAAGGATTGACCTGTGGCCCGCGTCATACATAGGTGATGTTGATTGACCGGACAGACGAGGACATGGCCCTGGCGGCCGCTGGGGGCGACCGCGTAGCGTTCGCCAGCCTGCTTGCGCGTCATTACGACCGCCTGTTCGTCTTTGCCTTTCGCCTGATGGGCGCGCGCGATCAGGCCGAGGATCTGACGCAAGACATCTGCGCCGCCTTGCCCACGAAACTGGCCAGTTTTCGCGGCGAGGCCAAGTTCACGACATGGCTGTATCGCGTGGCCGTGAACGCCGCCCATGATCGCCGCCGCCGCGCAGCGACCCGCAGCAAAGCGTCAGATGGTTGGGGCGACTGGGAGATCAATCGGCGCGCCACCATCAGCGAGACCAACGAGGGGCTGGACTGGCTGAGCCAAGCCATGTCCGCCCTGCCCGCTGATCTGCGCGACACGGTTGCCTTGATCCTGGGCGAGGAGATGACCCAAGCGCAGGCGGCCGAAGTTCTGGATGTGTCCGAGGGCACCATCGCCTGGCGCATGTCCGAGGTGAAAAAGCGCCTGAAAGCGCATAGAAAAACGGAGGATTGGCCATGAGTGACAATGATGATCTTGCCCGCCTGTCCGAGGCTTTGAAAGCCAGCCCCACCGCGCCGGATGAGGGGGCCAAGGCGGAAAATATTGCACTGGCGATGAAGAATTTCGACACGCTCCAAGGATCGCGGGCCGAGGCGCGTCCTACTTCTGAGACGTTTTCCAAAGAGGCGTTCGTTAAAGGAGTAGCAAAGATGTTGAATGCAATCACCTCGCGCGGCGC
>DFBF01000191.1:4887-5995 GCA_002367285.1 Rhodobacteraceae bacterium UBA3087 | reverse complement strand
CGCACGCGGTTGCAGCTTTCGCAGAAGTTATGCGTCATAGGTGTAATGAAACCAATGCGTTGCCCGGTTTCTTCAACCCGCACATATCGCGCCGGGCCGCCCGTGTTGTCGGACAGGTCGCTCAGCGAATAGTGCTGGCCTAATGTCTTGCGCAACTCGGACAGCGGCCAGTATTGGTCCAGCCGGTTTTCTGTGCCCATGTCGCCCATTGGCATGACTTCGATCCAGGTCAGGTCCATCTCGCGCGCCGCGCACCATTCGCTGATGGAAATCAGCTCATCCTCGTTGAACCCCTTCAGCGCAACCGCGTTCATCTTGATTTTCAACCCGGCCTCAAGCGCCGCATCGATGCCTTTCAGCACCTGGGGCAGACGACCCCAGCGGGTGATCTTGGCGAACTTGTCTTCATCCAGCGTATCAAGCGAGATGTTCACCCGTTTCACGCCCGCCGCAACCAGATCCTTGGCAAAGCGATGCAGTTGCGAGCCATTGGTCGTCAGGGTCAATTCACGCAGCGCACCGCTGTCCAAATGGCGGCTCATCCCGTCAAAAAACGTCATGATCCCCTTACGCACAAGGGGTTCTCCGCCGGTGATGCGCAGCTTCTCCACACCCAGGCCGATGAAGGCCGTGCAGAGCCGGTCCAGCTCCTCCAGCGTCAAGAGATCGCGTTTGGGCAGGAAGGTCATGTTCTCTGACATGCAATAGGTACAGCGGAAGTCACAGCGGTCGGTGACCGACAGGCGAAGGTAATTGACTGCCCGTTGAAACGGGTCAATGAGGCGCGTGTTTTCCATGCCGCGACGGTACGCCTGTGCGCAGGGCGCTGCAAGTGTTGAAGCGCGTGGGTGAAACCGGCACAGTGGGGGCATGAAATATCTTGGTGTTGTATTCAGTATCGGTGTGACAGGCTGTGCGGTGTTGCCCGGAATGACCCCCGATATGAATGTGCCAGAGCTTCCTGTGTCTGCCGACGAAAACCGGCCCACAAAACGTCCCGATCACCGGGCCGGATGGGGCCGGCAGCCGGATATCGCTGGCCGCTCTGCGTCTGTTGAACGTCGGGCTGGCCGGGCTTCACGAACTGGACGTGTTCAGGTCGTAGGCT
>DFBF01000191.1:0-4882 GCA_002367285.1 Rhodobacteraceae bacterium UBA3087 | reverse complement strand
CTTGGGCGGCTTGGGCTTGGGCGGAAAGACCAGCCGCTCGGCCTCCTTGCGGGCGAAAGGCTTCAGGCGTTTGCCATAGGCCTTCAGAAACGCCCGTGCGCGATCCGGGTCGTGTTTGGACAGGTCGCGCACCCACCAGGCCACGGCTTTCTGGATGAACCAATCCGGGTCATCGACATAGCCCGCAGCCCAGCTCAGCACACGATCACGCACCGCTTCTTCTTCGGGTTTCGGGAAATTCTGCTTGGTCCAGGGCAGGGTGATGACCAGCGCCGCGCGCCGGGTCCACATATGTTCGCTGCCAGTCCAGGCCTCGACCTGATCCAGGCGGGTGGGGTCCGCCACCAGGCGCTTCATCCCGGCCATACAGACGTGATCGGCGATGGCCCAGCTGTCGAACTCCGGCACCCAGCGGGTGATCAAATCCCAGACCGCATCATCGGGACGAATACGCGCTTGGGTCAGCAGTTTTGCAGCCGCCAGGCGGGCCTCGAATATGTCGGTCTGCCACAGCGCATCGGCCAGGGCGACGCGATCCGCGACCGACATGTCCTGACGCCAGGTCTTGGTCAGATCGTTGATCGCCGGGTTCGGGATACCCAGAACCTCGCGCGTTTGCTTGTGATATTCGCGCTGTCCTTCGGCACGGTCGGGCACGATTTCACCGCGCAGGGCGGCCAGGGCGTCATCAAGGGTCATTTATCGTCCTCCAGCACGCCGGTCGGCAGGCCATCAATTGTTTGCGTGTTCTTGCGACGCCAATAGTCGCGCACGCCGTCTTTGCCAAGCGTGCCGTTCACCGTGGCCAGCGTGTCACGTTCGCCCTGATAGTCCAGGAACGGCACGGCATAGCCACAGCTGGTCTGCACCATTTCGACCGTCATATCATAGATTTGGCGCGCGGCGGCCTCATCGGTGAAATGGCTGACCAGCCCGGCCCAATCCGCGTCGCGTTCATGCAGCGCACGCGCCGTCCCATAGGCGCGCAGAATGCGGGGCTGGGCGGTAAAGCTGCACCACATCAGCGTCATGCGGTTGGCCTGACGCAGGTGTCCGGCGGTTTCATTGCCCGACCCGGTATAATTCAGCCACAGAATACGGTTTGGCCCCAGCACGCGTAAGGAATCCATACCTTTGGGCGAGACATTGACCCGCCCATCAGGTGCTGCGGTCCCGGTGAAAAAGAGGTGCTGCGCCTCGATAAAGGCGCGGTGGTCTTCCTCGATCCGATCAAACTGTTTGGCCATTATTCAACCGTGACGGATTTGGCCAAATTGCGCGGCTGGTCCACATCTGTGCCTTTGGCAATGGCGGTGTGATAGGCGATCAGCTGCGCAGGAACGGCATAAAGGATCGGTTGGATCAGCTCTGGCGCATCGGGCATGGTGATGGTCTGCCAGACGCCCTCGGCGGCCTTGTCGGCGGCTTTCGCGTCGCTGACCAGAACCACGCGGCCACCACGCGCCATGACCTCCTGCATGTTGGAAACGGTCTTGTCGAACAGCCCGTCGTGGGGCGCCATGACCACGGTCGGCGTTTCCTTGTCGACCAGCGCAATGGGCCCGTGTTTCAATTCGCCCGAGGCATAGCCTTCGGCGTGGATATAGCTGATTTCCTTGAGTTTCAGCGCACCTTCCAGTGCCAGCGGATACATCTGACCACGCCCCAGGAACAGCACGTCACGCGCCAGCGCCAGCTTGCGCGCGACCTTTTCAACCGTGCCATCGACGGCCAGGGCATGCGACATCAGGCCAGGTAACTGGCGCAGTTCGTCCAGTTTTTGCGCAAGACCCGCGTCGTCCAGATGGCCGCGATCATGCGCGGCCTTCAGCGCCATGATGGCAAATGTTGTCAGCTGGCAGGTGAACGCTTTGGTCGAGGCAACCGAGACCTCGACGCCGGCGTGGATTTCCACCGCCACATCGCTTTCGCGCGCGATCGAGCTTTCGGACATATTGATCAGGCTGATGATCCTGTCGGCCTTGCCAGCCGTGTATCGCAGCGCGGCCAGCGTGTCGGCGGTTTCGCCTGACTGGCTGACAAAAACGCCCACCGTGCGCGGCGCAAACGGCGCCTCGCGATAGCGGAATTCACTGGCCACATCAATGTCGACAGGCAGGCGGGCATAGTGTTCAAACCAGTATTTCGCGGTCAGCCCTGCGTAATAGGCCGTGCCACAGGCGACAATCGACAACCGATCCACATCGGCAAAGCTGAACCCCAGGTCCATGTTGATGTCATTGCCGCGCACATAGGCGTTCACCACCTCGCCCGCGACGGTGGGCTGCTGGGCGATTTCCTTGGCCATGAAATGCTTGTGGCCGTCTTTTTCGATCCGGGCCGCGTCCAGTTTCACCTGTTTCATCGGGCGATTGGCGCGACGGTTCTTCTTGTCAAATATCTCGGCGCCAGCGCGGGTCAGAACGGCCCAGTCGCCTTCCTCCAGATAGGTGATCATGTCGGTCATTGGCGCCAAAGCGATGGCGTCCGAGCCGACATACATTTCACCGTCCCCATGTCCAATCGCCAGCGGGCTGCCTTTGCGCGCCGCGATCATCAGGTCATGTTCGCCATCAAACAGGAAACACAGCGCAAAAGCGCCGTCCAGCCGGGTCAGGGTGGCCTCGACCGCGTCCTTGGCGCTCAGGCCCTTGTCCATCAGGCTTTGCGTCAACAAGGCGACGGTTTCCGTGTCGGTTTCAGTGACGAATTTCACGCCCTCGGCCGCCAGGTCTTCGCGCAGCTCGCGAAAGTTTTCGATGATGCCGTTGTGCACGACGCTGACGCCACCCGCCCGGTGGGGATGCGCATTGTCGGTGGTGGGGGCGCCGTGTGTGGCCCAGCGGGTGTGGCCGATGCCGGATTTGCCTTGCAAGGGCTCATGCACCAGCAGGTCCGACAGGTTGACCAGCTTGCCAACCGCGCGGCGGCGCGCCAATTGACCCGCGTCATTGATCGTCGCAATCCCGGCGCTGTCATAGCCGCGATATTCCAGCCGTTTCAGGCTTTCGACCAAAAGGGGCGCAACCTCATGCGTGCCCAGAACACCAACGATACCACACATACTATTTGCCTTTCTTGGCCTTGATCGCACGCAGGCGCGCGAAGAATTTGATCGCCAGGTCGGGCTTGTTCACCTGTTCGGCGCGCGCCACGGCCATTGCGCCTGCGGGCACGTCCTTGGTGATCACAGCGCCTGTCGTGGTCATGGCGTCTTCGCCGATGGTGACAGGCGCGACCAACATCGAATCCGATCCGATAAAGGCGCGCGCGCCGATCGTCGTGTGATGTTTCATCACGCCGTCATAGTTGCAGGTCACCGTGCCCGCGCCCAGATTGGCCGCGTCCCCCACGGTTGCGTCGCCGACATAGGACAGGTGGTTCACCTTCGCGCCTTCGCCGATCTGCGCGTTCTTGATTTCCACAAAATTGCCGATCTTGGCACCATTTGCCAGCTCGGCGCCAGGGCGCAGGCGGGCATAGGGCCCGACCACCGCGCCCGTGGAGACGTGACAGCCTTCGAGATGGGAGAACGCCCGAATGCGCGCGCCGCTTTCGACCGTCACGCCGGGGGCAAACACCACATTGGGTTCGATATAAGCGTCGCGCCCGATCACGGTGTCATGGGAAAAGAACACCGTTTCAGGCGCTTGCAGCTGCACGCCATCGTCCATGGCTGATGCACGGGCATTTTTCTGGAAAATCCCTTCGGCATCAGACAGTTCCGCGCGGGTGTTAATGCCCAGTGTCTCGGCCTCGCTACAGGTGACGGCGGTGGCGGTCAGACCCTTTTGGCGGGCCACTTCGACAATGTCGGTCAGGTAATATTCGCCCGAGGCATTGTCATTGCCGACCGCGTCAATCAGGTCGAACAACACGCTTGCCTTGGCAGAGATAACGCCGCTGTTACAAAGCGTTATAGTGCTTTCTTCATCTGTCGCGTCCTTGAATTCGACGATCCGCACCAAGGTCTGGCCATCCATCACCAGGCGGCCATACCGCCCCGGATTGTCCGCATCAAAGCCCAACACGACCACATCGGCCGTGGCGCGTGCAGCGGTCAGGCGTTCCAGCGTTTCGGGCGTGGTAAACGGCGTGTCGCCGTACAGAACCACCGCATCGCCTTCGAACCCATCCAATGCCTCGCGGGCCTGGGCAACCGCATGTGCCGTGCCCAGCTGTTCGTCCTGTGTCACCACGAAAGCAAAGGGGTCGATCTCCTCGGCGGCGGCCTCGACCAGCGCGGCGCCATGACCTGCGACGATCACCGTGCGGGCGGGCTCGAGCGCGCGGCCATGTGCCCAGGCGTGGGCAAACAGCGGCGCGCCGCCCAGCTCGTGCATGACCTTGGGCAGGTCGCTTTCCATACGGGTGCCTTTGCCGGCGGCGAGGATAATCAGGGCTGTGGACATGTTCTGCTCTTTAAATTCAACTTGGGTCGTTTTAACCCTAATGGGTCAGCCCGCAAGCGAAATGGGATCAAATTCCCTTTCGCCTTGTAACACAGGGTGGCGGGGCATTGCCGAAGGGAACGACATGCGTACGGTTATTTTCGATCTGGACGGGACATTGGCGGATACGTCCGGCGATCTGATTGCGGCGGCAAATGCCTGTTTTCGCGGGCTGGGGCATGGGGATTTGTTGGATGCACGCGCCGATGCGTCGACCGCGTTTCGCGGTGGACGCGCCATGTTGCGCCTTGGGTTTTCGCGCCTTGGACCGGTGAATGAAGGGGAGGTGGACCGCGAATTTCCCCGCCTTCTGGATGCCTATGCCGCTGACATCGACCGCCATACGGTGTTGTACCCGGGCTGTGTCGACGCGGTCGAACGGCTGCGCAGCGCGGGCTATGCGGTCGGCATCTGCACCAACAAACCCGAGG
>DFBF01000020.1:2676-2979 GCA_002367285.1 Rhodobacteraceae bacterium UBA3087 | reverse complement strand
GACGCGGTGCGCCGTCCCACGTCGACCACATGGCTGCGCATATAGATGGGTTCCCCCGCCAAGACCTCGGCGTGGAAATTTGCGTCCGAATGCACCACCGCAAAGCTTTGCCGTCGCCCGCCCGTGATATTCGCCCGGCCCAGCCCGAACGCCGCTTGCAGCGCCAATCCGGCGTCCGAGACACAGGCAAAATAGCGCGATACATTCATGTGCCCCAGCACGTCGCATTCCTCGGGTCCAATGACCCGGCGTAGGGTTTCCATCTCTGCCATCTGTCCTATCCGTTGTTCATCCGTGTTTCGC
>DFBF01000020.1:0-2627 GCA_002367285.1 Rhodobacteraceae bacterium UBA3087 | reverse complement strand
TTCCACGCCCCCGCCGGCGCCGTAGTTGTTGATGAACACCTGCCCTGCGCGGATCGCTTTGGCCAGACGCATCTGGCGAGCGCCGTCGCGGGTCCAGACGGATGCCACCAGGCCAAAATCGGTGCCATTGGCGATGCGGATCGCGTCTGCCTCGTCGTCAAAGGGGATGATGACCTGCACAGGGCCAAAGATTTCGTCCTGCGCCAGACGATGGTCGGGCGGCACATCGGCAAACAGGGTCGGGCGCACGTAGTGGCCGCCCTTGGGGGCGTCGCCCACGATGCTGCCCTGCGCGACAAGGCGCAGGTCGGCGCCATCATTCAGGAAGCCTTCGACAATGTCTTTCTGGCGGGCTGAAATCAGCGGGCCAACGTTCAGGTCACTTCGTGCGGGGCCAACCTGCAAGGCGTCATAGCGGTCGCTCATGCGCGCCACGACCTGATCATAGACACCGCGTTGTACCAAAATGCGTGAGCTGGCCGAACAGGTCTGGCCCGCGTTCTGAATGCAGGCGCCGACCAGGAAGGGCAGGGCGTCATCCAGGTCTGCGTCATCAAACACGATCTGCGGGGATTTTCCGCCCAACTCCAAGGTCACCGGCACGACGTTTTCAGCCGCTGCCGCCTGCACCAGTTTGCCAACGCCCACGGATCCGGTGAACGAGATATGGTTCACGCCGGGATGCGCCGTCAGGGCTGCGCCAGCCTCTTCGCCCAAGCCCGGCACGACGTTCAACGCGCCCGGTGGCAGCCCGGCCTCTTCGGCCAAAGCGACGAAGGCCAGTGCGGTCAGGCAGGCTTCCTCGGCTGGTTTCAAAACACAAGCGTTGCCCATGGCCAAGGCCGCGCCAACGCTGCGCCCGATGATCTGCATCGGGTAATTCCACGGCACGATATGGCCCGTGACGCCATGCGGCTCGCGCAGCGTGTAAACGGTATATCCGTCCAGATAGGGAATGGTTGTCCCATGCACCTTGTCCGCCGCGCCGCCATAGAATTCCATATAACGCGCCAGCGCCACGGCGTCATTGCGCGCCTGTGTCAGTGGCTTGCCGACGTCCATCGCTTCGATCAGGGTCAGCTCATCGATCCGGGTTTCGACCAGTTGGCCGATACGGGTCAGAATGCGGCCGCGTTCCAGCGCGCTCATTCGACCCCAATCGCCCTTCAGCGCGGCCTGTGCGGCCAGAACAGCCGCGTCGATATCGGCCGCCGTGCCCTGTGCGATTGATCCGATTTCTTCGCCCGTGGACGGGTTGGTCATCGGCAGTTGGCCGCCCTCGGTGGGGGCTTTCCAGACGCCGCCAATATGCACTTGGGTCGCGTCGTACCATAGTGTTTCACGCATGTTCAGTCTCCCTCCACGCGACCGGAATGGTCGGCGTCGCGGCAATCAAGTTACGGGTATAGGGGTGGGTCGGGTTGGTAAATACCGCCTCGGTGTCCCCGTGTTCAACGATCTCTCCGGCCTGCATGACCAGCACGCGATCAGTGATGGATCGTACGACGGACAGGTCATGGCTGATGAACAGATAGGCCAGGTTGTGGCTGGCGCGCAGACCTGCCAGCAGGTCCAGGATTTCAGCGCGGATCGACACGTCCAGCGCGGAAACCGCTTCGTCCAGAATGATCAGGTCAGGGCGCAGGATCAGGGCACGGGCAATGGCGATCCGCTGACGTTGCCCGCCGGAAAACTCGTGTGGATAGCGGCGCATGGCGTCCGCAGGCAGGCCAACTTCGCGCAGGGCTTGGGCGACGCGATCGCGCCAGTCCTGCGGTTGCTGGTCCATCAGATGGAACGGTTCAGCAATCAGCCGGTCCACCCGCCAGCGGGGGTTGAAGCTGCCATAGGGGTCCTGAAACACGACCTGAATGCCGGCGCGCCGCCCGGCGGCGGTGTCGGGCGTCATTGGTTTGCCGAAAAGTTGGATTTCCCCAGCTTGCAGTCGCTCCAATCCCAAAATGGCGCGGGTGAGCGTGGACTTGCCACAGCCGCTTTCGCCAACCAACCCGACACTTTCGCCGGTTTGCATGGAAAAGCTGACGTCATTCACCGCGCGAAAACTGGGGGCCGGGCCGAACAGGGTTTCCCGCGGCAGACGATAGTCACGAACGGCGTTCTGCACGCACAACAGCGGTTCCGGGTTTGGCGGGGTCACGCGCGCAGGCTGGTGGCTGGAGGCGGCGAACAGTTGGCGCGTATAGGGGTGCTGCATCTGGCGAAACAGCTGTTCGGTCGCACCCTGTTCGACGATCCTGCCGTGCTGCATGACGGCCACATGATCGGCGACATCGGACACGACCGCCAGATCATGGGTGATCAACAGCAGAGACATGCCTTCTTCTTCGACCAGATCGCGCAGCAGGGTCAGGATTTGCGCCTGCGTGGTGACATCCAGCGCCGTGGTCGGCTCATCCGCGATCAACAGGTCTGGGTGAAGCGCGATGGCCATGGCGATGCAGACGCGTTGGCGTTGGCCGCCCGACAGTTCGTGCGGGAAACGCGACAGGGGAAACCGGTCCTGGGGCAGGCCAACACGGGTCAGCTTTTCGGCGGCGATTTTCAAAGCCTCGGCTTTGGTCGTGTTGGTGTGGATCAACAGGGTTTCGGCCACCTGATCGCCGATG
>DFBF01000069.1:6569-7306 GCA_002367285.1 Rhodobacteraceae bacterium UBA3087 | reverse complement strand
CGCTCACAGGCCGCCATCAACAAGGGGTAGTCAGGTGAAGACAGACATCCTCCGCACCAGGTCGATTGACGCCCACCGATTGACGCCTGAGGTTATCACCTAAGTGATGACGCCGTTTATCGCAGGCCTTCGTTGATGCTGTCCAGAACACGGCTGCCGGGGCAGAGCTCGTCTTTGCCCAACTCGTTCAGCGGGCGGGTGGCCAGGTTCAGGCTCTGGTTCAGGTCCTGCGTGTCGGGATCCAGATACAAAAGCCCGGTCAGGATGCGCCCGGCGTCATGGGCCGACTGAACCGCGTGCAACGCGGCGGCGCGGTCATCTGCCTGATACTCGGAACTGGCTTTGTGCAGGTGGATGACGGACCCATCGTGCAAGGTGATGCCCTGTGTCGTGCCCGCGTCATAGCTCGTTCGGATTTCCTCGCGCATGGGGACGAAATCCAGCGGCATCATGTCCAGATGATCGCGCGTTTGCGAATAGCTTTTGGTTGATCCGGCATGGTTGTTGAAGGTCACGCAGGGCGACACCACGTCGATGAAGGCAAAGCCCTTGTGCGCCATGGCAGCGCGGATCAGCGGCTCCAGCTGGTCCTTGTCGCCCGAAAAGCTGCGTGCGACGAAACTGGCGCCCTGCAACAACGCGAGGCTGGCCAGGTCGATGCCGTCAAACGGGTTGGCCGCGCCCTGTTTGTTGACCGATCCCAGATCGGCGGTGGCGCTGTCCTGGCCTTTGGTCAG
>DFBF01000069.1:0-6514 GCA_002367285.1 Rhodobacteraceae bacterium UBA3087 | reverse complement strand
CCCATTCCGATTGATGCCGTGTCGCCGTCGCCCGATACTCCGATATAGGTCAGGCCGCGATTGGCCAGGCTTGCGCCGGTGGCAACCGACGGCATGCGCCCATGGACCGAATTGAAGCCGTGGCTTTTGCCCAGGAAATAGGTCGGCATCTTGGAGGAACAGCCAATTCCGGACACTTTGGCGATCCGATGCGGCGGGACTGAAGACTTGAAACAGGCATTGCGGATGGCCGCCGAGATCGAGTCATGCCCACAGCCCGCACAGAGCGTGGAAATCGCCCCGTCATAGTCGGCGACAGTGTTGCCGAGGGCGTTGATGGGCAGGTTCGGGTGGCGAAATTTCGGCTTTATGTAAGACATCAAGCGGTCTCCGGATGCAGCGGCACCACGTCGGCGCTCTTGGTTTTCAGGGTTTCGCGGATCTTGCCCGCGATATTGCGGGCGGTGATCGGCGTGCCGGAATAATTCAACACTGGCATCAGCTTGCCCGGCGGGATCTCGCATTCATTGATGATCAGGCGGCGCATCTGGCCGTCGCGGTTCTGTTCGATGACAAACACCAGATCGTGGCTGTGGATGAAGGCATCAATGCTGGCATGGAACGGAAAGGCACGGATGCGCATCGTGTCGATGGGATAGCCTTCGGCGGCCAGCATTTCCACGGCCTCATAGCTGGGCGAGGCAGAGGTTCCGAAAAACAGCGCGCCCAGCTTCAGTTCGGTCTTGGGCTTCTTCACCTCGATCGGCGGGTGTGTCTTGGGCTTGGGCACATAGGATTTCGCGGTGTCGAACTTGCGCAACAGGCGGTCGACGTTCTGGACGTAATCGTCGCCGCTTTCCGAATAGACCGCCATTTCGTTTTTCGAGGAGCCCCGCGTGAAAAACGCGCCCTTGTCAGGGTGGGTGCCGGGCAGAGTGCGATAGCAGATGCCATCGCCATCGACATCCAGATAGCGGCCCCATTTTTCGGCCTTGTCCAACCCGTCGGCGTCCAGAACCTTGCCCCGGTCCATGCACCTGTCGTCGTCCCATTCCAGTGGCGGCGACATCCAGTCATTCATGCCCAGATCAAGGTCGGACATCAGGATGACCGGCGTCTGCAACTGTTCGGTCAGGTCAAACGCCTGCACCGTCATGTCGAAACATTCGCGCGGCGTGGCGGGGAACAACAGCACCTGTTTGGTGTCGCCATGGCTGGCATAGGCGGCGGCCAAAACGTCGGATTGCTGGCTGCGGGTCGGCATCCCGGTTGAGGGGCCCGACCGTTGCACATTGATCAAAACCGCAGGCAGTTCGGCGAAATAGGCCAGGCCCAGGAATTCGCTCATCAGCGACAGGCCCGGCCCTGAGGTTGCGGTAAAGGCGCGCGCGCCGTTCCATCCGGCCCCCACCACCATACCAATTGCGGCCAGTTCGTCTTCGGCCTGAACGATGGCAAAGTTCTTCTTGCCGCTGCCCGGATCGATCCGCATCCGTTGCGCATATTTCGCAAATGCATCCACCACCGAGGTTGACGGCGTGATCGGATACCAGGCCGCCACGGTCGCTCCGCCATAGATCGCCCCCAAGGCGGCGGCGGTGTTGCCGTTCATCAAAATATGTTCGCTTTCCAGGATATGGGGCGCGGCATTGCCGCCCATCTCCAGCCGGATCGGCAGCGGACAGTTGAAATTCTCGGTCGCGTATTGATACCCCATCTCCAGCGCTTGCACATTTGAGGAAATCAGTTTTTCCTTGCCCTTGAACTGGTCGTTCAACAGATCCTTCAGGATCGAAAACTTCAGGTTCAAAAGCGCCGCCATCGCGCCAACATAGACGACGTTTTTCAACAGCTGTTGCAGGCGCGGCGTCTCAAACTCCCGCATGCACATTTCGGTCAGCGGAATGCCGAAAAAGGTGATGTCGTCGCGTTTCAGGTGCGGCGCCAACGGCTTGGTATTGTCATACAGAAAATAGCCGCCCGGCTCGACGCTGGCGATGTCTTTTTCCATGCTTTGCGGGTTGACGCAGACCATCATGTCAACACCACCGCGCCGACCCAAATAGCCGTTCTTGCTGACCCGAACCTCGTACCAGGTGGGCAGGCCCTGGATGTTCGACGGAAAGATATTGCGTGGGCTGACGGGAATGCCCATGCGGAAAATCGCCTTGGCAAACAGGTGGTTGGCACTGGCTGACCCGGTGCCGTTCACATTGGCGAATTTCACCACGAAGTCGTTGACGCCTTTGATCTGTTTCATGTGAGGTCCATCAGCTCAGGGGTCGCCTTGGCGACATTATAGGTGAACATTTGCATGTCCCAGGCCGCCGAGGGGCAGCGTTCGGCGCATAATCCGCAGTGCAGGCAGACGTCTTCGTCTTTCACCAGAACCCGGCCTGTGTTCAGCGTGTCTGAGACATAGAGCGACTGGTCCATATTGGGCGCGGGCACCATGAGGCGGGTGCGCAGGTCCTCCTCGGGCGCATTGGCGATGAAGTTGATGCAACTGGTCGGGCAGATATCGGCGCAGGCATCGCATTCGATACAGTTTTCGGCGGTGAATACGGTCTGGGCATCACAGTTCAGACAGCGTTCGGCCTGGGTAAAGGCGGCCTGGGCGTCAAAGCCCAGCTCGACCTCAAGGTCGCGATCTTTCAGCGCCTTTTCCAGATCGACCAGCGGCACGGCCTCGCGTTTGTCCAGAACGGGGATGCTGTCATAGCTCCATTCGTGGATGCCCATCTTCTGGCTGACCAGATTGACATGGGGGGCTGGCCGCTGGGCCAGATCCTTGCCTTGACAGTACAGGTCGATCGACACAGCCGCCTTGTGACCATGGGCCACGGCGGTGATGATATTCTTGGGGCCAAAGGCCGCATCGCCGCCAAAGAACACCTCTTTGCGGGTGGATTGCAGCGTTTCGTCATCATTCAGGATCGGCGTGCCCCAGTCGGTGAACCGGATGCCGGTGTTCTGTTCGATCCAGGGAAAGGCGTTTTCCTGTCCAATGGCAATCAGCACGTCGTCGCAGGGGTAAAAGGCAAGGTCATCCCCGGTGGGCACCAATTCACGGCGTCCATCGTCGTGATAGATCGGTTCGACCTTTTCGAAATTCATGCCAACCAGCTTGCCCTTTTTCACCACGAATTCCTTGGGCACATGGTTGTCGATGATCGGGATGCCCTCGTGAAGGGCGTCTTCCTTTTCCCAATCGCTGGCTTTCATGTCTGCAAACGGGCTGCGTACGATCACCTTGACGTCTTTGCCGCCCAAGCGGCGCGAGGTGCGGCAGCAATCCATCGCGGTGTTGCCGCCGCCCAGCACGATCACCTTTTCACCGACCTTGTGGGTGTGGTCAAAGGCGACATGGGCCAACCAGTCCAGCCCGACGTGAATGTTGGCGTCGGCCTTTTTGCGACCCGCAAGGTCGGGCAGGTCGCGGCCACGCGGCGCGCCGCTGCCAACAAAAATCGCGTCATAGCCTTTGGACAGAAGGTCCGACATGCTGTCGATATAGGTGTTGAAATGGGTCGTGATGCCCATGTTCAGCACATAGCCCACCTCTTCGTTCAGAACGCTGTCGGGCAGGCGAAAGGACGGAATTTCCGAGCGCATGAAGCCACCGCCCTTGGTCTGGGCGTCAAACAGGTGCAGTTCATAGCCCAAAGGCGCCAGATCGCGTGCCACCGTCAGCGAGGCCGGGCCACCGCCGATCAGGGCAACCTTTTTGCCATTTGCGGGGCCAGCGACGGGCAGGTGGTCGGTGACATCGTCTTTGAAATCAGCCGCGACGCGTTTCAGGCGGCAGATGGCCACGGGGTCGTCTTCGACCCGGCCACGGCGACAGGCCGGCTCGCAAGGGCGATCACAGGTGCGGCCCAAGACACCGGGAAAGACATTGCTTTCCCAATTGACCAGATAGGCATCGGTGTATCGTTCCTGGGCGATCAGGCGGATATAGGCGGGCACCGGCGTGTGCGCGGGGCAGGCATATTGACAGTCAACGACCTTGTGAAAATACTCAGGGTTGAGGGTATCGGTTGGCTTCACGTCCGCATCCTTTCTGACCCGCGCCGTACAATACGACAGCGTATTCAGTGAGGGCGCAAAACGCGCAGGTGTAAAGCCCCTATGCATAGAACGCGACAAAATGGTGCGTGTTTTCGACATCGAGGTCTTCGGGCGCCCGGCGCGCAATTGAGTGTATCCATCAAGGCCCGAAAGCGCGAATGTCCAGCCGGGAATGCCGGTCTGATCGCGCCACAGCGGGGATGAGCAACCGGAACGCGGCCTTGCCGATGTGCTGCGCCGCGCCCCCCCCTTTCTGCTGTGACAATCCGCCCATTGTTATGGTATTCGTTTCAGCGCATATGCGTCTTGCCGCATTTTCAGGAGAGAACCCGATGCAAGACTTCCTGACCGCCATCGCCGACCCGATCCGGCGCGCAGCGCTGCAGGTCTTGTGGGATGGCAGCGAACATTGTGTTTGTGAATTGATGGCCAGGCTGGACGCCACACAAAGCCGGATGTCGCGCCATATGAAAATTTTGAAACAGGCCGGGATTGTTGTGGATCGCCGGGACGCGCAATGGGTGCGATACCGTCGAAACCCCGCGCTGGCCAAGGAGCTGAGCGGTATCATCGACGCCGTCCTGGCCGCTGAACGAACCGCAGAAAGGAACGCCGCATGAGCGCCGACACACAGGGCACGATGCCCCAGCGCAGTCGCCCCGATTGGTTGTGGTATGGCGGGGCCGCGCTGGCTGGCATCCTGTGGCTGTTACTGTACCGACAGTTGATCCCGTTTTCCGACTGGGCCACGTCACTGTTTCCCGTGGCGCGTGACAGTCATACCGGCGAGGCGATCGCCTTTTTCCTCTATGACGTGCCCAAGGTGTTGCTGCTTTTGACGCTGATCGTGTTTGTCACGGGCGTGCTGCGCAGCTGGTTCAGCCCGGAAAAAACGCGGGCGGTCCTGTCGGGCAAGCGCGCGATCCTTGGCTATCCGCTGGGCGCTGCGCTGGGCGTGCTGACGCCGTTCTGTTCGTGTTCCTCGGTGCCGCTGTTCATCGGCTTTGTCTCGGCGGGAATTCCGCTGGGGGTCACGTTTTCCTTCCTGATCGCCGGGCCGATGGTCGGGCCGGTGGGGCTGGGCCTGTTGTTCGGCCTGGTCGGCTGGCGCATTGCCGCGATCTATCTGGTGTTTGGTTTTACAATCTCGACCCTGGCCGGATGGGCCATGGGGCGCATGGGGTTGGAGCGGTATTTGCAAGACTGGGTGCGCGAGCTGAACGCAGGCCCCGCGCCGGGTCTGCCCGAAGAGCGCCTGACCCTGGTCGACCGGATGCGGATCGGGCTGGAGCAGGTGCGCGAAATCCTGGGCAAGGTCTGGATCTGGGTGGTGATCGGCATCGCCATCGGCGCGCTGATCCATGGCTATGTGCCCGAAGCCACGATGTTGCGGATCATGGGCGGCGAGGCCTGGTGGTCCGTGCCCGCCGCCGTGGTCGTCGGCATCCCCATGTACACCAATGCCGCAGGGGTCATTCCGATTGTCGAAGCCCTGTTGGGCAAGGGCGCGGCATTGGGCACGACGCTGGCCTTCATGATGTCGGTGATCGCGCTCAGCCTGCCCGAAATGATCATTCTGAAACAGGTGCTGACCCTGCGCCTGATCGCGATCTTCATCGCGGTGGTGGCGGCAGGTATTCTTGCCACCGGCTTTCTGTTCAACGCAATTCTCTGAAGGAGAGACCCATGAAAACCGTGAAAGTATACGGCCCCGGATGTGCCCGCTGTGAAACGACCGCGCAGATGGTCCAGGACGCTGCCACCGAGCTTGGCGTCAAGGTCACCGTCGAAAAGGTCACAAATCCGCGCGATATCGCCATGGCCGGGGTCATGTCGACACCGGGTGTTGCGGTCGATGGCCAACTGGTCCACGCGGGCGGGCTGCCGGATGCGGCAAAACTGGCTGGGTGGCTGTCGGCCTGACGGGCCGAAACCGATAGGACCAGAGGCCCGTCCCCAACGGCGGTGGGCCTTACCACGTCACAGGGCGTTGTTTCAGCCGATCAGCGCGCGGATACGTTCCAGCGTGGCGGTGCTGATGGCAACGCCATCCTGGGCCGCCTGACGCCGTTTGCTGCCCCGGTTTTCGCCGGGAATACGGGCGCCATCCTGGGCCTGCATCGCAGCCACCAACTCCGTCATGCGCGCGCCAAACGCCCCGCCTGAGGTGGCGGCGGGGTCGATGGCGATAAAGAACTGGCCTGTCCTGGGCGGGCCGCCGACGGGTCCCGAAAAGGGGCTGGCGTCAATGCCCAGCGTGGCGCCGGTCATCGCGGCGGCCATCATTTCGACAAACAGCGCTATGCCGACGCCCTTGTATCCCCCAGACGGTGCCATTGACCCTTTCAGACCCATTGCGGGATCGGTGGTCGGGTTGCCTTCGGCGTCCAGCGCCCAGCCGACCGGGATCGGGCGCCCCTCGCGGGCGTGTTTCATCACTTCGCTTTTGGCGATGGTGCTGGCG
>DFBF01000212.1 GCA_002367285.1 Rhodobacteraceae bacterium UBA3087 | reverse complement strand
ATGGTAGGGCGCGAAATGAGTGATCGAGTTGAAAGGGGCGGTGATAATCACCTGCCCACCCGGTTTGGTCAGGCGCGCCATTTTTTCGACGGCGCGGACCGGATCAACCACATGTTCCAGAACTTCGGAACAGAACACAGTGTCAAACTGTTGGTCTTCGGGGATGTCATAGAGATCGCAGACAAAATCCAGCCTGCTGGTATCCCATTGCCCGGTATGCAGCCCCACCCCGTCGCCGGTGCCGTCATATTCGGCAATATCCTGTGCGCGATAGTCCAGATGATCGCAATAGGGCTTATAGGCACATTCACCCGCCCCCATATCCAACAGGCTGGAGCCCTTGGGCAAGGCGCGCAGGGTGGTTTCGATCCATTGATCGCGGGCGGCGTGGTTTTTTAGTCGGGACATAAAAAGCCTGTCTGCTGCGGAATGCCCATGCTGAACATCAGGTGGTCGCCGTCTGGCGCTGATGAATCCCTGCGCCGATATAGTCGGCATGGCCATTCAACACCCGGTTCAGTCCGTGGCACTGGTCAAATTTTTCGACCTGCGCATATATTGACTCTGATACGAAGGCAAGGGAAGAGCCCCCGCCTTCGCGATGTTTCTCCGGTCAAAGCACTGTGCTTTAACCCTGACCCGGCCTTTCAGCCAAGCACATTTACGCTAGGCGATGATGAAATCATTGGCCCCAAGCAAGGTGTGATCGATATTCAAAACCAGCACTTCGGTTTCGCCAAATGTCACAAGTGCGTGCCGTCCCCGATCAACGACTTCGACGTCGGAAAAGGCCAGACCATCCGTCAGCACGAACTTGTCCTTGCCGTTTTCAAAGCCGAAAATCCGGTCGGCCCCGTCCTGTTTGTCGAACTGGAAATGGTCCTGTCCGGCTGCGCCGCGCATTCTGTCGTCGCCATCGCCGCCGATCAGAGTATCGTTGCCTTTGCGGCCGTTCAGAATGTCATTGCCGCCGCTGCCATCAAGGACGTTTGCCCCGCCTTTGCCGCGCAGGATATCATCACTGACACCGCCCACGACATTCTCGACCCGGGACAACCCATCAAGCTGCCATTGGTCTTCGAATACAAACCGATTGCCAACATAGAGACCGCCGAAATCGTCAAACGCACCATCGTTCGAAAACAAGGCCTGCCCATATCCTCTTTGCAGGTCGACAATGGTACTGACGATGCCGGTCGCGTCGTAATAGACCGTGTCAATCCCACCGGCCCCATCAAAGCCATCATTGCCATATCCCGGCCGGAACTTGTCCTTGCCAGACGACCCGGTCACCAAGTCGCCGCCGGTCGATCCCTCGATCAGATCCACCCCGGTGAACCGTGTGGTAAAGGAGGAATTGGACGATGTGGAAAAATCGGCCTCGGTCTGAACGATCCGGCCGCTCATCTGTCCGGAAGAACTGCTGGTAATTGTGATCTCGTTATACCCGATCTCAAAATCACTGGCGCTGAAGCGGAAAGAGGGGCCAAATGTGATTTCTTCATAGGTGCTTGACCCGCCGTCGAATTGATCGTTGCCTTCGGCAAAGAACTTCAGCATCGGACCGGTCGTTCTGGACGCGGCATCAATGTTGTCATCGTTATGTGTTCCGAAGAGATGGACAAGGCTGTCGGACCCAAGGTTTGACAGACCGTCGACGTTGTCGCGGAAAACAGCGCCTGAACTTTCGGTTTTGTTGATCGAAATCGAACCGTTGCGGATTGTCACATCAATCGAGTCGAACGGATCATCCCCGGTTGAGAGGAAGCTGCGGATATCATAATCCAGCGACAAAAAGGTGCCAGACGCCGCCCGGTCAAGCGAGATCGTGTCGCCACCATATCCGCCAACGAAATAGGTGCCGGAATAATTTCCGATAACGTTCACCAGATCGTTGCCGTCACCGCCAAAGACCAGATCCCGGCCCTTGCCGGTAATAATGGTGTCTGATCCGTCGCCGCCATAAATTACGTTGACGCCCGCTTTGCCGTTCAACGTGTCGTTGCCTTCGCGGCCATAAATCTGATCCGCTCCCACGGTGCCGATCAGCGTGTCGTTTCCGCTAGTACCATCAATAAATGGCATATTATTCTCCGTTTAATAAAAAATTTCGCACGTTCCGTGACGCGACGTTACAGACAGGCGATCTGATTGTATATAATCTTTCCTGCTCTCGTTCCCGGCGGGCGCAGAAACCCGAAGCCATTGCTTCAGGCAACAAAACAGCATCGCCAGGGCACACACACGCCCCCCCCATCGCCCCTGCCGTATTAAAGTTCCGCGGGAAGCGACCGCAAACTTCCAAAGGCTGCGACCACTTCAGCGGTCGCAGCCCCGTTCAACTGGATATTTGGTGGGTCAAAGACCCATCAAAAGATGAAATCGGCCTTGTGAAGATCCGCCAGGTCGATACCAACCAGAACAATCTCGGTTCCGGCATTGTCATCAATGATCACGTTCGTTCCGACCTGAGACATATGGTTGTTCTTGAGGTCCACAAAGCCCTTGATCGCGGTAACAGCCCTAAGACTAATGTCTTCCAGATTGTTGTTGGCTGCAAAATCGGTGATTTTATCGCGGCCATACCCGTCTTTGAACACGAACTTGTCCGCGCCACCGCCGCCAGTCAGCACGTCATTTTCGGTGCCGCCATCCAGCACGTCTTTGTTCAGCCCGCCTTTCAGGATATCCTTGCCAGCGTCCCCAAACAGCTTGTCGTTGCCTTTGTTCCCAATCACCTTGTCAGAACCATTCCCGCCCCGGATCAGGTCCCCGCCAAGGCCGCCATCCAAAATGTCATTGCCAAAGTTACCATACAGTTTGTCCTTGCCGTCGCCGCTGAACAGGTTGTCGTTGCCACCCAACCCGCGGATGATGTCGTCACCGATAAAGTTAAGCGGCACGTTATTGCCAACGGTTGTGCCAGCAGGCGCAATATCAGCCGCGTTGCCAAGGAACATGTCCCAAGTCAGCCCCAGCAAATAGGTCTCTATCGTGTCGTTCAGAACGGCGTCTGTCACCTCGCCAAGATCGAGATTCATTTCGGTGAACTCTACATCTCCGGCACCAATTGTGATGGTCAGCGTTTCAAGCGTACCGCCGGTAGGATAGACGCTAAAGAGCGTGAAATAGGTTAGATCCGTCCCTGTCGCCACCACAGTTGAAGGCTGCCCATCGACAGTCCCTGTACCGGAGAACCCGTTGGAATCGTAAGCACTAAAGTCCGTTTCCGATACCGCAGCCCCGACAAGATCCTGAATGCTATCGATCGAAAATCCGCTGTCTTGCGGGAGTACCAAGCGAATGGCCATGTCAAATCCCTTCCTCAATGCGCGTTTTCTTAGTGTCCCAGATTTTCACCCCCCGTACAATGTTACGCGTTGTCGCCTTGAAAAACGCCGGTTTGAACCGGTCGCAGGCTTTAGGTTGAAATTGGCCCGGTCACG
>DFBF01000086.1:899-9202 GCA_002367285.1 Rhodobacteraceae bacterium UBA3087 | reverse complement strand
CTTCGGCATTTCGCGCCAGAACGGTCGTGCCGCCCAACAGCAGGGCCAGCAGAACAAGCAGCTTTTTCATCTGTCGATCTCATAAGGCAAGATGCCGCGCGCATCCGGGTTCACGCGCAGTTTGCGCTCCAGCGGCGGGACCGAACGCTGGTGGCAATCGACCCGCTCGCAGATGCGGCACGATATGCCGATCGGTTCAAAGGCAGCCTCGTTCGAGATATCCATATCATCGGCATAGACCAGATCGCGGGCGTGGCGGATTTCACAGCCCAGACCGATCGCGTATCGGCGCACGGGGGCCGAGAAGCTGCCGCCAGATTTCGACACGTCGCGCGCCAGGCACAGGTATCGCACACCGTCTGGGGTTTGGGCCAACTGGCGCAGGAAGCGCCCCGGTGTTTCGAACGCCTGGTGTACGTTCCACAGCGGGCAGGCACCGCCAAAACGGGCGAATTGCAGCCGTGTTGCCGAATGTCGCTTGGTGATCGTGCCGGCCTGATCGACGCGCACGAAGAAGAACGGAATGCCCTTTGCGCCGGGGCGCTGCAAGGTGGACAGGCGGTGGGCAATTTGTTCGATAGATGCGCCAAACAGGTCCGCCAGGCGTTCCAGATCATGTCGCGTGTCATGCGCGGCCTGTTGGAATGCGCGATAGGGCAGCAGGGCCGCCCCGGCGAAATAGTTCGCCAGGCCAATCTTGGCGATGGCGCGCGCCTCATCTGTTTGGAATCGGGCCAGATCCAGTGTTGCTTCAAGAAGTTCGTTTTGTGTCAGAAGCGCAACCTGATGCAGCAGCTGGAATCGGCGGGTTGAGGGGGCTGAAAGCGTCGACAGATGCAGCGTTCCGGTGGTTGCGTCAAATCCTCGAACCTGGGTACTTTCTTGCAAATCAACGGTAATTTTCAATCCGGAAAGGATGCGTGTCGCGGCCTGTTCCGGGTCGCCATCACGGGAAAACCGTTCAGCGGCGCGATCCACTGCGTCAATGTAATTGTCGCAATAGTGAAAGAAGTCGCGAACCTCCTCCCAGGGGCTTGCCTGGACGGACGTGCCTTCACGTCCCAGTGCTTCGTCCAAAGAGGCCAGGCGTTCGTGGCTCTGACAATAGGCCCGGTGCAGTTCCAGAAAGGCGCGCGCCAGGGCCGGGGCGTTTGAGGCCGCAAGCCGCAGGTCCGCCAAGGGGGGGGTGTCACCGAACACAGGGTCCGCCAAAGCTTCGCGCATGTCGGTGACCAGACGTTCGGCGTCTCCGGTCGACAATTCGGCGACGTCAAAGCCGAACTCCTGCGCCAGCCCCAGAACCACGCCGGTGGACACGGGGCGATTGTTGTTTTCCATCTGGTTCAGATAGGGCAGGGAGACCCCCAGTTTTTCGGCAAACCCTTTTTGAGTCAGCCCCAGACGGGTGCGCAATTCACGCAGTTTTACACCGGCATAGAGTTTCTGTGTCGCCATGTCAGGGCCCGCCTTTGCAAGGTTTGCTATGCTTGATCTAGCATTTGCAAAGCCGCTTCGGCAAGGACTAGAGCCCCAAGCGGGCCTGTCTGCGAATGACCAACAGGATCGCAACCAGCGAGAGGGCCGAGCTGGCGACCATCAGCCACAGCAGAGGATAGGCGCCCGATGTTGGTGACAACAGCCAGCCCGCGGTTGCCGACAGGGCTGCGCCGCCACCGATCAGGATTGCGCCGCCCAGGCCGGCCGCGCTGCCGGCCAGGTGGGGCCGGACGGACAGCATACCGGCGTTGGCGTTGGGCAGAAGGATGCCGTTGCCCAGGCCCAGCGGGATCATGAAGCCGAAAAAGACGTATTGTGACCCGTGCCCGGCGTAGAAAACGATCAACGATAGGGCCAGGCCGACTGTCGCGACCGAAGCGCCCAGCATGATCATTCGGTTCAAGCCCAGGCGCACCGAATAACGGCCCGAAAACCAGTTGCCGAACAGATATCCGACAGATGGTGCTCCAAAGAAGACCCCCATGGTTGCGGGGGCCATATGGTAAATCACGCTGCCTACAAAGGGCGCGCCGCCGAGATAGGAAAAGAATGCGCCCGCCGACAGGGCCGCAGCGGCGCAATAGCCCCAGAATTGGCGCGACAGCAGAAGTTCGGGGTATTCACGGATCTGGTCGCGCAGGCTGCCGCCGTGCCGTTGGGCGGTTTCACCCATGTCGCGCCAGACCAGCCACAAGACACCAGCGCCCATCACGACCTGTATCCAGAAATTCGCCTTCCAACCAAAGGCTTGATCTAGAACTCCGCCAATCGCCGGGGCGGCCATTGGCACAATCGACATGCCCATCGTGACATAGCCCAGCATGCTGGCGGCCCGATCAGGCGGGTATATGTCGCGCACCGCCGCGCGGCTGATCGCCATGCCGCCGACAATCACCGCCTGAGCCATGCGAAACCCCAGGAAGACATGTACGTTTGGCGCCATGATGCAGCCCAGCGTGGCCAGCAGGAACAGCGTGAAGCTCCACAGAATGACGGGGCGGCGTCCGACCCGATCCGAGATCGGACCGATGACAATTTGCAGCGCCGCGTTCACGGCCAGATACAGGGCGACCGACAGTTGCATAAGGCGGTAATCGGCCTGGAAATATTCGGCCATTCCGGGCAGAGAAGGCAGGAACACGTTCATCGACAGCGCGCCTGCCGCCACAATCAGGGTCAGCGTCACGACATTCGGGGGCGTGTTGCGGTCCAGGAACCTTGGAGCGGAAAGCTCTGCCATAGTTAACGAGTTACGCGCGTTGTGGGTGCTTGTCCAGTTGGGCGAAAATTTGCAGATATGCAATTTGCAAAACGACAGGAGGCGGTTGTTTGCAAATACGCGGCTTTTCTCTTTCTACACAGGCGGAATGCGGCTAGTTTGCCTTGAAATCAAGGAGTGCCGCCAGATGAAAGATATCCTTCAGGAACTTGAAAGCCGCCGTGAAGGTGCCCGCCTGGGTGGCGGTCAGCGACGGATTGACAGTCAGCATGCCAAGGGCAAGCTGACCGCACGCGAGCGGGTCGAACTGTTGCTGGACGAAGATTCGTTCGAAGAGTTCGACATGTTCGTCGCCCACCGCTGCACCGAATTTGGCATGGAGGACGACCGTCCCGCAGGCGACGGTGTCGTGACCGGCTGGGGCACGATCAACGGCCGCATGGTTTATGTGTTCAGCCAGGATTTCACAGTGTTCGGCGGATCGCTGTCGGAGACGCACGCGCAAAAAATCTGTAAAATCATGGACATGGCGATGCAAAACGGCGCGCCGGTCATTGGCATCAATGACTCGGGCGGGGCCCGTATTCAGGAAGGTGTTGCCTCGCTTGCCGGGTATGCCGAAGTGTTCCAGCGCAATATCATGGCCTCGGGCGTGGTGCCGCAGATCAGCGTTATCATGGGGCCGTGCGCCGGTGGCGCCGTCTATTCGCCCGCGATGACTGACTTTATCTTCATGGTGAAAGACACGTCCTATATGTTCGTGACCGGCCCGGATGTGGTGAAAACAGTAACCAACGAAGTGGTGACGGCCGAGGAGCTTGGCGGCGCCTCGACTCACACCAAAAAATCGTCCGTGGCAGATGGCGCGTTTGAAAATGACGTCGAGGCCCTGTCCGAAGTGCGGCGTCTGGTTGATTTCCTGCCGCTGAACAACCGCGAAAAGCCCCCGGTCCGCCCGTTCTTTGATGAACCGGGCCGGATCGACGAAAGCCTGGACACGCTGGTGCCGGACAACGCCAACACGCCCTATGACATGAAAGAGCTGATCACCAAGCTGGGTGACGAAGGCGATTTCTATGAGATTCAGGAAGATTTCGCCAAGAACATCATCACCGGTTTTATGCGTCTGGAAGGCCAGACCGTGGGCGTGGTGGCGAACCAGCCGATGATTTTGGCCGGGTGTCTGGACATCGACAGTTCCCGCAAGGCCGCGCGGTTCGTGCGGTTCTGTGACGCCTTCGAAATTCCGATCCTGACCCTGGTTGACGTGCCCGGCTTCCTGCCTGGCACCAGCCAGGAATATGGCGGCGTCATCAAGCACGGCGCAAAACTGTTGTTCGCTTATGGCGAGGCGACCGTGCCGAAGGTGACTGTGATCACCCGCAAGGCCTATGGTGGCGCTTATGACGTGATGGCGTCCAAGCACCTGCGCGGCGATTTCAACTATGCCTGGCCGACCGCAGAAATCGCGGTGATGGGCGCCAAGGGCGCGACCGAGATCCTGTATCGCAGCGAATTGGGCGATCCTGATAAGATCGCGCGGCGCACCGAGGACTATGAAGATCGGTTCGCCAACCCGTTTGTCGCCGCCGAAAAGGGCTTTATCGACGAGGTGATCCAGCCGCGTTCGACCCGCAAGCGGGTTAGCCGAGCTTTCGCCAGCCTGCGGGGCAAGTCGTTGCAGAACCCGTGGAAAAAACACGACAACATCCCGCTGTAAGGGGTGTTTGGGGGCATGGGGAATGCAATTGCAAAAAACTGGGGGGCGGTCGTTTCCCGCCTTCTGGCCCTTGCGTTGTGTGTCGCACTGGCCCCGTCTCTGCCAGCCTTGGCTGATGAATTGATTGTCGTGCCTTCGGGGCAAGAGGTCACCTTTCAGGACGCGATCTGGAATGAACCCAGCGCGTCCGGGTTGGCCGTCAGGTTCCGGTTCGTTGCCCCCCGAATTGCCCGCAATGCAGGCGATATCGAGTTTCTGAAAGCCGAGGAAGATATGGCACATCTGTGCGAGACCTTTGCCTTGCCGCGCCTGGCCTCGACCGGGCCGATGCCCGCGCAGGTGATCATCTCGCTGTCAGATCGCCCGATTGAATTTGGCCTGTCCAACCCTGCCGCAACGCAGTTCTTCGAGGCCTATCGCCCCGATGGCGACACATGTGTCTGGGAGGGGTTCTGATGTCGGACATCCCTGCGCTGAACCGCACAGCCCCCCACGCGGGTCGGCAAGAAACAGCCTGTTATCGGGGGTGTGACGACGTGAATTCACTGACCCCCACCCATTTCGATTATCCTTGCGACATAGACGTAATTCTTTCACGGAGGGTAACATGTTCCAACGTTTCTTTGTTCTGGCCGGTTGCGCAGGTATCGTTGCGCTGGCGGCCTGTAGTCCGGCGCCTGAGCCAATTCGGGCAATCTATCCTGAACCGACGTTCGACAAATACGGTAGTTCGACCGGGGGCGGTGAATGCCCACCGGGCACGACGCGTGGCTCCAACGGCGCGCTGGGCACAACGGCCAACGCGTCATCGACGGGTCAGGGTCCGTGCTGTCCGTCCGGATATGGCGCGTCTGCCAACGGTGAGATTTGCGTACCAATCCCGTATCGCGACCAAGGCGATAACGATGGACGCACATCGAGCACACCCAACGACCCAACACGGGGCTGATCACCAGCATCTCAGCTGGGCGGCCCTTGAGCTTTCAAGGAGCCGCCCATGCTGAAACACCGTGGTTTTCCCGGTCGGCTTCCCGGTACGGATTTTCAATTCACCATTCGGCGTGACAACAAAAAGGGCGTGACTGCTCTGGTTGTCCGCGAGCGTTATGCCGACCGGCGCCCGGCTGATCGGCGTGCTGATGTGGGGTTCATGAAGGCCCTGTGGGAATGCTTTGGCGACCAACCGTTCGAGCGTGGAAATCTGGACGCCGGACGCCTGTCTTGGCTGTTCAGTCGCGAGGTGATCGCCGCAGAAGATCCGTTTGATCCCGAAAGTTACGAGGCGCTGTTGCAGATCGACCTGCGGCGTGCGCAGGCGTCGTTCCCAGAGGCGTTCGGTGACGGGGGATCGGCATGATCCTGCCTGAACACCCCGAAATCCGGCAAGTTCCGGCCCAAAATGTCGCACCCTTCGCCGGGGGCTATCGTGGCGTGAAAACCGCGGGCACAGTCATCGACATGGCAGGGGCTTTATCCCGGTCTTCTGCCTGGTTTAACCAAAACCGTTACCCTTCCCCTTATGTCTGGTCTGATCGTGTGTTGATCAGACCAGGCTCTTTTCCCGGCGCGGGAAATGGTGTACACCGGGTGCATAAAAAGAATGCACAACGAGGCAGACAACGATGCAGATCAAAACAATCGCCCTGGCGGCCTGTGCCGCTTTCACCCTGGCAGGATGCCAGTGGAACGACATGCAGCGCGCGGGCGCAGGGGCTGGCGCAGGGGCCGTCGTGGCCCGAGCAACCGGCGGTAACCTTCTTACCGGCGCACTTATCGGTGCAGGGGTCGGCGCAATCTGCGACGACGTCAACATCGATCTGTGTAACTAACTCATTTCCCACCGCTTCGTGCGGTGCGACGATGCATGGAAACGCCATCCAAGCCCCTTGGGGCCTGGGTGGCGTTTTCCGTTTGAACTCGGGCTTTTGCCCACAGAAAAACCAGACGAAAGGACCGGGACATGTTTGAAAAGATCCTGATTGCCAACCGGGGTGAGATCGCTTGCCGCGTCATCAAGTCCGCCCGCAAGATGGGCATCAAGACGGTGGCGATTTATTCGGACGCCGACCGCAATGCGCTGCATGTGAAAATGGCCGATGAGGCCGTGCATATCGGCCCGCCCCCGGCGAACCAGTCCTATATCGTCATCGACAAGGTTATGGCCGCAATCAAGTCCTCGGGCGCGCAAGCGGTTCACCCCGGGTATGGTTTTCTAAGTGAAAACAGCAAGTTCGCCCAAGCGCTGGCCGCCGAAGGCGTGGCATTCGTTGGCCCGCCCGTTGGTGCAATCGAAAGCATGGGCGACAAGATTACCTCGAAAAAGATCGCCCAAGAGGCGAACGTGTCGACCGTGCCCGGTTATATGGGTCTGATTGAAGACGCTGATGAGGCCGTCACGATTTCGAACCAGGTCGGATACCCGGTGATGATCAAGGCTTCCGCCGGTGGCGGTGGCAAGGGTATGCGCATCGCCTGGAATGATGATGAGGCCCGCGAAGGGTTCCAGTCCTCCAAGAACGAAGCCGCCAACAGCTTTGGCGATGACCGGATTTTCATCGAAAAGTTCATCACACAACCGCGCCACATCGAAATTCAGGTGCTGTGTGACAGCCATGGCAATGGCATCTATCTGGGCGAACGGGAATGTTCGATCCAGCGTCGCCAGCAAAAGGTTGTGGAAGAAGCTCCCAGCCCGTTCCTGGACGAAGCGACCCGCAAGGCGATGGGCGAACAGGCCGTCGCATTGGCTCAGGCCGTCGGATACGCCAGCGCCGGCACGGTGGAATTCATCGTCGATGGCGCCAAGAACTTCTATTTCCTGGAAATGAACACGCGCTTGCAGGTGGAACACCCTGTGACCGAGCTGATCACCGGTGTCGATCTGGTTGAACAGATGATCCGCGTGGCGGCTGGTGAAAAGCTGACCATCACCCAGGATGATGTGACGTTGACCGGCTGGGCGATTGAAAACCGCCTGTATGCGGAAGATCCCTATCGCGGCTTCCTGCCGTCGATCGGTCGTCTGACCCGGTATCGTCCGCCTGCGGAAATTGCCGCAGGTCCCCTGTTGGTCAACGACAAATGGCAGGGCGATGCGCCCGCTGGCGACATCGCTGTGCGCAATGATACCGGCGTCTTTGAGGGCGGCGAGATCAGCATGTATTACGATCCCATGATTGCCAAACTGTGCACTTGGGCGCCGACGCGCGATCAGGCCATCGAAGCCATGCGAATCGCGCTGGACAGTTTTGAGGTCGAAGGTATTGGCCACAACCTGCCGTTCCTGGCGGCTGTGATGGATCACCCGATCTTTATCGCGGGCGAAATGACGACCGCCTTTATCGAAGAACAATACCCCGAGGGTTTCGAAGGGGTTACCCTGCCCGAAGGCGATTTGCAGCGTGTCGCTGCTGCGGCCGCCGCGATGAACCGTGTTGCCGAAATTCGCCGCACCCGCGTGTCGGGTCGGATGGACAATCACGAACGGCGCGTTGGCACGCATTGGACCGTTACCGCCCAGGGCGAAGGGTTCGAGATCGAAGTCGATGCCGACCAGGATGGCTCGACGATCAAGTTCACGGATGGATCGTCCATGCGCGTGACCTCGGACTGGACGCCGGGGGACAAGCTGGCCAACCTGATGGTGGATGGCGCGCCGCTTGTGCTGAAGGTCGGCAAAATCCCCGGTGGTTTCCGCATTCGCACCCGCGGGGCTGACATGGCCGTGCATGTGCGCACACCGCGCGCTGCTGAACTGGCCTCGTTGATGCCCGAAAAAGTTGCGCCAGATACGTCCAAGATGCTGCTGTGCCCGATGCCGGGTCTGGTGGTGAACCTGGCGGTCGAAGTTGGCCAAGAGGTTCAGGA
>DFBF01000086.1:0-838 GCA_002367285.1 Rhodobacteraceae bacterium UBA3087 | reverse complement strand
GCGGTTGACGAAGTGATCATGGAGTTTGAATGATCCGGTGACCTACTGCGCCCGCATATCCTTGAGTTCCTGCTGGCGCAGCGGCATCTTGTCGATGCTGCGCGTCAGCTCTCTCAGGGTCCAGGGCGCGGGTTTGCGCAGGTATCGCGCACCGTCCTTGCCGATCAGCACAAAGCCAAACCCGCGTGGGCGCAAAGCCTCGCGGATGGCGCTGTCAGCGCTGGGGTCGGTATCTGTGATCACAATAACGTCGCGCGTGGTCAATTCTTCGGGGAATTCGGCCAGCACCGTCATCTGTTGGATGAAACGCGGGTCATTCGGGCTGTCGGCAAAGACAACCAGAACGCGGTTAAGCCAGTGGTATTCCGCCAAAACGTGGTCGCCAGCAGGCTCGGGTGCCCAGGCGTCCACGGCCCAGGCGGGCAGGGCAAATAGAACGGTGATAAAAGCTGCGCGTATGAACATGGGGCCTCCTGTCCAACAGATATAGGACGGACCGCCCCCGGAACAAAGGGTTACGCCGCCAAACAGCGGGTAAATGGAAGGAAAAGTCGATGAGCGACAAGAAAACTTGGGAAGAACTGGCCAAAAAAGAGCTGCGCGGGCGGCCTTTGGAGGACCTGACCTGGAACACGCTGGAAGGCATCGACGTCAAGCCGCTGTATACTGCTGATGACACCGATGACTTGCCGCATATGGGCGGTATTCCCGGCGTTGGTCCGTTCACACGTGGCGTCAAGGCGACGATGTATGCGGGCCGCCCCTGGACGATCCGTCAGTATGCCGGTTTCTCGACCGCCGAGGAAAGCAACGCGTTTTATCGCAAAAACCTGGCCGC